>NZ_JBSFXG010000017.1:0-187343 GCF_053595235.1 Streptomyces sp. NPDC002520 | reverse complement strand
TGCCGGAGGAGTCCTTGAACTCGACCGGGGCGTACGCGATGTCCGAGCCGACCTTGATCTCACCCTTGTCACGGACCGACTGGGGCAGCTTGTCGGCCAGCGGGGCGGCAGCGGCGGAGCTGCCGGATTCCTTGTTCTTGTCCTTGGTCTGGTCACCGCAGCCGGTGAGCAGCAGGGTGCCCGCGACCGCGATCGCACCGACCGCTGCTAGCCGGGAACGCGCGGCGGTCGTACGAGGGGTGGAGCTTGCGGTCATCGTGGGTTCCTCCGGCTGGTGGGAAGAGTTGCCGATGGGTCGACGAGAACACACACCTTCGGGTGTCGCGACCTCGTGGGTTTACGGCATCTTGCCATTCGGACTAGGCCATTCAGGGGCGTCGCTATGTCAAAATCGGATAACGGGTGACCCCCGAACCGCCCCAGGTCGGTACAACCTCGGTTCATCACCGCCGAACCATCTGCGGTATTCCGGCTCTCAGGCCGGAAAATCTTCAGCGCATCTCACGATGTGGACCGCCGGACTGGCGGCTTTTGCGACGTTCGTGGCCCCGGAGTGCCTGCTCCGGCACAGGTTCCACGCACCCGCCGGCGACAGGTCACCTTTATGTGTTTTTGCGGTCTCCAGATGTGACCTTGCACCTAATGGACTCGTCGTCGGCGCCATCCGTCCGGTAAGAAGGTTCTTTACACCCCTCATCCGGGGCTCAGGGCGCGTGTGCGGCGCGCCCGTCGCGTATGGCCACGTACGTATCAGCAATCGGGCCATGCGCGGTGCCCGCCCACCCCTCACCAGGAGTGGTCGACCCTCAAACCATGCATACCTAAGGGGTAAGACAAAGTGGCAGCGGAGATCGTCAATCCTCGCAGCGACAGTACGGATCAGGAGTCCGGGGCCGAGCCCCTCGATTCCTTCGACCCGGCGTTCGCGCTGCACCGCGGCGGCAAGATGGCTGTGCAGGCCACCGTGCCGGTCCGTAACAAGGACGACCTTTCCCTCGCGTACACGCCCGGCGTCGCGCGCGTGTGCACCGCGATCGCGGAACAGCCGGAGCTGGTCAACGACTACACATGGAAGTCCTCCGTGGTGGCCGTCGTGACCGACGGTACGGCCGTGCTCGGACTCGGGGACATCGGTCCCCAGGCCTCCCTCCCCGTGATGGAGGGCAAGGCGATCCTGTTCAAGCAGTTCGGCGGCGTCGACGCGGTTCCGATCGCGCTCGACTGCACGGGTGTGGACGAGATCGTGGAGACCGTGGTCCGGCTCGCTCCCTCGTTCGGCGGAGTGAACCTCGAGGACATCTCGGCACCCCGGTGCTTCGAGATCGAGAAGCAGCTCCAGGAGCGTCTGGACATTCCGGTCTTCCACGACGACCAGCACGGTACGGCTGTCGTGACGCTCGCGGCGCTGCGGAACGCGGCGCGGCTCAGCGGCCGTGAGATCGGTCAGCTGCGTGCCGTCATCTCGGGCGCCGGCGCGGCCGGTGTCGCCATCGCCAAGATGCTGGTCGAGGCCGGCATCGGGGACGTGGCCGTGGCGGACCGCAAGGGCGTCGTCTCGGCGGACCGCGAGGACCTCACGCCGGTCAAGCGCGAGGTGGCCTCCTTCACGAACAAGGCCGGCATCACCGGCTCCCTGGAGGACGCGCTGGCCGGCGCGGACGTCTTCATCGGCGTCTCCGGCGGCACGGTCCCGGAGGAGGCCGTGGCCTCCATGGCGAAGGGCGCCTTCGTGTTCGCGATGGCCAACCCGGACCCGGAGGTGCACCCCGAGGTGGCGCACAAGTACGCGGCGGTCGTCGCGACCGGGCGGTCGGACTTCCCGAACCAGATCAACAACGTGCTGGCCTTCCCGGGAATCTTCGCGGGCGCGCTCCAGGTGCGGGCCACGCGGATCACCGAGGGCATGAAGATCGCTGCCGCCGAGGCTCTGGCCGCGGTGGTCGGGGACGACCTCGCCGCCGACTACGTGATCCCGTCGCCGTTCGACGAGCGGGTCGCTCCGGCCGTGACCGCGGCGGTGGCCGCCGCGGCTCGTGCCGAGGGTGTCGCGCGTCGGTGACCCTTATGGCCCCGCCCACTCGGGCGGGGCCATTTTTTTTGCCTACCCGGCCAGCCGCCCGTCTCTGCGTGCAGACGCCCCCCTCCGGGGCTGTCGGTGTGCGGCTGCGCTGCACGGGTGCTCGTGTGCAAGAGGGCATGTGTCACAGGCCCCTGGAGTTCCGTCGGCTGCACCGCGCACCTATCGTCGAGGCCATGTTCGCTGCCTACGCCGCCCGAATCGACCGCGACCAGCCGCTCTCCGGCCTTGAGTTGGGGGAGCGCCCGGCCCCGGAGGCCCGCCCCGGCTGGAGCAACGTCACGGTCCGTGCCGCCTCTCTGAACCACCACGATCTCTGGTCCCTGCGGGGCGTCGGCCTCCCCGAGGACCGGCTGCCGATGATCCTCGGCTGCGACGCCGCAGGGATCGACGAGGACGGCAACGAGG
Source organism: Streptomyces sp. NPDC002520 (assembly GCF_053595235.1). Lineage (NCBI taxonomy): Bacteria > Bacillati > Actinomycetota > Actinomycetes > Kitasatosporales > Streptomycetaceae > Streptomyces > Streptomyces sp. NPDC002520. Next base: position 184,858 of record NZ_JBSFXG010000017.1, on the reverse strand, counting down.
TCGTCCTGCACTCCGTCATCGGCCAGACCGGTCACGGTGTCGGCCCCAAGGAACCCCGCTCGATCCTCACCGAGCGCTACCAGGGCACCTTCGCCGAGCAGGTCGCCGTCCCCACCTGGAACATCCTGCCCAAGCCCAAGGAGCTGTCCTTCGAGGAGGCCGCCTGTCTGCCGACGGCCTGGCTGACGGCGTACCGGATGCTGTTCACCAACGCCGGGGTACGCCCCGGCGACTCGGTCCTCGTGCAGGGTGCGGGCGGAGGCGTCGCCACGGCCGCGATCGCGCTGGGCAAGGCGGCCGGCCTGCGGGTCTTCGCCACCAGCCGGGACGAGGCGAAGCGCAAGCGGGCGCTGGAGCTGGGGGCCGTCGAGGCGCTGGAGTCCGGCGCGCGGCTGCCGCAGCGGGTCGACGCCGTCATCGAGACCGTGGGCGCCGCCACCTGGTCCCACTCGGTGAAGTCCCTGCGGCCGGGTGGCACGCTCGTCATCTCCGGCGCCACGAGTGGTGACCGCCCCTCGCACGCGGAGCTGACGCGGATCTTCTTCCTCGAGCTGAAGGTCGTCGGCTCCACCATGGGCACCAAGGAGGAGCTGGAGGACCTGCTCTCCTTCTGCGCCGCGACGGGCGTACGACCCGTCATCGACGAGGTGCTGCCCCTGGACCGGGCCCGCGAGGGCTTCGAGCGGATGGAGTCCGGCGAGCACTTCGGCAAGATCGTGCTCACCAACTCCTGACGCCCACGAACTACTGGGTGCCGGTCCCGGGCGACGGTCCCGGGCGACGAGGACGGGAGGCGGATCCGGGGTGCCGGGTCCGCCTCCGGCGGTTCAGACCCTGGGGAGGCGCAGTATCGCTCCGATGTGGGCCGCCGCCGTCGACAGATGGCGGCGCGTGTCGCGGAGCTGCTCGTCGGTGACGCCGTGGTCGCGGGCCGCGTCGCGGATGTCGTCGCGGAAGCGGTCCAGCAGACGCTCCAGGTCGCGGGCCGGGTCGCCGGTGGTGTCCTCGTGCGCCCAGGAGGGCTCGTACTCCGCCGGGAAGTCCTCCGGGGTGGTGGAGTAGTCCGGGGTCGCGGAGGTGCCTGGGGCTGTCGCGGTGGTGTCGGGGGCCGTGGAGCGGTCCGCGGGGGTGGTCCGGTCCGAGGTGGTGGGGTGGTCCGGGCCGGTGGCGGGGGCGGGGGTGGGTGCGGACTTGTGGAGGTCCGGGCCCGTGGTGGTGGCTTCCGGGGCGTGGCCGTGGCCCCGCTCCTTGCCGAACTCGAAGCCGTACTCCTTGCCGAACTCCCCGAATTCCCTGGCGAGTTCGGTCAGGCCCTCGCGTACGCCGGTCGGCCAGTCGCCGCGGGCGAAGTGGTCCTGCACCCGGTCCTGGACCCGGCGGGCGATGCGCTGCACCTCCTCCTGCGCCTGGGCATGGGCCCGCGTCTGGGCCTCCTGGGCCTGGCGGCGCGCCCGCTGGGCCTCCTCGCGGGCCCGGCGGCTCTCGTCCTTGGCGCGCCGGGCCTGCTCCTTCCACTCCTGCTTGACCCGGCGCATCTCCTCCTTGGCGGCCCGCCAGGCCTCGGCGTCGCCCAGATCGCCGAACTCCCCGAAGGGTCCCGGCCGACCGGCGCCTGTCCTGGCGCCCGTACGCGCCTCGGAGGCGGCCTCGCGCATCTCGCGCCGCAGATCGCCGGCCGCGCCGCGCACATCGGCCTTGATCTCGGCGGCGAGTTCGGCGACCGACTCGCGGATCTCCAGCTCCAGGTCGGCCAGCTCACCACTGCGGCCGGCCAGCTCGGCGCGGCCGGCGTCCGTGATGGCGTACACCTTGCGGCCGCCCTCGGTGGTGTGCGTGACCAGGCCCTCGGCCTCCAGCTTGGCGAGGCGGGGGTAGACCGTGCCCGCCGACGGCGCGTACAGACCCTGGAAGCGTTCTTCGAGCAGCCTGATCACTTCGTAGCCGTGGCGCGGGGCCTCGTCCAGCAGCTTGAGCAGGTAGAGGCGGAGGCGGCCATGGGCGAAGACGGGAGGCATGTCAGAGCACCTTCTTGTCGGTCGTGCCGTCGGACGGAGCGCTGGTGGCGTCGGTGCTCCGGCCGGAGACGGAATTGTCTCCCGAGGTGGACGGGGCGTCGGACATCGGATCGACCGGGGGCTCGGTCTCCCAGGGGGCGTCCCCCTCGTCCTCGCGCGGCGGGCGGCGCAACAGGGCGATCGAGCCGGAGACCGTGGTGGCGCGGAGCTTGCCGTTGCCCTGGCCGAGGCGGCCGGTGATCTTGTGGGCGCCCCACTGGCCGTGCACGCGCAGGTCGTCGAAGGCGTTCGAGATCGTGCCGCTCGCCGTGTTCGCCTCGACCTCGGCGTCCGCGGGGTGCGGCAGACGGATGGCGATCTCGCCGGAGACACTGGTCAGCCGGATGTCGGTGGGGCCTTCCGGGTCCAGGTCGACGATCATGGAGCCGCTGACCGAGTCGGCGCGGACGGTGGGGCCCGAGCCCTCCACCACCGTGAGGTCGCCCGAGACCGAGTGGAACCGCAGCTCGCCGGTGACCGCCTGGGCCTCCAGGCTGCCGGACACGGTGTCCGCGCGGACCGGGCCGGAGAGGCCCACGAGGGTCGTGTCTCCGGTGACGCCCTTGATCACCGATGGGCCGCGGATGCCGGAGACGACCGCGCCGGCGCCTACCACTCCCACCTCCACGCGGGTGTCGGCGGGCACCGCCAGGGAGACGACGGCGGAGCGCCGCCAGCCCTTGCGGTCGAGCCACTTCAGGAAGCCCTTCCAGGGCAGGTCCTCGTAGGCCACCGTGAGGGTGTCGCCCTCGTGCGTGACGATCAGGGGCGGGCCCTCGATCTCGGAGACCTCCAGGCGGGCGGAACCTTCGTCCGTGCCCACGACGTTCACCGTTCCGCTGACGATGCGTACGTGCAGGTCGCTCACGGGGGTGTCGAAGGTGAGCTTCTGGGGCTCGGCGACGGACCACTCGGACATGGGGAGCCTCCTCGGGCGCGGCGTCGTGCAGCATTCGCGACACGCCATATCGCGTCTTCCGCTATTCACGATATATCGTGGTCACGGAAAGTCAAGGCACCCGTTCAGGGGAGTCACGTCGTCGTCACGTCGTTGTCTGTGAGGCGCTCCGTGGGTGGCGGGGATCCGTGGCGGGGCGGGCTGGGGCCATCTCGGGGCGCGAGGTGGCGGGAGGCTGCACGGACGGCACAGGCGGCTGGGCCGACGCAGGCGGCAGGGGCCGGCGCAGGTGACATGGCCGGTGTCACGGCGGGGCGGCGACGCGCAGGCTGGGGCGGCGGGGCGGCGAGGCGGTGGGGCGGCAGACGCGCAGGCTGGGGCGGCGGGGCGGTGGGGCGGCAGACGCGCAGGCTGGGGCGGCGGGGCGGCGAGGCGGCAGGGCGGACTTCGAGCCGCGTGAGTGCGGGCGCGTCCGGCCGGGGATCCGTCGAGGATCCGTCGGGGAGCTGCCGAAGAGCCACCAAAGAGCTGCCGAAGAGCTGCCGAAGAGCCTCAGGGATCGGTCGCAACGAAGGTGCTGCTCCGAGCGCACAGGGGCCGCGCGCAGCGGCCCCCGGTGAACGGTACGGGCGATCAGTGGTTACGGGCGATCAGCGGTAGGGACAGGGGGTGACCGGACTACTCGTCGTCCTCGTCGTCCAGGCGGGCCAGCCAGGTGGCCAGGCGTTCCACCGGTACCTCGAAGTCGGGGTTCAGGTCGACGAACGTGCGCAGCTGCTCGGCGAGCCACTCGAAGGTGACCTCTTCCTCGCCGCGCCGCTTCTCCAGTTCTTCGATGCCTCGGTCGGTGAAGTACATGGATGCCGCTCCGTCGGTCAGTGCAGGGGTAGGGCCGCTCCCGGGCGGGAAGAACCCTCAACCTGTGAGAGGTGGAAGATGCCGCTTTTCCGCCTGAGGAGCAGGGCGAGAACAGGAAAATGATAGGCAGCCCGCGTGGCACGGCGGGCAGGCGGTCCCTCCGGGGCGACGACGGGGCGACGACGGGGCGACGACGGGGGCGACAACGGGGGCGACGGGCGACCGGGCGACCGGGCGACGCCGGGGCGGCGACGGGGCAAGACGGGGCGACAACGGCGCAAGGGGACGGGGGAACGTGATGAACGGGGAGTCGACGCGGGTAGCGCGCATCCAGCTGCCGGACGGAACGCCGGTGTGGGCCCGGATATCGGGGGCCGAGGAGCTGTCCGCGCCGCCCGGGGGACTGTCGTACACGGACACAGGGTTCACCGAACGGGTGGAGGCGAGCGTCGAGAGCCTCCAGTCGCTGATCACCGGTGTCGCACGGTCGCTGTCCGCTCCGTTGCGGGCGGTGCGCCCGGACGAGGTCAGCGTCGAGTTCGGCATCGAGCTGACCGCCAAGGCCGGCAAGGTGGTGGGCCTGCTCGCCGACGGCGAGGCCAAAGCCGCCATCACGGTCACCCTGACCTGGAACGGCGGTGGCCCACCGGACGCGGACGCGGGCACCCTCTCCACCTCGACCTCCACCTCGACGGCGACGACCCCGGCCGGACCCGGCGCGGCGACGGCAGCCCGCCACGTGCCCCCGCCGGCGGCCCCCCATGCCCCGCCCCCCGGCGCGTCCACCGGCGTTCGGGGGCATGGAGGTGTCGGAGGCGGCGGCGTCGGGGGCACGGCATGACGGAGCGGTACGACGGGGGCGCACCGGACGACTTCGATGCTGCCCGGCTTGCCCTCCGTGACCTCGTTCTCGCGGCCACCGTGCGCATTCATCACGCGGGTGCCGGGTATGCCCACGACGAACCCGGCGGCTTCCTCGGCAGCGGATTCTTCGTCGCGCCGAACTGGGTTCTGACCTGCGCACACGTGGTTCACGCCGAGGAGGGGGGCGAGGTCACCGTGGTGTACCGGACCAGCCCCTACGAGGACCCGTGCGCCGTGTCCGGGACAGTGGCGGTGACGGTGCCGGAGCACGCCGACCGGCTCGTCCCGGGGAGCTGGCCCGCCCCGGACCTCGCGCTGGTCCGGCTCCGCGAGCCCGTCGGGCACACGTGCGTGTACGTCTCCGAGCGTCCCAACCCGCACTTCGGCGGGAACCGGGTGTACTACGCGGGCTGGACGGGGACCCGGGGCCGGCTGGAGATCCTGGACGGGCACCTCTCCGTACAGGGGACGATCAGCGCGTGGTCGCCCGAGGAGCAGGTGCGGCTCGGGCAGAACGATCTGCCGCCCGGCGTCTCGGGCGGTCCGGTGATCGACCCCGTGCGCGGTGAGGTCGTCGGCGTCCTGAAGTCACGCTCGGACCAGGGCACGGGCGGTACGTCCATCGGGGTCGAGCAGCTGCGCACCCTCCAGGCGCCGACGCGAGCGGCCGGAAACGGGCAAGCGGCCGCCCACCGGAACGACACCCCCCAGACCGACACCCCCCAGACCGACATCTACCAAGCCGTCTTCCACGCCCACGACCGCTACCACCGCGACCGTCAGCAGCCCTCCGACTCACCGGCCCCCACCTGGGCCGACATCCAGGGCGAACTCGGCGCGCGCCCCGGTCGCACGCTCAGCCCGCACGAGCGCGGAGAACTCCTCGGACGGCTCGCCGATCTGCCGCCCCCGGCCAGTACCCGTGCCCTGCTCGACATGCTCAAGGCCCTGCCGAACTTCCGGCTTCCGTCCGTGGTGCCCGCACCGCGCGGGTGGCGGGACGGTCTGGGGGTGCTCTACGAACACGCGCGGCAGGACGGGGCGCGCAGGCTCGTCATCGACTACGCGATGGGGGTCCTGGCCGCCGAACGCGAACGGCCGCCCAGCGTGCGGGGCGCCGAACGGGCACTGTGGGAGTGGGTGAGTCAGGCGTCGAAGGGGCTGGACAGCAGCTACCGCATGGAACTCGCCCTGCAGCGCACCGAGTTGCTCGGTCGGACGCACCCCGGTCACGAACGGACCAGTGACGGCCCCCGCCAGGAGCAGGCGGAGCGCCCCGCAGCGCACCCGTCCTCCGGGTCGCAATCGTCCTCCACCCCGCACCCGCCCCCCGCACCCCACGCGCCCCCCGCACCCCACCCGTCCCTCGCGCCGCCGGGGCCGTCCGTCCTGCTGGTGGTGCTGTGCCGGGGCTGGGAGCCCGACCACTGCGACTGGTCGATCTCCGTGGCCGACAAGGACGGCGGGACGACACTGCTGCACGAGACCCAGCGCACCCCGCTGGCCGGCCTCGACGCGCACGTGGCCGCCCCGCTCACCGAGGCCTTCCGGCAGTGCGACGAGCCGGGACGGCCCACCCCCCTGTACGTGGCCCTGCCCCACCAGCACCTGGACACGGCGGTGGACGGCTGGCGGCTGCGGCCCGACGGCGTCCCCCTGGGGGTGGAGCGGCCCGTGCTCGTGCGCTGCTCGGACCGGGACCAGCTGCCCGACGAGGGAGCGGAGGGCCCCGGAGCGTGGCCGGCGGCGGCCTGGGAGTCGTACGACGACGATGGCGGTGAAGAGGACGGCGAGCGCCGGGACCGCTGGCGCCGGCTGCACGCCCGTCAGGCCCAGGCCGAGGTGCTGGACTGCGACGACGGCGTGCGCAGACCCGTACCGGACACGGCGACGCTGCGCGGCCTCGCGCCGCACACCGTCCCGGTGCTGTGCCGCCTCGGCGACCTGCGTTACGCGAGCGACCCCGGCTCGCTCGGCCGGATCCTGCGGGCCGGCGTCGGGGTGGCGCTGTGGCGGCACTGGCGGCCCCGACCCGACTCCGTGTGCGGCGAGTTCCACCGGGGCGCCAAGACGGTCGTCGACGACGGCACCGGCGTCGCCTTCCTGCCCGAGGCGGTGCACGTGCTGCGCAAGCAGATGCACGCGGGGCTCACCGAGGCGTACTGGGCTCATGGACTGGCGCTGCTGTACGACGATCCGCACCGCCCACTTCCCGGAACCGGAGATCTGCTGGAGGCGCCGTGACGCGGCGCGCACTCTCCGTCCGGTTCCCCTTACCAGGTGTCCTGAGGGTAGATACCGTGAAGCACGTTCGACGGCTGGTGTGGCGGACGAGTGACGACGAGGACCGGACATGACCGAATCCAGTGAGTGGCTCATCTACCGAGGCGCCGGCGAACCACACGACGGAATGAGCAGGTTGCCTCCGCCACCGCCCTGGCGCGACTTCTCCGGCCGGGACGCGGACGGCGGCGGCGACGGCTCCCGGGACCGCAGGCTCGGCGCGCACCGGCACCTGGCCGAACTGCACCGGCCGGGCGCCGAGGAACTGGAGATGATCAACGCGGCGCTCTATCTGCGCCGGCCCCTCCTCGTCACCGGCAGCCCCGGCGCGGGCAAGAGCACACTGGCCCATTCGGTGGCGTACGAGCTGGGGTTGGGCGAGGTGCTGCGCTGGTCCATCGTCAGCCGGACCACGCTCCAGGACGGGCTGTACCACTACGACGCCATCGCCCGGTTGCAGGACGTCCAGATCGCCGCACAGGGCGGATACGGTTCGGCGGCCGGCAGCCCCGGTGCCGTCGAGGCCATCGGCAGCTACATCCGGCTCGGGCCGCTCGGCACCGCCCTGCTGCCCTCGGACACGCCGCGCGTGCTGCTCATCGACGAACTCGACAAGAGCGACATCGACCTGCCCAACGACCTGCTGAACGTGCTGGAGGAAGGCGAGTTCGAGATACCCGAGCTGCAGCGCATCGCGGACCGGCTGCCGGGCGGTGAGGCCGAGGTGCTCACCGCCGACGGCGCCAAGGTCCGCGTCAGCGACGGCCGGGTGCGCTGCCGTGCCTTCCCGTTCGTCGTCCTCACCAGCAACGGGGAGCGGGACTTCCCGGCCCCGCTGATGCGCCGCTGCATCCACCTGGAACTGGGCCGGCCGGACCACAACCGGCTCGCCACCTTCGTCCGCGCCCACCTCGGCGACGAGGCCGCGCGCGCGGGCGACGACCTGATCGCCCGCTTCCTGGAGCGCTCCCGCAGCGAACTCCTGGCCGCCGACCAGCTGTTGAACGCGATCCACCTCACCGACGCGGCCGCCCCGCCCAGCCGCGAGCGACTCGCCGACCTGCTCATCCAGCGGCTCGACCGTTCGAGGTGAGGCGCTGATGCCCGACGCGTCGGCACGACACGGCCCGGTCCCACCGGACCCCTCCACCCCTTCCGATCCATCCAGCCCCTCCGAGCCCTCGACTCCGTCGACTCCCTCGACGCCCTCGGCTCCATCCGGCGCCTCCGCCGCCTCCACTCCCTCCATTTCCTCCGTTCCTTCCGATCCCGCCGACCGGTCCGACCGGTCCGGCCTGCCCGGCTCCCCCTACGCAGTGGGCGCCGTGGCCGGCGGCGACCCGCTGGCCGAACTCGTGCTCCGGCTGCGGGAGATCGGGATGGAGCCCGACGCGGAGGGCCTGAGTGACGCGCTGTGGCTGGCCCGGTGGTCCGGGTCGGGCGACGAGGGCGAGGGTGAGGGTGAGGGCACGGGGGAGGGGACGGCCGGTGTCGCCGAGGACCAGGCCCCACCGGGGGCGGGAGCGGGCGAGACCTCGTCCGGGCAGGGCGGGAACCGGCCCGAGCCGGAAGACGGGCGGCCCGCCCCGTGGACGGGACCGCGGTCGGCCGCCGCCGAGCCCGACCGGCGTGTGACGCTGTATCCGTTACCCCGCGACGGCGCCCCGAGTGCCCCGGCGAACGGTCGGCTCACCGCGCTGCCGGTCGGCGTGCCCGCCGCCCCCGCGCTGCCCGCCCCACTCGAACTCCAGCGCGCACTACGGCCGTTGCAGGCCTACCGGAGTGCCGCGCCACCGCTGCGCACGGAGCTGGACGAGACGGCCACGGCCGAGTTGAGCGCTCGCGCGGGCGGCCTGATCCTTCCCGTCCACCGGGCCGTGACCCGAGGGGACGCCCGGCTCCAACTCGTGCTGGACGCAGCGCCCTCGATGCGGGTATGGGACCGGATGTTCGCCGAACTCCAGCAAGTGTTCGCACAGTTGGGCGCCTTCGGGGACATCCAGGTCAGCCATCTGCACGCCGACCCGGACGGCGAGCCCGCGGTCAGCCGCAGTCCTGACGCCCAGGCGGCCCCGCTGCACACCGCCGACCGGCTGAGCGACCCCACCGGGCGCCGGATCACCCTGCTGGTCAGCGACTGCGCCGGCCCGCTGTGGCGCAGCGGCCACGCGCACCGGCTGCTGCACCACCTGGCCCGCATCGCCCCCGTCGCCGTGCTCCAGCCGCTCCCGCAGCGCCTGTGGAACCGCAGCCGGCTGCCCGTGACGTACGGCCGGCTGACCCGGGGCGACAGCCTGGGCGGCACCGCGCTGCGGGTGCGTACCCCCGACGGCGCCCCGGTGTCCCCGCCGCCCGGCGTCCTGCCCGTACCGGTGCTGCCGCCCGAGCCGGTCGCGCTCGGCGCCTGGGCGCGGCTGCTGTCCGGCGCCGGTACCGCACCGGTGCCCGGAGCGGTGGGCTGGGTGCGCGCGGACCAGCCGGCCGCGCCGGAACCGCGCGGCACGCGCAGGCCGACGCCGGTGGAGCGGGTCAGCAGGTTCCGCTCCTCGGCCTCCCCGACGGCCGGCCGCCTCGCCGTCTATCTGGCGGCCGCCCCACTGAGCCTGCCGGTGATGCAGCTGGTGCAGCGCACCATGCTCCCCGGCTCCGGCCCCTCCGAACTCGCCGAGGTGCTGCTCAGCGGCCTGGTCCAGCGCGCCGGGGAGGACTTCGGGCGGGACGCCGCCCAGTGGTACGAGATGGACCCGGACGTGCGGGAGGCGCTGCTGTCGACGCTCGGCAGGGACGAGGCGGTCCTGGTTCTCAAGCACTGCTCCGAGTACATCGAGCAGCGCTTCGGCAAGGGCGGCGCCAACTTCCCGGCGCTCGCCCTCGCCCAGCTCGGCGGCAGTGCGGACACCTTGTCCGACGGCGGCCGGGAGCCCGGAGCGGCCCCGGCACGCGCGTACACGGCGGCCACCGGCTACCCCGGGGAGAACGGCGACAACGGCGACGCGACCCTAGTCCCGCAGCCCTTCGCCGAGGTCGCGGCCCGGGTGCTGGAACGCTTCATGCCGTTGCCGGAACAGTTCCGCCTCTACGGCACCCGCGCGGGCGGCACCCCGCCCGGGGACCGGCCGACGCACCAGGCGGTGGTCCGGGCCCGCGACCTGCTCGCCCGGTTCGACGCCGAGGGCATGGTGCAGGACGTGATCGACGCCGTACAGCTGCTGCGCGGCGCCGCCGGGCACGAGCGCCCGGCCGGTGCCGACCTCGAACTGTGGGCGGAGTACGCGTACGCCACGCTGCGACTGTGGGAGGTGCAGGGCGGGGCCGACCTGCTGCGGGAGGCGGAGACGGCCGCCGAGCGTGCCGTCGCGCATCCCCGCGCGCGCCGTGAACGGGCGGCGCTGGCCCGGGTGTTGCGCGCGGCGGCCACCGACCGCAGGCGCCGCGGCGACCAGCACGGCGCCCTGGACCTGCTGCGCCGGGCCGACCGCGAGTACGCGGTCGCCTGTGCCGCACCCGAGCTGGACGCGAAGGAGGCGCTGCGGCTGACGCTGGAGCGGGTGGGTGCGCTGGAGACGCAGTGGAGGCTCGGCGGTGACAGCGCGCTGCTGCAGGGCGCGGTCGGCATGCTGGAGGCGTTCGCCGACATCTGGCCGGACCGCCGGCACCGTCCGCCCGAACTCCCGCTCGCCCACGGCAGGCTCCTGCTGCGCCTCGCGGACGCCACCACCGACCCGGACCTGGCCCGCGGCTACGCCGAGCAGGCCTCCCGCTCCCTGCGCGACGCGCTGGCCGCCGGGGCACCGCAGGACATCCCGGGCGGCGCCGACCGGGACCGGGAGCGGATCCGGGTCCACCTCGACCTGGTCGACGCCCTGCTGAAGTCCGGCGGGGACCTGGCCGAGGCCCAGGACCACGTCGACGAGGCGCTGGCCGCCACCACCAGGCGCAGCCTGCGCTCCCTGCTCCACGTGCGCGCCGGACGCGTCCGCGTCGCCCGGTACACCGAGTCGGGCGATCTGCGCGAACTGCGCGACGCCGCGGCCTCGTTCGCGCTGGCCGCCGCCGACATGCCGCGGGACGCGGCGGGCTACCCCGGAGTCCTCGCGGAGTGGGGCGAGGCGCTGCTGCGCCGCGCGGGCGCGGAGAGTTCGGCCCGTGCCTGGGAGCCGCTGGCCCAGGCGATCCGCGTGCTGCGGGACTGCCGTACCGAGACGCCGACGGGCAGCCGGCACACGGCGTACCGGCTGCTGATGCTGGGCCGGGCGCTGATCCTGCGCTACCGGCTGCGCGGCGACCGCGTCGACCTGCGGGAGGCGGAGCACCTCTTCGGCCTCGCGGCCGCCGAGGCGGACGATCCGCTGCTGGCCGCCCGCTGCCGGCTGGAACTGGGGCAGACGCAGTACGAGGCCTACCGGAGCCTCGGCCGGCCCACCCGGCTGGACGACGCGGTGGACGCCTTCCGGTCGGCGGCCGAGTCGGCGCGAGAGGCCGAGGAGGAGGCCGAAACGGAGCGCAGGCGCCAGGACGCGGTGGAGCTGGGTGCGCAAGCGCACCACTGGCGGGGTATGTCCTACGAGGCGGCCGCCCGCCCCCGCGCGGCCCGCGAGGCCTACCGGGCGGCCCGCGCCGAGTGGTCGCGACTGCCCGACGGCAGCCTCGGCACGGGCGGCCCGACGGCCGCGGACACGGCCGGACGGCTGGCCGAACTGGAATGAGCCCGCACGCGGGGCCAGTGGGGCGCGAAGGGCGAGCAGGGGAAACAGAGAGAGCAGGGAAAGGGGAACGGGGATGAACACACGGGACGAGTCACCCTCACCGGAGAATGCCGTACCGCTGCCGGACGTACTCGCACTGGACCTGGAGGAGCTGCGCACTGTCGAGCATCCCGTCCTCAAGGAGGTGCTGGCCGGCCTGCGGGAGCGCGCGGAGCGGCCCAGCGAGATGTTGTGGGGCTTCAACAGCTCCCTTTGAGTACCTGGCGACCCTGGCGACCCAAAAATAATCGGTCAACCAGCGGCAGAAACAGACAACTTCCACCGCATGGGGTTTGCGTCCGGCCACTGGCCGGGAAAGCGCGTCCATACGGGCGGAAGGCCGTGGCGCGCTCGTGAGTAGCCGGCGCGGCTTACGGCATGGGGGTGCTGGGATGTCCGGAGACGCCGCCACCCTCTCGCGGTCCGAAATTCCCCGCCCCTTCCGGCAGTTCGTCGTGAAGATGCACGGCCGCTGCAACCTCGCGTGCACTTACTGCTACCTCTACGAGGGCCCCGACCACACCTGGCGCACTCGCCCAGCCGCCGCCTCCGCCGGGGTCCTGGAGCGAACCGCCGACCGCATCGCCCGGCACGCCCGCGCCCATGCCCTTGCCACCATCTCCCTCGTCCTGCACGGCGGCGAACCCCTGCTGGCCGGAGCGGACACGCTCGCCCGGTTCACGGACGACGTTCGTGCCCGGGTCCCGGCCGACTGCGCCGTCCAGGCCACCGTACAGACGAACGCCACCCTGCTGACCCGCGAGCGGATGGCCACTCTTGCCCAGCACGGCATCCGCGTCGGCATCAGCCTCGACGGAGGCACCGCCGCGCACAACGCCCGCCGGGTCGACCACGCCGGCCGGCCCTCCTGGCCCGCCGCGGCACGCGGGGCCCGCATGGTCGCCGAGCACTTCCCGGGGTCGTACGCCGGAGTCCTCACCGTCGTCGATCCCACGACCGATCCGGTCGAGACGTACGAGTCGCTGCTCGCGCTCGGCCCGCCCGCGCTGGACCTGCTGCTGCCGCACGGGAACTGGTCTGCGCCGCCGCCGCACTGGGGCGGCACCCGCCACGGCGCCTGGCTGTGCCGGGTCTTCGACTGTTGGTGGTCGGCCGGCCGGCGCGAGACACGGGTACGGCTCTTCGAGGAGTGTCTTGCGCTGCTGCTCGGACTTCCCGCCGCCACCGAGTCCCTCGGGCTCCAGCCTTTCGACGCCGTCGTGATCGAGACGGACGGCTCCATCGAGCAGACCGACTCCTTGAAGTCCGCCTATGAGGGCGCCGCCGAGACCGGACTCGACGTCTTCCGGCACGATTTGGACCAAGCCCTGCACCACCCCGGCGTTGCCGCGCGGCAGGCAGGCCTCGCGGCTCTAGCCGACCGGTGCCGGGCCTGCCCGCTGGTCACCGTGTGCGGGGGTGGCCACTACGCCCACCGGTACAGGGCAGGAAAGGGCTTCGGGAACCCTTCCGTGTACTGCGCGGACCTCCAGCTCTTCATCCAGCACGTAGCCGGACGGCTCGCCGGGGACGTCCGGGGCGACCGCCCCACGGCCCCGGCCTCTCTCGAAAGGGGCACCCCGTGACACTTCCGATGGTCTCGGACCGGGTGCTCGCCGAACTCGGCCGCACCGAGGGTGGCCCCGACTCTCTGGCGCTTCTCGTCCGCTACCAGGACTCTCAACGCCTGCTCATGATGCGGGCCGTGCTCGACGCCGCCGAAGGCGCCGGTCCCGACGTCTGCCCCGGCCCGGCGAAGCACCGGCTCCGGGAGGACTGGGCGCTGCTCACGGCGGCGGACCGGGCCGGTGGCGGGGCGGGCTCTCCGGCCCGGACCCGGCTCGGCCATCCCCTGATGGGCCCCTGGGCCCGGCGCTGCCTCACCGGGCTCACCCCCCGCAGTGGTCGGCTCACGGCCGAGGGGCGACGCGAACTCGTCCTGGACCTAGCCCACTTCAGCGCCGTCGCCGCCGTCGCCGCGGCCCGCGCCGGCCTGCCGTTCACCGTCCTCCTCACCGCGCGCGACGGCGTGCTGACCCTCCCCTCCCTCGGCGCCCTGCGCACCGCCGAACGGGAGGACGTCCGGATCGAGGTCCGCCACACCGACGGCCGGCTGACCCTGCGCAGGCCGGGCGTGCCCGACGTCACCGTGCACCTGGAACAGGGCACCGGCGCCTGGTCCGCCACGCCCGCCTGGACCCCGGCCCACGCCCTGCCCGGCCTGGTACCTGGCGCCGACCCCATGCCCCTGGACGACCTCGACCCCTACCGCGTCCCGCCCCGCGAACCTGACCAGTACGCCCTCAGCGGACCCACAGGCCCCGACGAGGCCGAACGCAAACGCTGGCTGGGGACCTGGTCCGGCACCGCCGCCGTCCTGCGGACCGGAGGCGAACAGCGGCTCACCGAGGCGCTCGCCCTGCTGCGCTGCCTGGTCCCGCTGGAACTGCCGCCCGGCGCCGACGGCCGCGGAAGTTGCAGCGCGACCCGGCGCGAGGCCTTCGGCGCGTTCCTCAGCAGCGCCCCCGTGACCCCGGTCGCCTTCGCCGCGACCCTCGTGCACGAGATGCAGCACACCAAACTGGCCGCGCTCAGCGACATGGTGGAACTGCACCGGGCCGGCCCCGAGGCCCGCTACTTCGCCCCCTGGCGCCCCGACCCGCGCCCGTACGAGGGTCTCCTCCAGGGCACCTACTCCCACCTCGCGCTCGCGGACTTCTTCCAGCGCCGCGCCCTCGCGGACCCGGCCCGGCGGGAGTCCGCCTGGGCGGAACACGCCCGCTACCAAGTCCAGGTCGGTGCCGCCCTGCCCGCGCTCGTCGGCTCGCCCGACCTGACACCGGTGGGCAGGCGCTTCGTGGACGCCATGGCCGCCGTCCACGAACGGCTCGCCGCGCGGCCGGCACCCCGGGGGTACACGGCGCGTGCGCAGGCGTACATCAGATCCGTGCGCACCCTGTGGACACAGCGTCAGCCTCCGGCACCCCCATTGCGCTGAAATCCCCACTTCCCACCCTCGGCTGCGGGAAGATCGTCGCGCCGGGACGTTCGGACCCGCAGTCGCCGGACTCCTCAGCGACGGGCCGAAGTTCTACGATTCATTGACGACGCGCTGGAGGCCGCTGCATGTCTGAAGCTCGTACGCCGGTCCGGTCCACCGGGAAGGGGGCCGCGAGGCAGACCGTCACGATCAGCTTCGCCGGGTTCAACCGGCCCTGGGCGGCGTGGATCGGGGACCGGCTGGAGCGGCGCGGGCTGCGGGTGGTGTACCTGCGCTGGGACGCGCCGCCGGACCAGTCCCTCGTCGGGCTGCTGCGCGACCTCACCCTCGCCGAGGGCCGCACCCTGATCCTGGTCAGCGAGTGGTACTTCCAGCTCGGCCCGCGCACCCACGAGGAGTGGAACGCGGCCCTTCGCGAGGTCGTGGCCCCCGACCCGTCCCGGTTCGCCGCGGTGTCCGTCACCAACGCCACCGTGCCCTCCGCCACCGCCGTCCTCGCCCCGGTCGACCTGACCAACATGGGCGCGGACGAGGCCGAACGGCGCCTGCTTGACCGGCTGGACGTGCCGCTGGACACCCCCATCGTCACCGACGGCACCCGCCAGGCCCCCCGCTTCCCCGCGTCGATGCCCGACGTCTGGGGCGGCGTACCCCGCCGCAACACCCGCTTCACTGGTCGCGAACCGCTCCTGAACGACGCCTACCACCTTCTGCAGAGCAGCGAGTCGGGCGCGGGCGTCGTCACCCTGCACGGCATGTCCGGAGTGGGCAAGACCCAGCTGGCCGCGGAGTACGCGTACCGGTTCGGTTCCGAGTACGACGTAGTGTGGTGGGTCGGCTCCGAGAAACGCGTCACCTACCGCCGTCTGCTAGCCGAACTGGCCCCCAGACTCGGCCTGTCCACCGGCCCCGAGTACGGCGAACGGCTGCGCGCCGTCCGTGACTCCCTGCGCCGGGGCGACCCCTTTTCCCGGTGGCTGCTGATCCTCGACGGCGCCGACGAACCGGAGCAGATCTGGGACCTGGTCCCGAGCGGCCCCGGCCATGTGCTCATCACCTCCCGCAACCCCGAGTGGGGCGAACACAACAGCAGGCTCCTCGAAGTCCCCGTCTACGACCGTGTCGAGTCCGTGGCCTTCATCCGGCGCCGCGCGCCCCGGCTGACCGAGCCGGACGCCGACCAGCTCGCCGAAGCCCTGGAGGACCTGCCGCTCCTGCTGGACCAGACCGCGGGCTGGCTCAACGACTCCGACCTGTCCGTGGACGAGTACATTGCCCTCCTCGAAGGAGGCATCGACCAGGACGTCGTGAAGGTCTCGGCGGACTTCCCGCTCGCTTTCCAAACCGCGTGGTCGATACTGCTGAACAAACTCCGCGAGACCGTCCCCGAGTCCGTCGACCTGCTCCGCCTGTGCACCTTCTTCGCACCCGGGTTCATCCCCGTACGGCTGCTGAAGGAGATGTCCCACGACGACCTGCCCGAACAGCTCGCAAGACTGCTCGACGACCCGCTGCTGTGGAACAAGGCGATCAACCAGCTCCGCCAGTACTCCGTCGTCCGCCTGGAGTCGCACGAGACCGCCACGGACGAGGCCGCCTCCTCGGGCGAGTCCCTGTATCTGCACCGCATGGTTCACCAGATCGTCCACAAGGACATGCCCGAGGGGGACCGGCGAGAGTTCATCGAGGTTGTTCGCCGCGCCCTCGCCGAGGCCGACCCCGGCCGTCCTACGGACACCCGAAACTGGGACGCGTACGCGGAGATCGTGCCGCACCTGAAGTACGCGGACGTCCTGCAGAGCAAGGACCGCAGGGTGCAGATGTTGGTGCTGAACTGCCTGCGGTACATGTGGTTCGCGGGCGAGTACTCCGCCGGGGTGAAACTCGGAGCCCGCGCCCTCAACGCGTGGCGGCGGACGCTGGGCGAGTCGCATCCCAGGGTGTGGGAGGTGACGTACCACTACGCCAACCTGATGCGGTCTGCCGGCCGTTTTCTTGAGACGGAGGCCATCGACCGGGCGGCGGCGGAGCGGCTGCGTCAGGACCGGGGCGAACACGATTTGGACTATTTGCGAATGGCCAGCGGACTCGCGGCCGACCTGTGCAACCTCGCCCGCTACGACGAGGGGCTGGAGCTGTGCGAGTGGCTCTACCCGACGTACCGCGACCTCTTCAGCGAACAGGACTCCCGCACACTCAACGCCCTGAACAACCTCGGATTCACCGTGCGCCTGCTGGGCCGCTACGAAGAGGCCAGGGCCATCGACCTGAAGACGTTGGAAGCACGCCGCCTGCTCCTCAAGAACCGCCACCCCTGGACCCTGTTCTCCGAGGTGTCGTACGCCATCGACCTGCGTCTGCTCGGCCGGTATGCCGAGGCCGAGTCTGCGCAGATGAAGAACGTGCGCGAATACCAAAAGCTCATGGGCCAGGACCACCAGGACACCCTGCGCGCCGAACACAACCTGGCCATGTGCCAACTGCGCAGCGGCGATCGCGTAGCCGCTGGTGAACTCCTCACCAGCGTCTTGGAAGGCTACGAGCGCAAGCTCGGTGACACCCACGTGCACACCCTGGCAGCGGCCGTCAGCCAGAGCTGCTTCGCCCGCGAGCACGGCGACATCGACCAGGCTCGCGAGGCCAGCGAGTCCATCATCGCTCGCTACGAACTGCTGCTCCCCGAAGGCCACCCCTTCACCATCGGAGCCCGCGCCAACCACGCCCTCATCCTGCGCAGCGTCGGCGAGCGGGAGCACGCGCACGCCGTCATCGAGGAGGCGCTGGCCGGTATGACCGAGGCCCTCGGCGCGAGCCACCCGCACTCCCTCGGCTGCGCCATCAACGCCTCGGCCCTGCGCAACCTCGTCGGCGAGACCGAGTCCGCCGCCGAACTCAGCAGGACGACCATCACCAGGGCCACCGAGACCCTGGGCCGCACCCACCCGCTGACCCTCTCCGCCCGTGTCGCCCACGCGGCCGACCTGCGGGCCCTGAGAGACCGTCAGCAGGCCGAGAAGGTCGAGAAGGAGGCCCTCACCGACCTCGCCGCCACGCTGGGCGACCAGCACGTCCACACCATCTCGGCCCGCTCCCGCAACCGGCCCTACTGGGACTTCGAACCCCAGGCGAGCTGATCCGTCCGGCACCCTCCCGGCGCGCATAGCATCGCGCGCCGGGGTATGTGCCGGTCCATCGGCGCTTGCCCCAACCACACGTGAGTTGTGCTGTGCGATGTGCGGCGCAGACATGACCGTCGCGGACCATGCCGAAGGGCCCGGTACCGAGTGGAGAACTCGGCACCGGGCCCCGGGTGTCGGCTGAGCCGCCGGAGGCTTACGCCTCGAACACCTCACGCACCAGCTGCTCCTGCTCGGCCTGGTGGCGCTTGGCGGAGCCCACCGCCGGGGACGAGGAGTGCGGGCGCGAGATGCGCCGCAGCCGCTCGCCGGCCGGGATGTCCGCGCCGACCGCCAGGTCGAGGTGGTCGATCAGGTTGAGCGCGATGAACGGCCAGGCACCCTGGTTCGCCGGCTCCTCCTGGACCCACAGGTACTTCGCGGCGTTCGGGTACTTGTTGACCTCCGCCTGGAGCTCCGCACCCGGCAGCGGGTACAGGCGCTCGATGCGGATGATCGCCGTGTCCGTGGCACCGCGCTTGACCCGCTCGGCCTCCAGGTCGTAGTAGACCTTGCCGGCGCAGAAGACGACCTTGCGGACCGCGGCCGGGTCGACCGTGGAGTCGCCGATGACCGGGCGGAACTCGCCGCTCGTGAACTCCTCCGCCTTCGAGGCCGCCGCCTTCAGACGCAGCATCGACTTCGGGGTGAAGACGATCAGCGGCTTGTGGGCCGGGTTGTGCACCTGCCACCGCAGGAGGTGGAAGTAGTTCGACGGGAGCGTCGGCATCGCGACCGTCATGTTGTTCTGCGCGCAGAGCTGGAGGAAGCGCTCGACGCGGGCCGAGGAGTGGTCCGGGCCCTGGCCCTCGTAGCCGTGCGGGAGCAGGAGCGTGACGCCGCTCGTCTGGCCCCACTTCTGCTCGGCCGCCGAGATGTACTCGTCGACCACCGTCTGCGCGCCGTTGACGAAGTCGCCGAACTGCGCCTCCCACATCACGAGGGCGTCGGGGCGGGCCAGCGAGTAGCCGTACTCGAAGCCCATGACCGCGTACTCGGACAGCAGGGAGTTGTAGACGTTGTAGCGCGCCTGGTCCTCGGAGAGGTACTGGAGCGGGGTGCGCTCCTCACCCGTCTCGCGGTCGATGAGCACCGCGTGGCGCTGGCCGAAGGTGCCGCGCTGGGAGTCCTGGCCGGACAGGCGGACCGGGGTGCCCTCCAGCAGGAGGGAGCCGACCGCGAGGGTCTCGCCCATGCCCCAGTCGATCGTGCCGTCCTCGACCATCGCCGCCCGGCGCTGCAGCTGCGGCAGCAGACGCGGGTGCACATGGAAGGAGTCGGGGATGTTGACCTGGGACTCGGCGATCCGCTTGACGACCTCCGTGGAGATCGCGGTCGGCACCGCGACCGGGAAGCCGTCCTGCGGCGTCCGGACGTCGACGGCGGCCGGCTGCGAGGTGGCCTCGCGGACCTCGGTGAAGACCTTCTCCAGCTGGCCCTGGTAGTCCTGCAGCGCCTGCTCGGCCTCTTCCAGGGTGATGTCGCCGCGACCGATGAGGGACTCGGTGTACAGCTTGCGCACCGAGCGCTTCTTGTCGATCAGGTCGTACATCAGCGGCTGGGTGAAGGCCGGGTTGTCCGACTCGTTGTGACCGCGGCGGCGGTAGCAGATGAGGTCGATCACCACGTCCTTGTTGAACGCCTGGCGGAACTCGAAGGCCAGCCGGGCGACCCGGACGACGGCCTCGGGGTCGTCGCCGTTCACGTGGAAGATCGGGGCCTCGATCATGCGGGCCACGTCCGTCGCGTACATGGAGGAACGCGAGGACTCGGGGGCCGCGGTGAAGCCGACCTGGTTGTTGATGACGATGTGGACCGTGCCGCCGGTGCGGTAGCCGCGCAGCTGCGACATGTTCAGGGTCTCGGCCACGACGCCCTGGCCCGCGAAGGCCGCGTCGCCGTGGATCGCCACCGGCAGGACCGTGAAGTCCGTGCCGCCCTTGTTGATGATGTCCTGCCTGGCGCGGACGATGCCCTCGATGACCGGGTCGACCGTCTCCAGGTGGGAGGGGTTGGCGGCCAGCGAGACCGTGATCTGCTCGCCGTCCAGGCCGGTGAAGGTGCCCTGGGCGCCCAGGTGGTACTTCACGTCGCCGGAGCCGTGCATCGACTTCGGGTCGAGGTTGCCCTCGAACTCGCGGAAGATCTGCGCGTACGACTTGCCGACGATGTTCGCGAGGACGTTCAGGCGGCCGCGGTGGGCCATGCCGATGACGACCTCGTCCAGGCGGGACTCGGCAGCGGAGTCGATGACCGCGTCCAGCAGCGGGATGACCGACTCGCCGCCCTCGAGCGAGAAGCGCTTCTGGCCGACGTACTTCGTCTGCAGGAAGGTCTCGAAGGCCTCGGCGGCGTTCAGGCGGCGCAGGATGCGCAGCTGCTCCTCGCGCTCCGGCTTGGAGTGCGCCCGCTCGACGCGGTCCTGGATCCACTTGCGCTGCTTCGGGTCCTGGATGTGCATGAACTCGATGCCGATGGTGCGGCAGTACGAGTCGCGCAGCACGCCGAGGATGTCGCGCAGCTTCATCAGGGACTTGCCGGCGAAGCCGCCGACGGCGAACTCGCGCTCCAGGTCCCACAGGGTGAGGCCGTGCTCGGTGATGTCCAGGTCGGGGTGCTTGCGCTGGCGGTACTCCAGCGGGTCGGTGTCGGCCATGACGTGGCCGCGGACCCGGTAGGAGTGGATCAGCTCGAAGACACGGGCGGCCTTGGTGACGTCGTCGTCGTGGCTGGCGTCGATGTCCTTGAGCCAGCGGACCGGCTCGTAGGGGATGCGCAGCGCCTTGAAGACGTCGTCGTAGAAGCCGTTCTCGCCGAGCAGCAGGTTCGCGACCTGGCGCAGGAACTCGCCGGAGGCGGCGCCCTGGATCACCCGGTGGTCGTAGGTCGACGTGAGCGTCATGACCTTCGAGACGCCGAGCTTGTTCAGGGTGTCCTGGCTGGTGCCCTGGAACTCCGCAGGGTAGTCCATGGAGCCGACGCCCATGATCACGGACTGGCCGGGCATCAGACGCGGCACGGAGTGGACGGTGCCGAGGCCGCCGGGGTTGGTCAGGGAGACCGTGACACCGGTGAAGTCGTCCATCGTCAGCTTGTTGTCGCGGGCGCGACGGACGATGTCCTCGTAGGCCTGCCAGAACTCGAAGAAGTTCAGGGTCTCGGCCTTCTTGATGGCGGCCACGACGAGCTGGCGGTCGCCGTTGGGCTTCACCAGGTCGATGGCCAGGCCGAGGTTGATGTGGGCCGGCTTGACGAGGGTCGGCTTGCCGTCCTTCTCGCCGAACGACCAGTTCATCGACGGCATGGCCTTGATGGCCTGCACCATCGCGTACCCGATCAGGTGCGTGAAGGAGATCTTCCCGCCCCGGGCGCGCTTGAGGTGGTTGTTGATGACGATGCGGTTGTCGAACAGCAGCTTCACCGGGACCGCGCGGACCGAGGTGGCCGTCGGCAGCTCCAGCGAGGCGTTCATGTTCTTGGCGACCGCGGCGGCGGGACCGCGCAGCGTGACCAGCTCGGGACCCTCCGGGGCCGCGGCGGCCGCGGGGGCCTTGGCGGGGGCGGGGGCGGCGGCCTTCGCCTTCGGCTGAGCGGGCGCCTGTGCGGGTGGCGCCGGCGCGGCCGGGGCGGGGGCGGCCGGGGCCGCGGGGGCGGCAGCGGCGGCGGGCTTCGGGGCCGCCGGGGCCGCGGCGGGAGCGGCCTGCGCCGGGGGAGCCGGTGTGGTGGTCTCTGCGGCCCCCGCGGCCGCAGTACCCGCCGGAGCCGAGGCGGCGGGCGCTCCCGGCTTGTAGTCGGCGAAGAAGTCCCACCAGGCACGGTCTACCGAGTTCGGGTCCTGGAGGTACTGCTGATAGATCTCGTCGACGAGCCACTCGTTGGGACCGAACGCGGCAGCGGGGTTCTTCCCGGCTTGGTCTTCGGTCGAGATGCTCGAGTTACTGGGGGACTGTGGCGACACGGCGGCAACCGCCCTCTTCCGCTTCACAAGGTTATGGACAGCGGAAATAAAGGCTACGCCTCCGAGACCGGGAAGGTCAGGTCAGGCCCGTTCATCGTCGTGTAAGTCACATCGGAAATCTTGTTTCAGGGCTTGATATGGCGGGAAACAAGCGTGGTTCCGCATGTGGAGGAGGGGGTGCGGGATCGCCGAACGGGGCCCGGCGCGACGGCGTCCCGGGCCCGCCCCTGATCACACGTGTCCGGCTGCGCGGACACAGATGGATCTTGGGCTTCCGGTTCGAACTTTACGTCAACTTGGGACGGAGGACAGTCCCGGGAGAGTGACGATGATCCGGCAGCCCCGCTCGGATTCGGCCACACCGATCCGGCCGCCGTGCAGATCCACCGCCCAGCGGGCGATCGCCAGACCGAGTCCGGTGCCGCCGTCGCTGCCCGGACCGTGCGGTCGGGTCACCACACCGCGGTTGAACCGCTCGAACACCCGGTGCCACTCCGACCTGGGAATTCCGGGACCCTCGTCCAGGACCTCGAGCTCCAGCGACTCCGGCTGGGCCCCGCACCGCGCCCGCACCGTCACCCGGCCGTGCGGCGGGCTGTGCTTCACCGCGTTGTCGATCAGGTTCGCGACGACCTGGTGGATGCGCTCGGGATCCGCGTGCGCGGTCAGCTCCGGCGGGGAGACGTCGAGGTGCAGATGGACGTCCGTGCGCGTGTGGCTGCCCGAGCCGGAGGCGATGCCCGCGCGCGCGGAGGCGACCATGTTGGCCTCCTTCAGCACGCCGGACAGGTACGGCCACACCTCGAAACGGCGCGTCTTGAGCGGTACGACGCCGTTGTCCAGCCGGGAGAGGTCCAGCAGCGTCTCCAGCAGCCGGCCGAGGCGCTCGGTCTGCTTCAGGGCCGTGCGCATGGTCTCGGGGTCGGCCTCGGTGACCCCGTCGACGATGTTCTCCAGCACCGCGCGCAGCCCCGCGATGGGCGTGCGCAGCTCGTGCGAGACGTTCGCCACCAGTTCCTTGCGCTGCTGGTCCTGGGCCTCCAGCTCGTCCGCCATGACGTTGATCGTCTGGGCCAGGTCACCCAGCTCGTCCCGGCGGTTCTCGCGCACCCGGCGCGTGTAGTCGCCGTGCGAGATGGAGCGGGCGACCGCGTTCATCTCGTCCAGCGGCGCGGTGAGCGACTGCGCCACGAACTGCGTGATCAGCAGAGTGGCGATCATCGAGAAGACCGTGATGAAGCGCAGTTCCGTCTTGGTGTGCACCGCGACGATCGACAGACCGGTGGTGATCAGCACCGCGATGACGACCAGAGCGCCCAGCTTGGTCTTGATCGAGAACGGGCGTACACCGCCCCAGGGGTCCTCACCGAAGGTCCCTGGGTTTCTTCGTGCGGCTTCTCGCCCGTCGCTCATGGCGTCGGCGTCTCCAGCGCGTATCCGACGCCGTGCACCGTGCGGATCCGCTCGGCGCCGATCTTCCGGCGCAGCGCCTTGATGTGGCTGTCGACGGTCCGGGTGCCGGAGGCGTCCGCCCAGTCCCACACCTCGGCCAGCAGCTGCTCCCGGGAGAGCACCGCGCGCGGGGTGTTGGCCAGGCACACCAGCAGGTCGAACTCGGTGGGCGTCAGGTGGACGTCCTCGGACTTCACCCGCACCCGGCGCTGTGCGTGGTCGATCTCCAGCTCGCCGAGGCGCAGGATGCCCGAGCGCGGCGTGGCGGCGGCGAGCGCGGCCCGCTCCACCCGGCGCAGCAGGACGTGCACCCGCGCGGCCAGTTCCCGCATGGAGAACGGCTTGGTCATGTAGTCGTCGGCGCCGACCCCGAGGCCGACCAGCATGTCGGTCTCGTCGTCCCGCGCGGTCAGCATCATCACCGGCACCGGGCGCTGGGCCTGCACGCGCCGGCAGACCTCCAGGCCGTCGAAGCCGGGCAGCATGATGTCGAGGATCAGCAGGTCGGGCTGCCAGGCCTGGGCCGTGTCGACCGCTGCCGGACCGTCGGCCGCGGTTTGCACGAGGAATCCCTCGGCGCGGAGCCGGGCCGCGATGGCGTCGACGATCGTGGGATCGTCCTCGACGACCAGCACTCGACGCTGCGCTCCCGGAGTGGTCGTCGCCGCGCCGGTCTGGGAGGTGTGTGTCTGCTCCATCGCCCGCCCCTGTTGCCTATGTTGCTTTCCGGAATCCGTGGGGTGATCCCATGACTGCTATTGACGCTTGAATGATCCGCGTCAGGGATGCACCCTACGGTGACTGACCGTTCCGTCGCTATCCAGGGCGGACGGCAAGGTGGACCGCGTCCGGAACGCCCCGGGCAACGGGCACTTCTTCGGTACGCACCTGTTGGAACCCGGCATTCCGCATGGTTCCTTCAAATTCCGGAGAGGGCTCGGCCGACCATACAGCCAGTACCCCGCCAGGGCTCAACACCCTTGCGCAGGAGGCGAGTCCGGCCGGTGCGTACAGGCTGTCGTTGCCCTCCGTGACGGTCCAGGCAGGGCCGTTGTCGATGTCGAGACACAAGGCGTCGAACGTGTCCGAAGTCTCATTGACGTAAGCGATCAGGTCCGCTTCGACGATCTCGGTGCGCGGGTCGGTCAACGCCCCGCGGGACACCTCGGACAGAGGACCCCGGCGATGCCAGTCGATGACGGCGGGTTCCCGTTCCACCACGGTGATGCGCCCCCAGCGCGGGTCGGCGGCCGCGTGTGCGAGCGAGAATCCCACGCCCAGCCCTCCGATCAGCACGTTCGGCGCCGGGCGGGCGTCCAGCGCGTCCCTCGCGGCGTCGATCAGCAGGCGCTCCGAGCGGCCGTCGGACGTGTCCATCAGGAAGCAGCCGTTGGCGATGATCTGCAGCAAATGCCCGTGTCTGCGCAGCACCACCTCGCCGTACGGGCCGTCGCGCCGGTCCAGGACCACAGGGGTGTCGTACACGGCAGTCATGCGGCCATCCTGCTCGAACCGGGCGCGGCGTTCACGGGAATTACGGATGGCGGGCAGGCGGCCGGGGGTGTGCTGGCCCGTTCGTGGGACACGGGGCCCCTGTGTGGCGGGTCCTGCCGTGCGGACCGGCGGACGCGGCGGAGGCTTCTGGGAATGTTGTGAATCCGCTCCCGCGTGGCGTCGGTCATAGACACCGGTGCACCCGACGCGAAGGGTGGGGCGCGACGGAAGGAGCGCCTCACCGTGGAACGGACCGCGACGGGCCCCACGACGGCCACACCCCCACCCCCCTCGGCCGCGCCCCTCCCCGACCCGACCTTCTCCGCCGACCCGGCCTTCGCCTTCGACCCGGCCTTCGCCTCCGGCCGGTCCTTGACCTCCGACCTGGCCTGCACCTCCGGCGCGGCTTTCGTCTCCGGCCCGGCGTTGACCTCTGAGGCGGCTTTCGTCTCCGGCCGGGCGTTGACCTCTGACGCGGCCTTCGCCTCTGGTCCGGCCTTGACCTCCGACCTGGCCTGCACCTCCGGCGCGGCTTTCGTCTCTGGCCCGGCGTTGACCTCTGACGCGGCCTTCGCCTCTAATCCGGCCTTGACCTCCGACCTGGCCTGCACCTCCGGTGCGGCTTTCGTCTCCGGCCCGGCGTTGACCTCTGACGCGGCCTTCGTCTCCGGCCCGGCCTTCGCCTCCGATTCGGTGTTCGCCGAGGGTGCGGGGCTCCTCGGCGGGATGCCCAGGCAGCGCGCGGTGATGCCGGAGGCGGCAGTGGAGGCGGCCGCTGCGGCTGAGGGCGCCGCGCCGCTCCGGGTGCCGTCGGTCCGTCGCCCGTGGCCGGCGCGTCTGCTCCCGACCCCCGTCGCCACCCCGTTCACCTTCGGCTACGTGGTCGTCCTCGCCCTCACCTCGCTCGTCGCCGCCGTGGCCGAACCCGGGCTGGTGCACGCGCTGTACCAGGACTCCAGTACCGACGTGGCCCACCTGATGCACAGTCCCGCGCTGGTGCTGGTGGCGAGCGCGCTGTGGGTCGCGGGCGGGGTCGTCTCGCCGTACGCGGCCGCGTTCGTACTGGTGCTGACCGCGCTGGAGCGGCGCATAGGCGGTCTGCGGGCGGCCGGTGTGTTCCTGGCCGGGCATGTCCTGGCCACCCTCGCGACCGAGGTCCCGGTCGGTCTGGCCGTGCTGGCCGGCCACCTCCCGGCCACCTCGCTGCACCGCCTCGACTACGGCATCAGCTTCGGCGTCGCCGCCAGCATCGGCGCCCTGGCCGGCCTGCTCACCCCCTGGGCGCGCTGGCCCCTGCTCTCCCTCTTCGGCGCCATGCTCCTCGGTGACCTGATCGACTTCGAGGACCCCATGACCAACTGGGGCCACCTGATCGCCCTGACGATCGGCGTCGCCGCCTGGCCGCTCGTGCGCCGCTGGAACATGCGGTCACTTTCCGACTGAGGGCGACTGGTCCCCCCACCAGCAGAAACACCAGGGTGACCGCCTGATCGCTCACAGCGAACGCCAACTCGGGAACATCGGCGGTGCCCTACGCATTGAGCCTGCATAGCTCAAGTTGACTGCCAAAGGGGAGATCATGGCTGATGAGTCCACGGCGTTCACGCTCGTCCTGCCTGTGCTGCCGCTCGATGACGAGGTGGTACTGCCCGGCATGGTGGTCCCGCTGGACCTGAGCGACGCCGAGGTACGCGCCGCGGTGGAGGCCGCCCAGGCCGCCGCGCGGTCCGAGCCCGGCAAGCCCAAGGTGCTGCTGGTGCCGCGTATCGACGGCACGTACGCCAAGACCGGTGTGCTCGGCACGGTCGAGCAGGTCGGCCGGCTGGCCGACGGAGACCCGGGTGCGCTGATCCGCGGGCGCTCGCGCGTGCGCATCGGCGCCGGGACCACCGGCCCGGGTGCGGCGCTGTGGGTCGAGGGCGCCCGCGTCGAGGAGAACGTGCCCGAGCCGGTGCCCGGCCAGGTCACGGAGCTCGTCAAGGAATACAAGGCGCTCGCCACCACCTGGCTGAAGAAGCGCGGCGCCTGGCAGGTCGTGGACCGGGTCCAGGCCATCGAAGACGTCTCCGCGCTCGCCGACAACTCCGGTTACTCGCCCTTCCTGACCACCGAGCAGAAGGTCGAACTGCTGGAGACCGCCGACCCGGTGGCCCGCCTCAAGCTCGCCACGCAAGCGCTCCGCGACCATCTCGCCGAGCAGGACGTGGCCGAGACCATTGCCAAGGACGTCCAGGAGGGCGTCGACAAGCAGCAGCGCGAGTTCCTGCTGCGACGCCAGCTGGAAGCGGTCCGCAAGGAACTGCGCGAGCTGAACGGCGACAGCTCCAAGGACTCGGCCGAGGAGTCCGACGACTACCGCACCCGTGTGGAGGCCGCCGACCTGCCGGAGAAGGTCCGCGAGGCCGCCCTCAAGGAGGTCGACAAGCTGGAGCGGTCCAGCGACCAGTCCCCGGAGGGCTCCTGGATCCGCACCTGGCTGGACACCGTCCTGGAGCTGCCGTGGAACGAGCGGACCGAGGATGAGTACGACATCCAGGGCGCCAAGGCGATCCTGGACGCCGAGCACGCCGGCCTGGAGGACGTGAAGGAGCGCATCACCGAGTACCTGGCCGTGCGCAAGCGGCGCGGTGAGCGCGGCCTGGGCGTGATCGGCGGGCGGCGCGGCGGTGCCGTGCTCGCGCTCGTCGGCCCGCCCGGCGTCGGCAAGACCAGCCTCGGCGAGTCCGTCGCGCACGCGATGGGCCGCAAGTTCGTCCGCGTCGCCCTCGGCGGCGTCCGCGACGAGGCCGAGATCCGCGGCCACCGGCGTACGTACGTCGGCGCGCTGCCCGGCCGGATCGTGCGCGCCATCAAGGAGGCCGGGTCCATGAACCCGGTGGTCCTGCTGGACGAGATCGACAAGGTGGGATCCGACTTCCGGGGCGACCCGGCGGCGGCCCTGCTGGAGGTCCTCGACCCGGCGCAGAACCACACCTTCCGGGACCACTACCTGGAGGTCGAACTCGACCTGTCGGACGTGGTCTTCCTGGCCACCGCCAACGTCCTGGAGGCCATCCCGGAGGCGCTCGCCGACCGAATGGAGATCGTCCGCCTGGACGGCTACACCGAGGACGAGAAGGTCGTCATCGCCCGTGACCACCTGCTCCCGCGCCAGCTGGAGCGGGCCGGCCTGAACAAGGACGAGGTCACGATCGACGAGAGCGCGCTGCGCAAGCTCGCGGGCGAGTACACCCGCGAGGCGGGCGTGCGCACCCTGGAGCGGTCCGTCGCGCGGCTGCTGCGCAAGATCGCGGCCAAGCACGAACTCGGCGAGCGGGAACTGCCGTTCACCGTCCGCGACGAGGACCTGCGCGGTCTGATCGGGCGCCCGCACCACGTGCCCGAGTCCGCCCAGGACCCGGCCGAGCGGCGTACGGCCGTCCCGGGTGTGGCGACCGGCCTCGCGGTCACCGGCGCCGGCGGCGACGTCCTCTACGTGGAGGCGTCCCTCGCCGACCCGGAGACGGGCGCGGCGGGTCTGACCCTGACCGGCCAGCTCGGCGACGTGATGAAGGAGTCGGCGCAGATCGCGCTGAGCTTCCTGCGCAGCCACGGCGCCGAACTGGAACTTCCGGTGGCCGACCTGAAGGACCGGGGTGTGCACATCCACTTCCCGGCGGGCGCGGTTCCGAAGGACGGTCCGAGCGCGGGCATCACGATGACCACGGCCCTCGCGAGCCTGCTGTCCGGACGGCTGGTCCGCACGGACGTGGCGATGACGGGTGAGGTCTCGCTGACCGGCCGGGTGCTGCCCATCGGCGGCGTCAAGCAGAAGCTGCTCGCCGCGCACCGCGCCGGGGTGACCACCGTGATCATCCCGAAGCGCAACGAGGCCGACCTGGACGACGTCCCGGCGGAGGTGCTGGACAAGCTGGACGTGCACCCGGTGACGGATGTGCGGCAGGTGCTGGAACTGGCGCTCGCGCCCGCCACGAACGGTGCGACGCCGGAGGTTCCGGTAGCCGCGTGACGCCACAGGTGAACACCGCCTGACGCCACAGGAGAACGACGTACGAACCCGCTGCCCCGCCGCACCCCTGCGGCGGGGCAGCCGTCATTCCACGCCCAGTTTCTGCTCCGCCCACACCGTCTTGCCGATCCGGTCGTGCCGGGTGCCCCAGCGGGCGGCGAGCTGGGCGACGAGGAGCAGGCCCCGGCCGCCCTCGTCGAACATCCGGGCGCGCCGCATGTGCGGGGTCGAACCACTGGAGTCGTAGACCTCGCAGATCAGGGTGGAGTCCTGGTGGATGAGCCGGAGCCGGATGGGCGGCCGGCCGTAGCGGATGGCGTTGGTGACCAGCTCGCTCACGATCAGCTCGGTGCTGAAGGCCGCCTCGTCCAGCCCCCAGGCGGAGAGCTGCTCGTCGGTCTGCTTGCGGACGCGGGCGACGACGCTGGGGGTGCTGTCCAGCTCCCAGGTGGCGACCCGGCCGGGGTGCAGCGCCCGGGTGCGGACGACCAGCAGGGCGATGTCGTCCTCGGGACCGTGGCTGAGCAGTTCGTCGAGGACTCGGTCGCAGACGGCTTCCAGGGTCGGCGCGGGGCGCGCGAGCGTGGCGAACAGCTTGTCCAGCGCCTCGTCGATGTCGTGGTCGCGGGCCTCCAGCAGCCCGTCGGTGTAGAGGGCGAGCAGGCTGCCCTCGGGCAGCTCGGCCTCGAAGGCCTCGAAGGGGAGCGCGCCGAGCCCCAGCGGCGGACCGGCGGGCACGTCGAGAAACCGGGCCCCGCCGTCCGGGGGGACGACGACGGGCGGTGGTGAACCGGCCCGGGCCGCGGCGCACTGGCGCGTGACCGGGTCGTAGACCGCGTACAGACAGGTGGTGCCGATGCCGCCGGCGGTCTCGCCGGCCGGGTCCGCGGCGCCCTCGTCGGCCGCCAGGCGCAGCACGAGGTCGTCGAGGTGGGTGAGCAACTCGTCGGCGGGCAGGTCCACGTCGGCGAGGGTGCGTACCGCGGTGCGCAGCCGGCCCATGATGGCGGAGGCGTGGTTCCCGTGCCCGACGACGTCGCCGACCACCAGGGCGACCCGCGCTCCGGACAGCGGAATCACGTCGAACCAGTCAGCGCCCACCCCGGCCCCGGTCGTGGCGGGCAGATAGCGGGTGGCGATCTCCAGCGCGACCTGGTCGGGCAGCGGGTGCGGGGGGAGGCTGCGCCGGAGGGACAGGTCTGTGCCCGCTGCCCGCGAGTACCGGTGGGTGTGGTGCAGGTCGGCGGAAGTGTGCGGCTCGGTCCCGCCCGGTGCGGGATGCCGTCCGGCGGTGGGTCCCCGGGCGCGCTGGTGCGCGGCCAGGCAGACGGCGCGGACGTGGCCGTCGGGGTCCTTCAGCGGGGTGAGGACGGTGGGCCCGCCGGCGTCCGGGCCGAGCAGGGCCGCCACCTCCTGCGGCCGGCCGGTGTCCAGCACCCGGCGCATCGCCCGGTCGGTCTCCTCACCGGTGGCGCCGGGCACGATGTGGGTCAGCCGCAGCCCGCGGATCGCCGCCTCGGACAGGGACAGCGCGCGCTCCAGGCGGCGGTTGGCGCGCATCAGTCGCAGGTCGGTGTCGAAGATGCCGAGCGGGAAAGGGGACTGCAGGAAGGCCCATTCCTCCAGCGGCACCCCCTCGGGCGGACGCGGGCGGGCCGGTACGGCGGTGACCACCAGCCAGTCGGTGGAGCCGGTGTCCGACGTACGGCGGTGCGCGAGGAGACCGAGGTCCAGGCGCCGGCCGTCCCGGTGCCGCAGCGGCACGGTGCCGTTCCAGCGCTCCTTCCCGGCCAGTTCCCCATGGGCCGCGCCGCGCTCCGCGGCGAGCAGTCCGGTGGCCGGCCGTCCGATCACCGCCGAGGGCTCGTAGCCGAGCAGCCGCTGGGCGCCCTCGCTCCAGCCGGTCAGGATGCCCTGCTCATCGATGGTGGCCGTGGCCGTGTACGTCGACTGTCGCTCCATCGCCGCTCATCTCGCCCTTGCTCGGCAGGCTCTCCTGACCAGCATGATCCCGGCCGGCGCGGAGCACCAACGCAGCACGAACGGCACCCGCCGACGGACGAGAACGCCCCGCCGACGGACCGCGCCACGCCCCCTTCCGGAGGACGAAACGCCCCGCCGACGGACCGCGCCACGCCCCCTCCGGAGGACGAGAACGGCCCTCCGCGGACGAGCCCCCGCCGACGGACGAGTCCCCCGCCCGCGCACGAAGACGGCGGCCGTCCCGAGGGGCGGCCGCCGTATCCGCACGCTTCGGGGTCAGCCGTTGGCCAGTGCCTGCACCCGGTCCAGCGCCCCGTTGAACTTGTCGTGGTCCCCGACCGTCGGTCCGGACGAGGTGTACTGCCACATCGTGTAGTACGACCAGCCCGCCGGCAGCGTGCCCGGGTCCGAGGCGTAGCGGGCGATCCACAGCGGGTTGTTCACCGCGAAGCCGCCGTAGTTGCCGGTGCACTGGGTCCACCAGCTGGTGGCCGTGTAGATCACGGCGTCCCGGCCGGTGCGCGCCTTGTAGGTGTTGAGGAAGTCGCGGATCCAGGTGACCATCGCGCTCTGCGTCTTGCCGTAGCAGGCGGCGCCGTACGGGTTCCACTCGATGTCGAGCGCGCCGGGCAGCGTCTTGCCGTCGCCGGACCAGCCGCCGCCGTGGTCCACGAAGTAGTTGGCCTGGGTGGCACCGCTCGTGGTGTCCGGGGTCGCGAAGTGGTACGCGCCGCGGATCATGCCGACGTTGTACGAGCCGTTGTACTGCTGCGCGAAGTACGCGTTCGTGTAGTACGTGCCCTCCGTGGCCTTGGTGTAGGCCCAGCGGACCCCGCTGTTCCACAGCGTGCTCCAGGCGACGTTGCCCTGGTAGCCGGAGACGTCGACACCCTCGGTCTGGGTGGCGTCACCGGAGGTGGGGGTGCCGTCCTGGCCGTCGTGGGCCAGGACGCCCATGCCCATGTGGGCGGAGCCGCGAGCGGGGGTGGTCGCGGCCCGGGCCGTGGTGAGCGGGAGCGTGAGGGACAGTGCCGCGAGCAGGGCCGTGACGAGGACGGCGAGCGGACGCGGGCGGATGGAGCGGATGGAGCCGGGTCTGTGCACGGGCATGACGTTCCTCCGGGAAGAGGTGGGGGGACCGTGTGGTGACCGAGCGGCCCACTGGCGTGGGCATGCCATTTGTGGCTTCGTAAAAAAGCTACGCACGTAGATAGTGGGAAGGGAAGGGGGTCCGGTGGCTGCCGTTGGTCTACGCCTGCGAAATACTGGCGGAGCTGCGGCAATGACGGGGTTTGACGGAAACTTTCAGGATCGCGAAACCGATCAGGGGTGGTGACGTGCACGAGCACGCGAACGGCGACGTACTGGGCGTCGCCGCCGAGGTGACGCCCAGTTGCGTCGACCAGGAATTCCTGGCACTGGAGCGGGAGTTGACGGTGCTGTTCCGGCGCGCCCGGGCGAACCAGGGCGAGATGGCCCGCGAGGTCCACCCCGACCTGGAGTCCTCCGCGTACGGCCTGCTCATCCGGCTCGACGAACTCGGCGGCCAGCGCGCCACCGAACTCGCCGCCTACATCGGCGTCGGCAAGGCCACCATGTCCCGCCAGCTGCGCGCCCTGGAGGAGCTGGGCCTGGTGGCCCGCGAGCCCGACCCGGCAGACGGCCGCGCCTGGCTGATCACCCTCACCGACGAGGGCCGCGGCCGCGTCGGCCGGGTCCGCGAGGCCCGCCGCGCCCGCTACGTCAGCCAGCTCGCCCACTGGGACCGCCGAGAGGTGTCCGAACTGGCCCGGCTGCTCAACCAGTTGAACGGGGTCATGGAGAGGTAGCCCGGCTCCGGCACGGCTCCCCGGACCGCTGCCAGGGCGCCCACGGCTCCCGGGGACGCCACCCGGGCGCTCGCGGCTCCCCGGGTACACCACTCGGGCGCTCGCGGCTCCCCGGGTACACCACTCGGGCGCTCACAGCTCCACGTACACCACCGACGCGTCGTCGTGCGTCTTGCCGCGCCTCAGGAACGCCCGCTCCTCGCGGTCCGCCTCCTCCAGCTCCCGCACCCGGTCGACCAGGGCGTGCGCGCCCTCCTTCGCCACGAGGTCGAGCAGGGCCGTCCAGTCGCCCTCGTGGAACTTCTCCGTCCAGCGGGTGGCGCCGTCCGTCAGCGCCGCCAGCGCCCGGACCTCGGAGCGGGGCACGGTGCCGGCGACCGCGCGGGCGGCGACCGAGGGGTCGGCGGCGGCCGTGAAGAAGCCGCCCTCCTTGTTGCGCAGCGCGGCGTCGATCAGCGCGTCCGTGGCGAGGGCCGAGCGGGGCAGACGGGCGAGCCGGTCGTCCAGGACCGGGGTGACCGTGCCGTCCGGCGCGCGCAGCAGCAGGGCGGAGTCGGACAGGACCAGGTACTCCACGGTCTCGGCTGACCAGCGGGTCAGGACGACCGTCGCCTGAGGCGTGCGCGGGTGAGAAAGGTCACAGGTGTGGGCGTGGGCGTCCGAGGTACGCGTGATCGCGCGCGCAAGAATCTCCGGGAGCGTCAGATCTCGGGCGGAAACGGTCAGTTCGGTCAGTGCGCCGCCGAGGCGCGCGGTGAACCAGGGGACGGAATGCAGACACCCCGTGCCGTCCCGCGGCGGCGTCACTCCGTCCAGCAAGATCACGCAACCGCCCTGACCGGAGGCGGGTAGTCCGACACCGGCGAAGTCCTCGTTGGGGCGGGAGGCGTCGCCGGGTTCCGAAACGAGATCGGTTCGCATTCGGCCAGTCTGCACGAGCCCTTCACAGACTCCGCCAAAGACCGGCAACCGCGCCCGAATTGGCATGACCGCGCAGGTCACGCGCCTGGTTTGGGGTCATATGGCACGCTACGGAAACCCGTGGCGGCGAATATTGCCAAAGCCTGCCCCGCGCGTCCAACCGGCCCGCCGCGCAGCGGTGCCGAACGCGCCGGAGGAACTTGCCCGCCAACTCCCCTCCGATGTTCACTCCTTCGGGTGGCGGGTCGGGTGATGCGCGACCACCGCCCACCGGCGCTGGGAGGGTCGGGAACCGTACGAACCGGGTGTACGCACCACTTGGCACCGAGACCACGGGGCGCCATCCGGGGCCCTGGGTAGACGAGTTCAGGAATGCGAGCACCGGTGCAGATGAAGCGGCCTCGGCGCACAGGCAGGCAGTCGGCTCCCGAGGGGGCCGCCGAGCGGACCCCCGTGGGCACCGGCCGCCCCACACACGTGCGCACCCGGTTGATCGTCGCCGTGGCCGTGGTGGCCGCGGCCATCGCCGGAGCAGGCGCCCCCGCGCTGCTCACGGCCTCCGGGGACGTAAGCGACTCCCAGGGGCTGGTCACGCTGGCCGCCCGCACCCAGGACGCGCTCACGCTCGCCCATTCCCTGGCCGACGAACGCGACGAGGTCACCTCCTACGTCGCGGCCGGCCGCCCCAAGTCCAAGGCCCCGTCGGAGCAGCGCAGCGCCCGGGTCGACCGCCAGGTCGAGGACCTGCGCGCCGACACCGACACCCCGGCCGCGCTGCGCACCGGCCTCGACGGCATCGCGGCCGTCCGCCGCGCCGCCCTCACCGGCACGACGGACGCCCTGGAGACCCACCAGGCGTACTCGGCCACCATCAGCGCACTGCACCGGCTCGCCGAGCAGCTGGCCGAGCAGATGCCCTCGCGGGCCGGCTCCGGCGCCCACGCGCTCGCCGAACTGGACTCCGCCGTCCAGCAGTCCGCCGCCGCCCGCGGCCTGCTGCTGGCCGCGCTCAGCGTCCCGTCCACCCAGCAGACCGTGATCAGCCCGGTCACCGGCCTGCCCACCACGATCAGCACCGCCACCGACGCCGACCGCAAGCGGCGCGACGCGCTCACCGCCGCCGCCCAGCTGGCCCGGCTGCGCGCCGACGCGGATCTCGCCGGCTTCCGCGCCGACGCGCCGCGATCGGCCGTCGACTCCTACGACTCCACGGTCACCGGCGCCGAGGTCAACTCCGCCGACAAGTACCTCGCCGCCCTCACCGACCAGCCCACCCTCACCGACAGCGAGCTGACCACCAGCGCCAAGAGGCTGGACGCGGCCCTGTCCGCACGCGTCGACCTGATGCGCGGCACGGAGGCGGCCCTCTACGACCACCGCACCAAGGATCTGGCGAAGCTCCGGGACGACGACGTCACCGCCCTGGAGATCCGTGTCGCCGTCCTCGGTGTCCTGATGCTGGTCGCCGTCGGCGTCGCCACCGCCATGGCCCGCACCCTGACCCGCCCCCTGTCGGTCCTGCGCCGCGGCTCGGCCCGGCTGGCCGAGTCCCAGGACCCCGCGGCCCAGGACCCGATCGCCTTCACCGGCCGCAACGACGAGTTCGCCCAGGTCGTCCGCTCGGTCAACGCCCTGCACGCGCACGCCGTCACCCTGCACGAGCGGGTCGGCACGCTGGAGACCGACCGCAAGCACCTGGTCGGCCAGCGGCAGAGGATGGCCGACGCCCGCGAGGACCTGCGCACCGAACTCGCCGAGTCCGCCGCCCAGCTGGAGCGGCTGCGCACCAGCATCGGCGGCACGTTCGTCAACCTCGCCCTGCGCACGCTGGGCCTGGTCGAGCGTCAACTGGCGGTCATCGAGGCCCTGGAGGAGCGCGAGCAGGACCCCGAGCGGCTCGCCACGCTCTTCAAGCTGGACCACTTCGCGACGGTCATGCGCCGGCACAGCGAGAACCTCCTGGTCCTCTCCGGCACCGAGCACGTCCAGCAGCACCACGGCACCGTCCCGCTGGTCGACGTGGTCCGCGCGGCGGTCAGCGAGATCGAGCGCTACGAACGCGTCCGCATCGCGGCCCTGCCCCCGCACGCCCACATTGCGGGCTTCGCCGCCGACGACCTGTCCCACCTGCTCGCCGAACTCATGGAGAACGCCACCTCGTTCTCCCCGCCGGACCTGCCCGTCGAGGTCTCCGGCTGGCTGCTGGAGAGCGGCGAGGTGATGCTCTCGGTCCAGGACGAGGGCATCGGCATGACCTCCGACCGCCTGGACCGCCTCAACTCCCGCCTCGTCGGCTTCGACCCCGAGTCGCCGTACGACGAGGAGGGCAAGGACGGCCTGGGCCTCGGCCTCTACGTCGTCGCCCGCCTCGCCCACCGCCACGGCGTCCGCGTCCAGCTGCGCGAGCAGAAGCAGGGCGGGGTGGCCGCGGTCGTCGTGCTGTCCCGGGTCCTGCTCGCCGAGGCCCCGGCCGTCGCGGTCCCGCCCCCGGTCACCTCCTCCGACACCACGCAGACCTTCTCCCTGCCCGGCGCCGACGCCGAGGCCAACTCCAACGTCCTGCACGCCCGCGCCAAGGACAAGGACCCGCTGGTGGCGCTGGCGGAGCGGGCGGTACGCGAGACGGAGCTGGCCGAC
The DNA here is from genome assembly GCF_053595235.1 of Streptomyces sp. NPDC002520. Lineage (NCBI taxonomy): Bacteria > Bacillati > Actinomycetota > Actinomycetes > Kitasatosporales > Streptomycetaceae > Streptomyces > Streptomyces sp. NPDC002520. The sequence goes on along the minus strand of NZ_JBSFXG010000017.1, from coordinate 148,696 downwards.
GCGCGGACCGGGCCGCGGGCCGAGCCGGATCCGGGGCCCGAGTCCGGGTCCGAGTTCGGGTCCGTGGAGACGCACACCCGGGCGGACGCGGCGCAGCCGAGCGCCGCGCAGTCGCCGACCCGGCCGAAGGAGCCGGCGGAGACCTTCCCCGAGAGCCTCGCCGAGACGACGATGGAGCTGCTGCTCCCGGACGTCGCGGCGGACCCCGGGACACCCGACGTTCCCGGGGCATCCGCGATGCCGCGCGCATCCCGCGCACGCGCGCTCGCCGACGGCGAGGAACCCCCGCAGGGGCCACCCGCACGCGACGACCAGACCCCCACGGGTCGCGCGGGTGGGAACGAAGACGCCGAAGGCGAAGCCGAGGCGGTGACCGCCGACGAGCCACAGGCCGACGTGCTCACCAGCAAGGGCCTCCCCAAGCGCACACCCAAGATCACCGCACTGGCCCACACCCCGCGCCAGCGGAGCGGCTCGGTGGACGCCGAGGCGCTGCGCCGCAGACTGGGCGGCTTCCGCCAGGGCGCACAGGCCGGCTACCGCGACGTGGAGGCAGAGATCACGGCGCACACCGAACACAGCACGGGGGGCTCAGCCGAGGAGGCAAGCAGTTGACCACGCCCAGTACCTACGGACTGAGCAAGGAAGCCCGCAACCTGCACTGGCTGCTGACCAACCTGGTCGAGGAGGTGCCCGGCATCCAGTCCGTCGCGGTCGTCTCCTCCGACGGACTGCTCCTGCTGTCCTCGGACCCCGCCCTCCCTCACGCTCGGACCCACTCGCGCGGGGAGACCGCCATGGAGGAGTCCGGCGACAGCAGCCCGGTGAAGGGACCGCGAGGCTCCTCCGCCGACCTCGCCACCATCGTCTCCGGCATCGGCAGCCTCACCCTCGGCGCCGCCAAGCTGATGGAGTACGGCGGGACCAAGCACACCATGGTCGCCATGGACGAGGGCAGCCTGTTCGTGATGGCGATCAGCGACGGCTCGCTGCTCGGCGTGCACGGCTCCGCCGAGTGCGACATGAGCGTGGTGGCGTACCACATGGCCCTCTTCGTCGGCCGTGCCGGACACGTCCTGACCCCCGAACTCCGCAGCGAGTTGCGTAAATCCCTGGAAGACGAGTCGACGGGGAGTCTCCGATGAGCGGCACACCCAACAAGACCCAGCTCCCGATGCGCGGCGGCGACCGAAAGCCCGCCCGCGTCCGCCCCTACTCGCTCACCGGCGGCCGTACCCGCTTCGGTCACGTCCTCCTCGTGGAGACGTTCGTGGCCAGCACAGCGGCGCTCGAAGCCCCCGAGGAGCGCAAGGAACTGACGAACGGCTCCCTCACCACCCGGGTCATGCCGGAGATGCGGGCCATCGTCGAACTCTGCCGCCGTATGCGTACGGTGGCAGAGATCGCCGCGCTGCTGAAGATGCCGCTCGGCGTGGTCCGGGTCCTGCTCAGCGACCTCGCGGACCAGGGAAAGATCCGTGTGTACGGCACCGGAACCGGTCACGGCACCGGCCGCCCGGACCGCGCTCTGCTGGAAAGGGTGCTGAGTGGACTCCGCCGTCTCTGACGCCACCGCCTCCCTCGGAGGCGCCCCCCTCGTCGACCGGTTCGCCGAACCCGACGAGGACCTGAAGTCCTGGCAGACGGACCGCACCAGGGCTCCCGTCGCCACGAAGATCGTGGTGGCGGGCGGCTTCGGCGTCGGCAAGACCACGCTGGTCACCGCCGCCTCGGAGATCACGCCTCTGCAGACCGAGGCGCTGATGACCCAGGCCAGCGAGGACACCGACGACCTGTCGGACACGCCCGACAAGCTGACCACCACGGTCGCCATGGACTTCGGTCGTCTCACGCTCGACGACGACCTCGTCCTCTACCTGTTCGGCACCCCGGGGCAGCAGCGGTTCTGGTTCATGTGGGACGACCTGGTGCGCGGCGCGATCGGCGCCGTCGTCCTGGCCGACACCCGCCGGCTGAAGGACAGCTTCCCGGCGCTGGACTACTTCGAGAGCTGCGGACTGCCGTACGTCGTCGCGGTCAACCACTTCGACGGCAGCGAGCGGTTCGAGCCGGAGGACGTACGGGAGGCGCTGACGATACCCCCGCACATCCCTGTCATGATCATGGATGCGCGGCGCCGGATCTCGGTGATCGAGACCCTCCTGGCCCTGGTGGGCCACGCGCTGGACGAAACCCCCGAGTAGTCCCGAACTAGGAGCCACCACCCGCATGCGGAAGATACTCGTCGTCGGAGCCGGTCAGTCCGGTCTCCAGCTCGCCCTCGGCCTGCAGTCGCACGGCTACGAGGTCACCCTGATGTCGAACCGGACCGCGGACGAGATCCGCTCCGGCCGGGTCATGTCGACGCAGTGCATGTTCGACACGGCGCTGCAGCACGAGCGTGATCTCCAGCTGAACTTCTGGGAGTCCCAGGCCCCGAAGATCGAAGGACTCGGCGTCTCGGTCGCGGCCCCCGGCTCGTACGACCCCGGCCCCACCCAGCGGGCGATCGACTGGGTGGGCAAGCTGGACGGGTACGCGCAGTCGGTCGACCAGCGGGTCAAGATGGCCGGCTGGATGGAGACCTTCGCCCAGCGCGGCGGCCAGCTGGTCATCCACGGCGCGGCCGTCGGCGACCTCGACTACTTCTCCCGCACCTACGACCTCGTCCTCGTCGCGGCCGGCAAGGGCGAGCTGGTGTCCATGTTCGCCCGTGACCCCGAGCGTTCCCCGTACACCGAGCCGCAGCGCGCCCTCGCGGTGGCGTACGTGCACGGCATGGGCCCGCGCCCGGAGCACCCGGAGTTCGACGCGGTCCGCTGCAACCTGGTCCCCGGCGTCGGCGAGCTGTTCGTCATGCCGACCCTGACCACCTCCGGCCGTGCCGACATCCTGTTCTGGGAGGGCGTACCCGGCGGCCCCGTCGACGTCTTCGGCGGCGTCAAGGACCCGGCGCAGCACCTCTCCCTGACCCTGGAACTCATGGAGAAGTTCCTTCCGTGGGAGTACGCGCGGTCCACCAAGGTCGAGCTGACGGACGCCGGCGGCACGCTGGCCGGCCGGTACGCGCCGACCGTGCGCAACCCCGTCGGCCGGCTGCCCTCCGGCGGTCTGGTCCTCGGCGTGGCCGACGTGGTCGTCGCCAACGACCCGATCACCGGGCAGGGCTCCAACTCCGCGTCCAAGTGTGCGGCCGCGTACCTCTCCTCGATTCTCGAGCGGGAGGACAAGCCGTTCGACGAGGAGTGGATGCGGGCCACGTTCGACCGCTACTGGGCCACGGCCCAGCACGTCACCAAGTGGACGAACGCGATGCTGGCGCCGCCGCCCGAGCACGTCCTGAACCTGATCGGCGCGGCCGGGCAGCTCCAGCCGGTGGCGGACCGTTTCGCCAACGGGTTCAACGATCCCTCGGACTTCGAGAACTTCTTCTACGACCCGGAGAAGACCGGCGCGTACCTGGCCTCGGTGACCGGGGCCTAGTCGCAGTCGGGGTGCGGGGCCGACCGCGGCTGCGGGTCCGTTGTGGTTGCTCGCTCCCCCACTCTCGGCTTCTCCCCCACTCTCGGCTTCTCCCCCACTCTCGGCTTCTCCCCCACTCTCGGCTTCGCTCGAGCGGGAGGGACCCCCAGCGCGGGGGGACCTCCATCGCGGCGGAGCCGCAGATCAAGCGGAGCCCCGCGCCCCCGGGGTGTCGGTCCTGGCGTCGGCGTCGGGCCTGACCGCGCCCAGGACGGGGTTGGCCCCGATCGGGGAGATCTTGACGGGCTCGCCGGCCCGCGGGGCCTGGACGACCTTGCCGTCCCCGACGTACATCGCCACGTGGGTGGCGTCGGGGAAGTAGACGACCAGGTCGCCGGGGCGCAGCTCGTTCAGGGGGATCCTCGTCAGCCGGGCCCACTGTTCCTGGCTGGTGCGGGGGATCGGGGTGCCCGCGCGGTCCCAGGCCTGCGAGGTCAGGCCGGAGCAGTCGTAGGACGCGGGGCCGGTGGCCCCCCACTGGTAGGGCTTGCCGAGCTGGGCCATGGCGTAGCGGACCGCCAGGTTGCCCTCGGTGGTGGCGGGGCGGTCGGGGCCGAGCGCGCCCGAGGTCGTGAGCTTGCGCTGCGCGGTCGCGACGCCGTCCTGTTCCAGCTGGGCCACCGCGCCGAGCTGTTCGGGGGTGAGGGAGGCGAGGAGCCGTTCGACGTCGGCCAGCCTGCCCTGCACGTCGTCACGTGCCTTGCGCTGCTTGCCGGCGAGGGCCTGCTCGGTGTCCAGGGCCTTGCGGGCCGTCCTGGCGAGCGCGTCCTTCCGCTGTTCCGCGCCGGTGAGCCGGTCCACCGTCCTGGCACGCTCGTCGGCCAGCCGTCCGATGACGTGGCCCTCGTCGAGCGCCTGCTGCGGGTCCCGGGCGAGGAGCAGACGTAGGTAGGGGGAGAAGTCGGAGTTGTTCTGGTACTGCTGCCGGGCCAGCCGTCCGGCGTCGCCCTGGCTGTCCTGCAACGCGAGCCGGGCGCGGGCCAGTTCGCCGTCCAGTCGGTTCACCTCGGCCCGCTGCCTCGCGAGCTTCTCCGCAGTGGCGTTGTAGGTCTCGGTGGCCTGCTCGGTCTGCCGGTACAGGCTCTGAAGGTCCGTCAGCAGCTTGGAGACCGGCCGCTGCGGTTCGGGTACGGCGACCGCCGGCGCGGGCGCCACGAGGACTGTCTGGGCCGCGACGGCGGCCGCACTGGCCAGGCGCAGAAGCACTCCTGACACGTCATCACCTCCGGTGCGGGGGCGGACGGACCCTCCGTTCGCTTCCGCACGGTGATAATCAGACGTTGTGAAGTGATTTCTACCCTCCGTGTGCGCGGTTCGGCCCAGCGAAGTCACCCGGTCGCGTCGTCCGGCTTGCCGGACGGCGTGTTGTCCGGACCGCTCTGCGGCCGGGGCGCCGGCTTGGACCACGGCCAGCGGATCCGGTCGCCGGGGCGCTCGCCCTCGGGGTCGTACTCGTACTTCCAGCCCAGCACCAGCCCCAGCTTCTTGCTGTGCCCGCGCGGCACGCGACGGTAGACGAGCACGGTGGGCGGGCCGCCGGCAGCATCCGGGACGGGGATGCGGTACGTCTTCGGGGGGTGACCGGTCGGGCCGACCAGCACGGGCAGTACCCGTCCGTCCATGGGGCCGCCCTCGAAGGGGGTGTTCTGGCTCTTCACGGCGTCAGTCCCGGCCGGAGTCGGTGAGCACGCCGCCGAGGGCGGCCGTCTGCGAGTCCCGGGCGGCGGTCACCATGAGGACCGCCACGAACTGCTCGACCAGCCAGTCCCGCAGCTCCTCCACCGGGGGCCGCTTGCCCTCGTCGAGCCAGATCAGGGACGACGCCTCCACCGCCGTGATCCACATCCGGACGGTCATGCGCAGCCGCGGGCCCGGTTCGGCGACGCCGAGGTGACGGTAGATGTGCTCGGCGGCGGCCCGGCGCACCCCATCGACGATGGCCGTGGTCCGCGAGGTCTCCACCACGCTGCCGCCCTGGAGCAGCGCGCTGAACCCCGTGTCGTGCTCGTCCACGAAGGCCAGATACCGGTCCAGCGCCCGGGACAGCCGGGGCAGCAGGGGGCCCTTGCGGGGCTCGTCGAAGCACTTCTGGAGCGCGTCGGCGGCCGACCCGAGCGCGGCCTCGTACAGCTGCTGCTTGCCGCCGGGGAAGTACCGGTACACCAGCGGCCGCGACACCCCGGCCGCCTCCGCCACATCGTCCAGCGACACGTCCTCCGGGGCGCGGTGCGCGAAGAGCGAGAGCGCCGTGTCGAGCAGCTGGCGCCGCCGCTCCTCGACACTGAGGCGACGGTAGGCGGGGGTGGCGGCCTGCGGGGTCATGTTCCGCAGCGTAACCGGGCCGGCGCTACCGTGACGGACGGAGGTGGGGGATGAGCGACAACTGGCTGATCGTGATCCCGCAGGACCCGTACTGGCAACCGGAGCGCGCGGCGGCGGACCGAGCCGCCGCCGCCCTGGCCGGGATGCTCTCCGAGCAGGGGCGACAGGGTCTCAAGGCGCGGTGGCACGACACCGTGGAGGTGGTCCACTGCTTCGCGAATCTGGAGCGGGTCGCCTGCCCTCGCTGCGGCGCGGACCTGTACACCGGGAGCTGGCTGGGCGAGGCCATCACCGAGCGTTTCGAGGACGGCTTCGCCACGCTGGACGTCACCGTTCCCTGCTGCGGCGCCGGAATCTCGCTGAACGACCTGGTCTACGACTGGCCGATGGGGTTCGCGAGATTCCGGATCGAGGTCCTCTACCCGGACCGGGCGTGGCTGACGGACGGCGAACTGACCCGGATCGCCGACGCCCTCGGCCACCCCGTGCGCCAGATCCTCGCCCATCTGTGAGGCGTGCGCTCCGGGCCGGGCGTCAGGCCAGCAGCCCCGAGGACTTCCACAGGCGCCGGCCGACGCCCCGCAGCACCCCGATCTCGTCCAGGAAGTCGGTCAGCCGCCTGGCGCCGGTCTGCATGACCTCGCGCCGGTGCCCGCTGGCCTTGACCTGCGCCATGGCCTCCCGCTTGTCGAGGCCGACGTTCGTGTACACCTCCGGGTTGATGAAGGCGATGGAGAACACCCGCGCGAACTCGCCGGACGTGACCCGCGTGAACTCCTGCGACCACTTGGGAGCCGTGACCATCTGGCGGCGCAGCTCCTCGCGGGCGTAGCGGACGTGCCGGGCCTCCTCGACCACGTGGATGCGCGTGACCCCGCGGATCAGCGGCTGGACGCGCTCGTCCGGGAAGGTCAGCCGCTGCATCCAGTCCAGCACCTCCTCGCCGAGCAGCGTGGCGGTGAAGGAACCGGGGGTGGTGGAGACGGTCTTGAAGAGCCGGCCGAGGTTCTGGTGGGCCCGGCTCACCGGGTACCAGGGGGTTCCGCCGCGCGAGATCACGCGGGCGAACATCTTGGAGTGTCGGCACTCGTCCTCGATCTCGGTGAGCGCGTACCGCACGTGCGCGCTCGTCGCCGCCTTGTCGTAGATGTGCCGGACGAGCAGCTGCATCAGGATCAGCTCGAACCAGATGCCGAGCGAGGCCAGCGCGGCCGCCTCGTGCTGGGAGAGCCGGATCTGCTGCTCCTCGCTCATCCGCTTCCACATCGGGGTGCCGTACAGCGAGACCAGCTCCGGCGGCCAGAACCACTTGCCCTCCTCGAAGGGCGCGTCCCAGTCCAGCTCCTTGTCCGGGTCGAAGGAGTGCTTGGCGGAAGAGACGAGCAGTCGCTCGGCCACCTGCTCGCGGTCCTTGAGCAGACCGAGCGCGTCGCGCAGCCCGTCGAGCGCGTCCGCTTCCGTCAGGGTCGTCATGACTCTCTCACCTCGTTACCCGGGGGTACGTCGTCCGCCTCTTATGAGACTGCCTGTCAGTAAGGTCGTCAATCCCTTGCGCATGACTTGTTGACTCCGGGTCTACGTGTGAGCCTGCGAGGTATGCCGACCAACGACCTGTACGCCAAGGACCCGGGAGACACGCCGTGGCAGGTGCCGGCGAGCGGCTCGGCCCGGTTCAACTGGGAGTACGACGCCGGCCGCGACCGCCTGCTCGCCCTCTATCAGAAGGGCAAGGACAAGCAGTGGGACGGGCAGAAGCGCATCGACTGGGAGCTGGAGGTCGATCCGTACGACCCCCTCGGCACCCCGGACGAGGCCATGACCCTGTACGGGACGCCGCACTGGGCGAAGATGACCGACCGGGACAAGGGTGAGCTGCGGCAGCACTTCGCCTCCTGGCAGTTCAGCCAGTTCCTGCACGGTGAGCAGGGGGCGATGATCTGCGCCGCCCGGATCGTGGAGTCCGTGCCCGACCTGGACGCGAAGTTCTACTCCGCGACCCAGACCATGGACGAGGCCCGGCACGCCGAGATCTACGCCCGCTTCCTGCACGAGAAGATCGGCCTCGTCTACCCGATCAACGACAACCTCCAGTCCCTGCTCGGCGACACCCTCCGCGACAGCCGCTGGGACATGCCCTACCTCGGCATGCAGGTGCTGATCGAGGGTCTCGCCCTGGCCGCCTTCGGCATGATCCGGGACACCACCGACAAGCCGCTGCCCAAGCAGATCCTGGCCTACGTCATGCAGGACGAGGCCCGGCACGTGGCCTTCGGGCGCATGGCGCTGCGCGACTACTACCAGCAGCTCAGCGACGCCGAACTGCGCGAGCGCGAGGAGTTCGTCATCGAGGGCTGCTACCTCATGCGCGACCGGCTGCGCGGGGTCGAGGTCCTGGAGAACTTCGGCATCCCCAAGGCCGAGGCGGAACAGCTCAGCGAACGCTCCGAGTTCCTCCAGCTCTTCCGCAAGCTGCTCTTCAGCCGCATCGTCCCCTGCGTCAAGGACATCGGCCTGTGGGGCAAGCGCCTCCAGCAGGCCTACGCGGACATGGGCGTCTTCGAGCTGGGCGATTCCAACCTGGACCTGCTGATGGCCCAGGACGAGGAGATCGCCGAGCGACTGGACGCGGAGCGCTTCGCCGCGGAGGAGGGGGAGCGGGTCGCGGAGGTGCGGGAGGCGATCGAGGCGGGGGCGGCGGAGGGCTGAACGGCGGTGCCGGGCACGGGTGCAGTAGCGTGCTGGCGTGTCCATGCCTCCGCCGCCTCGGCAGCCGTACCCGCACGGCCCCCAGCAGCCACCCTCCCCGTACGGTCAGCAGCAGCCGCCCTCCTCGCACGGCCCCCAGCAGCCGCCCGCCCCGTACGGTCAGCAGCAGCCAACCGCCCCGTACGGTCAGCAGCCGCCCGGCCCCTACGGGCAGCAGGCCCCGGGGCCGTACGGGCAGCAGGCCCCCGCGCCGTATGGTCAGCAGACTCCGGGGCCGTACAGCGGGCAGCCCCCGCAGGGTCCCGGCCCGTACGGCTCCCCGTACCCCCAGCAGCAGCCGTACCCGCAAGTGCCTTACCCCGCCTGGGGCATGCCGCCCATGGGGCCGCCCCCGAAGAAGCGGCGGATCGGTCTGGTGCTGGGGATCATCGGCGGTGTCGTCACGCTCGGCGTCGTCGGCCTGGTGCTGCTCGGCGTGCTCGTCGAGAGCGGCTTCCCCCCGGCGAAGAACCGGCTGACCCTGCCCCACAAGCTGCTGAACGACAAGTACGTCCTCGCCGAGGACCTCTCCGGCAGCGATGGGCAGAAGGTCGAGGACGAGGCCGACGGCGCCTGGGACGTCAAGGACATCCACGCCGTGGTCGCCCGCTACAGCCCCGGCGGTGACGACACGAAGGGCATGCTGCTGGTGTCCGGCATGTACGGCAGGTTCCTGAACAAGGACGACGTCCGCACCAGCATGCTCAAGGGCGCCACGGAGGCCGACGGCGTGACGGTGACCCAGCCCGCGAAGGACTTCACCCCGCCCGGCGCGGACACCACCGTCAGCTGCGAGGTGCTCACCCAGAAGCGGGGCCTCGCGACGATCACCTACCCGGTCTGCTCCTGGGCGGACGGCAACACCGCGGCCGTGATCGGCGAAATCACCCTGCCGCAGGACGACTCCGCCACCGTCGACCTCGACGCCGCCGCCCGCCACACCCTCGAGATCCGTTCCGAGATGCTCGAACCGGTCAGCTGACCGGCACGGCCTCCTGCGCCGGGAAGGACGTCCGCAGCGTGAAGGCGTACGGCGTCGCGTCGTGCGCCCTCAGGTGCAGCAGCCGCTCCTCCGCCTCGGCGACGCTCGGACGGTGGCCGGCCGGGACCCACCACAGGACGGCCGCCGCCTCTTCCAGGCGCTCGAACCACGCCCGGCGCCGGGCGAGCAACTCCCGGTGCTGCCCCCGGTACATGAACGCCGTGAGCGCGTTCGTGTCCCGCCACACCGACATGTTGACGATGAGCCATTCGTCGCCGAGCACCGGGATGTCGGTCGCGTTGCCGGCCTCGCTCTGCAGCCGCCACACGAAACCGTCCGCGGCGTCCGCCACCGCGTTCACCGGGTCCAACGCGTCCACGAACTCCTTCAACTCGGATGAATCCAAAGGAAACTTGAGGCGCGCGACGTTCACCTGGGCGAGTTCGTACGGTGCCTGAGTCTCGGTCATGCCCGAACCGTAGGCCGGGCCCTTCGACATCCGGTACCCCCCGTCTCAGAACCCGAGAACAGCCCGCATCACCTCGCGGGCGATCGGTGCCGCGTCACCCCCGCCGCTGATCTCGCCCCGGTCGGCGTCCGCGTCCTCCACCACCACCGCGACGGCCACCTTCGGCTCCAGGTCCCCGTCGGCCTGGGCCCAGGAGACGAACCACGCGTACGGCACACCGGAGTTGCCGAGTCCGTGCTGTGCGGTGCCGGTCTTGCCGCCGACCGTGGCGCCGCGGATGGCCGCGTTGGTGCCGGTGCCGTCCCTGACCACATCGGTCATCAGCCCCTTCAGCTGGAAGGCTGTCGTCGGGCGCATCACCTGCACGACGGGACGCGGAACACCGCCGCTGAGCGTCTCGCCGCCCCGGCGGGTGGTCCGCTCCACCAGATACGGCGTCCGCAGCCGCCCGTCGTCGGCGACGGCCGCCGCGACCATCGCCATCTGCAGCGGAGTCGCCCGCGTGTTGTACTGCCCGATCGAGGACAGGGCCAATTGCGCCTTGTCCACGTGCGTGTCGAAGGTGCTCGGGGAGACCGCGAAGGGGACGCGCGTCGCGGTGTCGTTGAACCCGAACGCCTGGGCCGTGTCCGTCATGCCCTGCGCCCCGACGTCCACGCCCAGCTTCGCGAACACCGTGTTGCAGGACCACGTGAAGGCCTCCCGCAGCGAGGCGTCGCGGCAGCCGTCCCCCTCGTTGGTCAGCCGGGTCGTCGTGCCGGGCAGCCGGTACGGGTCGGGGGAGTCGGTGGACGCGTCCGGATTCGTGACCACTCCCGCGTCCAGCGCCGCCGCGGCGGTGACCACCTTGAACGTCGACCCCGGCGGATACGTCTGCCGCACCGCCCGGTTGAGCATCGGCTTCTCCGGGTCCTGGTTGAGCCGGGCCCAGGCCGCGGCCGTCGCCGCGCTGTTCCCGGACAGCTCGGCGGGGTCGTACGACGGAGTCGACACCAGCGCGAGGATCCGCCCGGTGGCCGGTTCGATCGCCGCCACCGCCCCTTTGCGCCGGGCCAGCCCCCGGTACGCCGCCTCCTGCGCGCGCCTGTCCAGCGTCGTGACGACGTTCCCGCCCGCACTCCGCTCGCGCGCCACGTCGTTCCACAGCGGGAGCGGCGCCAGCATCGGGTCGGTGCCGGAGAGCACCCCGTCCTCCGTGTTCTCCAGGAGCGTGGAACCGTACCGCTGCGAGGCGAAGCCGGTCACCGGCGCGTACAACGGGCCGTCGCGGTAGGTGCGTTCGTAGCGCAGCTGCTCGCGGGTGTCCCTGGACCCGGTCACCGGACTGTCATCGACCAGGATGTCGCCGCGCGGCTGCTGGTAACGGGCGATCGCGGCACGGCGGTTGGCGGGGTTGGCGTCGTAGGCGCCGGCCCGGACGACCTGCACCCGCATGGCGTTGACCAGCAGGGCCACCAGCAGCAGCGCGCAGAACGCCCACGCCTGCCGGATGTACTTCGCCATGGGCCGGCCGCTCCCGTACTCGCTCACGGGGCCTCCTGCCCGTCGTACTCGCTCACGGGGCCTCCTGCCCGTCGTACTTGCTCACGGGGCCTCCTGCCCGTCGTACTCGCTCACCGGGCTTCCTGCCCGTCGTACTCGCTCACGGGGCCTCCTGCCCGTCGTACTGGCTGCGTGCCGAGTCGCTCACCCGGATCAGCAGCGCCACGATCGCCCAGTTGGTGACGACCGAGGAGCCGCCCTGCGCGAGGAACGGCATCGCCATGCCGGTCAGTGGGATCAGCCCGGTCACCCCGCCCGCGATCACGAACACCTGCAACGCGAGGATCGAGGCCAGCCCGACCGCGAGCAGCCGCCCGAAGGGCTCCCGCAGGGCGAGCCCCGCCCGGTAACCGCGCTCCACGAGCAGCGCGTAGAGCAGGAAGATCGCCGCGAGACCGCCCAGCCCCAACTCCTCCCCGGCGGTCGCCAGGATGAAGTCGGACTTGGTGGCGAACCCGATGAGGATGGAGTGCCCGAGCCCGAGCCCGGTGCCGAGGACACCGCCCGCCGCGAAGGCGAACAGGGACTGCGAGAGCTGGTTGGGGCCCCGCCCGGCGTCGATCGTGGCGAAGGGGTCCAGCCAGTCCTGGATCCGGCCGTGCACATGCGGCTCCAGCCGGCCCACGGCGCACGCGCCGAGCACCGCGAGCACCAGCCCCACCGCGATCCAGCCGGTGCGGCCCGTGGCGACGTACAACAGCACCACGAACAGCCCGAAGAAGAGCAGCGACGTGCCGAGATCGCGCTCCAGCACCAGCACACCGACGCTCAGCAGCCAGATGGCGACGATCGGCCCGAGCACCCGCCCGGTCGGGAACTGCATCCCCCACAGCCGCCGTCCCGCGTACGCGAGCGCGTTGCGGTTGTCGGCCAGGTACGCGGCGAAGAACACCGCGAGCAGCACCTTCGCGAACTCGCCCGGCTGGATGGAGAATCCGGCGATCCGGATCCAGATCCGGGCGCCGTTGACCGCGGGGAAGAGGATCGGCAGCAGCAGGAGGACGAGGGCGGCGACCACGCACACGTAGGAATACCGCTGGAGCACCCGGTGGTCGCGCAGCAGCAGGACGACGACGATGAACAGGCCCACCCCCAGCGTGGACCACACGAGTTGGGTCGGGGCCGCCCGATCGCCCGGTGTCTCCAGATCCAGCCGGTAGATCAGCACCAGGCCGAGGCCGTTGAGCAGCACGCCGATGGGCAGCGGGAGCGGGTCGGCGTACGGCGCCCGGAGCCGGACCGCGAGATGGGCGACCAGGGCGAGCACGCCGAGGCCCGCGCCGTAACCGACCGCGCCGGGCGGCACGGTGCCGGTCCGCGCCAGCCCGACGGCGCAGTAGCCGTACACGGACAGCAGCACGGCCAGCACGATCAGGGCGAGTTCGACGCCACGGCGCCGGGGGAGGCGTACGGCGCGGGCGGGTGCCTGCGTCGCCGCCACGGCGGTTCCGGGCTTGGTCATGCCCGGAACTTACCCAAACGGGGCGTGTTGTGCGCTGTTTGCCCGAATGTCAGCACCAGCGTGGCGCGGGCCCGACGTTCTTGATGTACCGCGCCGAACCCCATCCCCAGGTGCCGTCCGTGAGCAGGTACCAGAGGGGATTGCCGTCCACCTTCGAGCTCCCCGCCTTGCAGTAGATGGTGACGGTCTCGCCCTTTGCCGCGAAGCGGACCCGTGTGTTCCCCCGGTCCGGCCGGTCGCGCAGCCAGATGCCGTTGTGGGCTGTGACGACCCCGTGATAGCGCCGCGGATCCCGGTCGCCCCGACCGGCGTGACCGCCGTTCGGGAGGCCGGTGTCCTGCAGGCCGGCGCCAGGGGTGTCGTCGCCACCGCCGTCGGCGGCGGTCGCCGGGACGACCACCACGCTCAAGGCCAGGGTGCCCGTCACGGCAGCCATGGCGAGGCCGCGGGAGAGGGCGGAGCGCAGAGACATGGACGTACCTCCGGAAAGCGGCGAAGCTGACTCACCGCCACATTAGGGGCGTCTTGCCGCGAGGGCGCGCCACAGTGGGCCAATAGGGGGCGCGGGGCCGTACCCATGTGCGGCTCCGCCGCGTTGGCGCGACCAGCCACGAGCCACCCACACCCCGCGACGCCCGCCGGGCCCCGGTCCCACACCCCGCGACGCCCGCCGGGCCCCGGTCCCTCGCCTCGCGACGCCGCCGGGCCCCGGTCTCGCACCTCGCGACGCCCGCCGGGCCCCGGGCCCTCACTCCTCCTCGGCCGCGGGCAACCGCAGCACGGCCACCGCACCCCCGTCCCCCGCGTTCGCGAAGGACAGCCGCGCCCCCAACACCTCCGCCTGACCCAGCGCGATCGTCAGCCCGAGCCCGTGCCCCTTGGCCCCGCCCTCGGTACGGAACCGCTGCGGACCGTGGGTTACCAGGTACTCCGGATACCCGCCCCCGTGATCCCGCACCGTCACCACGGGCCCGTCCACGGTCAGCACCACCGGCGGTGCCGCGTGCTTGTGCGCGTTGGTCACCAGATTCCCCAGCACCCGCTCCAGCCGCCGCCGGTCGGTCTCCACCCGGGCATCCCGTACGACCCGCACCTCCGTGTCCGTCCCGGAGGCCCGCACCACCCGCTCGGCCAGCGCGCCCAGCTCCTCGACGTCCACGTCCAGCCGCTCCCGGCCGGTGTCCAGACGGGAGATCTCCAGCAGGTCCTCGGTGAGCGTGCGCAGCGCCGCCACCCGGTCCCGGACCAGCTCGGTCGGCCGCCCCGGCGGCAGCAGTTCGGCGGCCGCGTGCAGCCCGGTCAGCGGGGTGCGCAGCTCATGGGCCACGTCCGCGGTGAACCGCTGCTCGCTCAGCAGCTTGCTCTGCAGGCTCGACGCCATGGAGTCCAGCGCGGCCGCCACCGCCGCCACCTCGTCCTGCGGACGCGTCGGATCCATGGTCCGGGGATCGCTCACACGGGCGTCCAGATCACCCGCGCTGATCCGCCGCGCCACCCGGGCGGTGCCGTGCAGCCGCCGGGTCACCCGGGTCACCGCGAGCGCGCCGACCAGAACCGTGGCCCCGATGGCCAGCGCCGACGACCACAGGATGGAACGGTCGAGCCCGGCGATGGTGCGGGCCTGCTGCGCATAGTCGACCTCCACCGCGAGCGCCCGGTGCCCGTCCGCCGGGCCCGCCGCCCACATCGTCGGCCGCCCCTGATGCGTGGACACCATCGTGCCGCGCACCCCGGACAGGGCGAGCTCCCTGAGCGAGACGGGCAGCCCCGCCGGGTCCAGGGCCGCCCCGGGCAGCAGCGAGTCCCCGGCCTCGTACGCCCGCGTGGCGTCGTCCAGCCGGGCCAGCGCCGCCTCACGGGCCTGGCCGACGGTCTGGTCGGTCACCGACACGTGCACCAGGACGCCGAGCAGCGCGGCCAGCGCGCAGCACATCACCGCGATGAACGCGGCCGCCTTCACGGCGAGGGTCCCGGCCCACCGGGGCAGCGCGACTCTCATCGGGCGTTCGCGGAGGGGGAGAGTGACATGGAGGACGCGGAAGACGCGGAGGCAGCGGGGGACGGGGGCTCGGGAACCGAGGGGGTGCCCTCTGTCATCAGGGCGGACGGGGTGGCCGACGGGGTCGGCATGTGGCTGTGCCGCCCCTTGCCGGTCCGCAGGAACTCGTCCCGGGAGAACACCATCGCCCGCTGCTCGGGGTCCCACGTCCAGGTGGTCCGGTACTCGTACCCGGGGATCTCGGCCGGCGAGCGCTCGATCACCGTGTGCGCGGCAAGCTCCACCCCGACGATCGCGTCGTTGTCGGCCAGCACCTGGACCAGCTTGTGGTTCTCGACCGTGTACACCCGTACCGCCGTCTGGTTGGTCGGGTAGAGCCGGAAGCCGAGCGTCAGATCGTCCCGGCCGTCCCCGGTGAGATCCCGGTAGTAGGCCTTCAGCAACGGGCACCGCGCCCGGTCCCGGTCCCCGCCCGGACGGCACTCCTTCACGCGGTCGACCGTCGCGTGGTACGCCCCCTTCGACCCGTAGTCGTCCGGTTGCGCGGCGATCTCCGCCTCCACGACGTCCACCGGATCGACGGCCCGGATGTCGTCACCGGGCACCCGGATCCCCTTGACGGTCGCCCTGTTCGCCACGTCGTAGGGGAAGGCCGGGCTGGACGCGGGCCGCAGGTCCGGCCACAGCTTCGCGGGACTGGTCGCCGCCGGCGTCGCCCCGGCCGCGTCCAGCCCGCCCGAGTCGCCGCAGGCGACCGCCGTCGCCGACAGCAGGGCGACGACGACCGCGGCGAGCGCGGCGCGCACGGGGCGCACGATGCGCGGGATGCGCAGGGGACGCACGATGCGCAGGGGACGCACGATGCGCACGGGGCGACGGGTGCGCACGGGGCGACGGGCTGACACGGTGCTCGGTGCTCCTGGGGTTCCGGGGGCGAAGACGGCTCTGTACACCATATTCGTACGCAAGTCCGTTTTGCTCCCTGCCTTCCCCGCCCCCGCCACAACAGCCCCCGCCCCCGTCGCAACCGCCCCCGTAATCGCCCCCGGACCTCCTCGGTCGGCGCGCTACTCGGCGGGTTCCCCCAGCTCCTCCAGCAACCGGGCAGTGGGCAGCCCGGCGCGCAGGTATTCCACGAACAGCCGGTTGTGCAGCGCCCACGGTGAGCGCCGGGCACGTATCAGCTCGATCGCCTCCTCCGCGGAGCTGCCCCGCCGGACCAGGGCGTGCGCGACGACCAGCCCCGAGCGGTTGTAGCCGTGGAAGCAGCGGACCAGGACCGAGCGGCCGGAGTCCATGGCCTCGTTCACCGCGCGTGCCATCCGGATCACCCCGGCGAGCTGCGTCCCGTCCAGCGGGCCGTCCGGAATCGGCCACACATGATGCTCGACCCCCGGGCGGGGCCCGTACCCCGGCAGCCGCAGCAGCGTCTGCACCAGAGCGAACTCATCGCCTACGACAGCCACTTCCAGCTGCCCCGAACGCCCCTGGAACTCGTGTCCGCCCATCCACAGGCCGGGCACGATCTCGCTCCACGGGCTGGACGGAGCCGGTACGTCGGGCTGTATCTCGCGGGTCCGCAACGGCGCCTCCCCAACTCCCTCGCCGGGTCACCTCCAAGGTAGCCGGGTTCTTGCCCCGGGAGCACCCCGCCTGTTCCCATGGTCGAGGGGTGATGGCGCATGAGCGGACTGCGCGTGGTGCCGACCTGGCGGCACGGCCGGGAACGGCTGTACGTCTGCGATGCCGACGGACGCAACCTCGCCTGGTACGACCGTGACACGGGCCGGGTCAACCTGATCGGCGAGGAGCACCGAGAGGACGTGCTCAAGGCCCTCAGCCCCTTCGTGTCCGGCCCGGTGACCGTGGGCCCGCCCCCGGTGCCCACACCGGCGGAACTGGCCCGGCTGACCCTGCACCCGGACGACGACCTGGCCCCCAACCGCCCCGGCGAGGCCCTGCTCATCGCCCTCGACCGCGCCCTCGACCCCGACGCCACCCCCACCCCCGCCCACCGCCACCGCCCCCGGCTGCGCCCCGACCCCCGTCGGCGCGCCCTGGCCGCCGAGCAGACGGTCGGCGAGGCCCTGGACCGCCTGGAGGGCGCCGGCTGGCACACCCTGCACTCCATCCCGCTCCCAGGCGGCGACCGCGTCCACCACCTGCTCATCGGCCCGGCCGGCCTCTTCGCCGTACACGCCCTCTACGCCCACAAACAGCGCGTCCAGGTCGCCGACCCCATGATCACCGTCTCCCGCCGCGCCCCCGAGCCCCTCCTCCGCCTCCTCCGCTCCACCGCCGACCGCGCCTCCTACGCCCTCACGGCCGAGGTCCACCCCGTCCTTGCCCTGGCCGGCCCCGCCGACCTCCGCATCACCGCCGCCCCCCGCTCCGTCCGGATCATGCAGGACACGGACCTTGAGGAGCTGGCCCGGCTGGGCGGCGTACTGAAGCCGGGAGACGTGGAAGCCCTGCATGCGATGGCGAGGGACCGGAACACGTGGGGGAGGGTGTAGCCGGCCGCCGGAAGGCGGGACGGGTCACGCTGTGCGTTTGCGAGTGGCCGCCTTCTTCGGCGTGGCCTTCTTTCCGGTGGCTTTCGTCGTCTTGGCCGCCGCCGTCTTCTTGGGGGTCTCGGCGGCGGACTTGGACGTCGACTTGCGTGCGGACGCTGTCTTCTTCGCGGTGGTCGTCTTTGTGGTGGACGTCGACTTCTTTCCGCCCGTCTCCTTGGGAGCCGTGGCCGTCCGGCGGCGTGGGAGGGGGCGGACCTCGGCCTGCTCCACGGGCTCCAGGGGCTCCGCGCCTCTGGACTCGCGTGCTTCGCGGACGCTCTTCTCCAGGGCTGCCATCAGGTCGAGGACCTTGCCGCTCGCGGCGGGGGCGGGAGCCTCGGGTGGGGATTCGCCGGCGGCCTTGGCGGCGATGACCTCTTCCAGGGCGTCGCGGTACTCGTCGTGGAGGTCGTCCAGGTCCACCTCGCCGAGCGTGTCCATCAGGGCGTCGGCGAGGTCGAGCTCCTTGTCGCGGACGGTGACGTCGGTGTCGGGCGCGACACCCTCGGGGGCCCGTACCTCGTCGGGCCACAGGAGGCCGTGCATGGCGATGGCGTCGCCGACCACACGGAGCATGCCGAGGCGTTCCCGGCCGCGCAGGGCGTATTTGGCGATGGCGACCTTGTTGCTGCGCTTGAGGGCCTCGCGGAGGAGGACGTACGGCTTGGCGGCGGGGGCTCCGCCGGCGGCCAGGTAGTACGCCGCGTCCATCTGGAGGGGATCGATCCGGTCGGCCGGGACGAAGGCGACGATCTCGATCGTGCGGGCGGTCGGGATCGGGAGGTGGGAGAGGTCGTCGTCGGTGATCGGGACGATCGTGCCGTCCGCGTCCTCGTACCCCTTGCCGATCTCCGACTGGCTGACCTCGCGGTCCTCCAGTTCGCACACCTTGCGGTAGCGGATGCGGCCGTTGTCCTCGGTATGGATCTGGCGGAAGGAGATCGCGTGGCTCTCGGTGGCGTTCACCAGCTTGATCGGGATGCTGACGAGGCCGAAGGAGATGGCGCCGTTCCAAATGGATCGCACGTGCCGCGTCCTTCCTTCCGGGGATGGTCCCGTTTGTCGGTGCTTGCTGCGAATCTGTCTGGAATTGTCATGGTATGACGCCAATCACAGAGGTGGAGGGGCGGCGGGTCGCGCTCAGCAACCTGGAGAAGGTGCTGTATCCGGAGACCGGCTTCACCAAGGGGGAGCTGCTGCACTACTACGCGACGATCGCCGACGTGATGCTGCCGCATCTGCGCGACCGGGCGGTGTCCTTCCTGCGGTATCCGGACGGGCCGCAGGGCCAGGTGTTCTTCACGAAGAACGTGCCGCCGGGTACGCCCGAGTGGGTCAGGACCGCCGAGGTGCCCAGGTCGGAGGGGCCGGCGCGGATGGTCGTCGTACAGGATCTGGCGAGTCTGGTGTGGGCGGCGAACCTCGTCGCCGAGTTCCACACCCATCAGTGGCTGGTGCAGGCGCCGGATGTGGCTGACCGGCTGGTCTTCGATCTCGATCCCGGCGAGCCCGCGACGATCACCGAGTGCTGCGAGGTCGCGCTGTGGCTGCGGGAGCGGCTGGCGTCGGACGGGATCGAGGCGTACGCGAAGACCGCCGGGTCGAAGGGGCTGCATCTGCTGGCGGCGGTGCGCGGGAGCTCTTCGGAGGCGGCGAGCGCGTACGCGAAGGGGCTGGCTGTGGAGGCGGAACGGGCGATGCCGGGACTGGTTGTGCACCGGATGACGAAGAGTCTGCGGGCGGGAAAGGTCTTCGTGGACTGGAGCCAGAACGCGGCGCGGAAAACGACGGCCGCGGCGTACACGGTGCGGGCGAGGGGGGTGCAGATGGTGTCGGCGCCGGTGGGGTGGGAGGAGGTGGTGGAGTGTGCGGAGGACCGGGAGGCCGGGGGACTGGAGTTCCTTGCGGAGGATGTTGTCGCACGGGTGCGGGAGCACGGGGATCTGATGGCGCCCTTGCTGGATCCGGGGCGGGCGGCGGAGTTGCCCCGTTCCCTGTGAGACCGCTGCCGCTGCCGCTGCTTCTGCCGGCCGTCCGCCGCCCATCCCCGCCCCGTCTCTCCGCCCCCGTCTCTCCGCCCCCGTCTCTCCGCCCCGTCGTCCTCGGTCGCAGGTCGGAGCAGGACAGGACCAGAGGCGGATGGCACGGGCCAGGGCGATTGCTAGCGTGGAAGAGGGTCCTCGCTACCCA
Source organism: Streptomyces sp. NPDC002520 (assembly GCF_053595235.1). Lineage (NCBI taxonomy): Bacteria > Bacillati > Actinomycetota > Actinomycetes > Kitasatosporales > Streptomycetaceae > Streptomyces > Streptomyces sp. NPDC002520. The sequence continues at coordinate 128,908 of NZ_JBSFXG010000017.1, read as the reverse complement.
GCGGGAAGGAGGCCGACCGATGGCTGTCGAACTCAACCACACGATCGTCGCCGCACACGACAAGAAGGCGTCCGCACGGTTTCTCGCGGATCTGCTGGGTCTGGAGGTGGCACCGGATTTCGGTCCGTTCGTACCGGTGCAGATACCGAACGGCGTGACGCTGGACTACATGGAAACCGCTGATTCGATCAATCCTCAGCACTATGCCTTCCTCGTCTCCGAGGACGACTTCGACACGATCTTCCGCCGCATCAGCGACGCGGGCCTGGCCTTCTGGGCGGACCCGCACCACCACCGCCGCGGCGAGATCAACCACAACGACGGCGGCCGCGGGGCGTACTTCAACGACCCGAACGGCCACAACCTGGAAATCCTGACGAGGCCGTACGGAAGCGGCGAAGCCTGACGCCCCGATGCGGAGCCGGGATCCGAAGCCCCACGAGGCTGTGCGGCAGCGGCAGCGGCGGCGGAGCTTGACGCCCCGACGCAGAGCCACGAGCCGGAACCCCTCCTCACCCGTGCGCCCAGGCCTGTCGCTGCACGTTCCGCCGCGGAGACCAGGACGTCCACGGGCCGGGCTCGCGTCGCTCCATGCCTCTGCGCTGCGCCATGCCTCAGCTCACCGGAAAGCCGATCTCCGCAACGTCCTTCACGAGGTCTGCCAGGACGGTCTCCGGGTTCAACGCGCGGACCACTTCTTCGGTCAGAGGACGCGAAGAGAAGACGTGACGAACGGCCTCAAGGTCGACCGGGACCTCGTAGTAGTCCTCGGCCCACTGCTGAAACGCTTCCGGTGAGCGATCCACCAACAACTGGAAGAGGTACCCGGCGCCGTCCGGATCTTCCGTTCCCGTGTCGGGAAATTCGATGGTCCCGGCTCTCCATCCCTCGTCGCCCGTCTCTCGCCACATACACGCAGTGACCAGGGGTATCCCATCCTCATCCGAGAACGCCGGCTCCTCGACGCACACTCGGAAGACGTCAGGAACTTCATCGAGCACTCCGGGCCAGGGCCCGTACGCCGCATACGGGCTCATGGGTGATTCATGATCGAACCCCCGGACGTAGACGCCGGCAGGCGAGAAAATGATCGAGTACTCGTCTCCCGACCCGTTCCGCATCGAGGCCATCGACTCCTCCTCGGACCAGTGGTCGTCGAAGGAGTGGTAGCGGTCCGAACTCTCAGGGCTCAGGACCGCCTCCAGGATGGCCAGGGAACGGCAGTGCTCACGCAGGACAGCCGGCTCGGGCAGTCGTCGGGCTACATCATGAACGGTCACCCGCTTATCAAAGCGCACACCTCTGACAGCTCTGGCGACTCCGGTGGCTCAGGCATGTCTGTCGGGTGGCCGTCCCATCAGCGACGCGCAAGGTCAGGGCTTCCTTGGGCAGGCGCAGCATCAGCCGGTGAGTGCCCCAGTTCGTGACGTACAGGTGGGCGTCGAAATAGCGCTCGACCATGCGACGTGGACTGCCGCTCAAGTCGCCCCAGTCGTAGGTGTTGGTGAAGCTGGTGGCCGTGATCCGGGCACACGTGGAGATGGCCCGCAGTTGCTCCTGCTCCTCGCGGCGCAGCGGTCGATCGAGGGTCTGGAACTCGTAGTACTGGTACTCGCTCACGGGGCGGACGCTATTGCCGCCGCGGGTGGGTGCGGACGCGGAGCCGAGCGGGCGCCGTGGGGTGAGGGAGGCGAGCGGTTGTGGCGAGGAGTGTGCTGTGGCGGCGGTGTGGACCGAGCGGGCGATGGAGCACGATGCGAGAGCGGAACTCGCGGCGGCGGTGTAACTGGCCGCTGCGGGCAGGCTGCGGTGCGGCGACAAGACGAAGAGCCTCTCCACGCTGAGAGCGGCACGGGAGAGGAACTGCCGCAGACCGTCACGGCTTTGCCGGCCGCAGACCGTCACGGCTTTGTCGGCCGACGACGCCTCCCGCCACCGCTCGGCGCAGCCACGCGCCCAGTGCGCCGCACAAGTCGTAGCTCCGATTTCACTGGTGTTGAAGAAGCGGGTGACCCGGTTCGCACCCACCAGCGCGGTCCTCGCCGACCGGCCCGCGTAGCCCCTCCCCGCGACGGCCCCGGTCCACATGCTGGCCAGGGTGGACCGGGCGCGCATTTGCGGTGCTAAAGTCCCCTCCATGCTGCACACCGCCACCCTCGCCATGATGCGAATGATGCCCCGAATGTCGGAGGCGCTTCGCTAGCGAAGCCGTGTGCGCGCAGGACGCGACGGACCCTCCGGCAACGGGGGGTCCGTTTTTTGTTGTCCCCGTTGCCTCCCGCGCTCCTCAGTCCCCCCAGTCGTCCCCGTGGCTGCCGCGTGCGGCCGACTCCATCCGCAGGAGACCTCACCATGACCCACCCTCCGGTCATCTCGCTCACCGATTGCGCCGACCCCAACGCGGTGGCCCGGCAGTCGGCCAGGATCGCCGCCCTCTTCGGGGCCACGCCGAGTGTCCTTCCGCTGGCCGGGCCGGACCCCGAGGGCGTCGCCGCACTCACGCTGCTCGACCTGCTGCGCGCCACCGATCTCGTCGGCGGGCCGACGCACCCGGTCGTGGTGCTGGTCAATATCGCGCCGCGGGACGGCTCCTGGCCCAACGGGGCGCCGTTCTGCTTCTTCCGCCACAAGCAGCACCTGGTGATCAGCACGTTGAATCCCCGAGTCCTCGCGCCGCTGTCGACCTACCTGGAGCTGACGGAAGTTCAGGTCACCGACGTGCGCGAGGTGGTGGAGACGGCCGCCGCTCAGTGGGCCGAGCTGTCGCCGGCCGAGGCCGAGGAGATCGGGCGGACCCAGTTCCGCAGCCTCTGGTACGTGCCGCTGCTGGCCCGCTGGTTGGTGGACGGTCGCCCGGTCCCCGCACGGCCGCACGTCGTGGGCGGGCCCGACCAGCGGGCGGTGGGCGCCGAGGCGGCCGGCGTGGTGCGGGTCGCCGTGGTGGACAACTTCGGCAACTGCAAGCTGGACCGCCCGGTCGCTGCCATCCCCGGCCACCGGGCGGCGGCCGGTCTGTCCGTCCACAGCGCCCGCGAGGGCCGCCGGATCCAGGTGCGCTGTTACGACCGGCTGCCCGATGTTCCGTACGGCGAGCCGGGCATCACCACCGGAAGTTCGGGCCTGGGATTCGCCGAACTGGTGGTGCGGGGCGGTTCCGCAGCCGAACTGTTCGGTCTGCGCGAAGGCGACCGGGTCCTCCATCCCACCAGCTGACGCGTTGTCGCGGCGTCTCGAACGACGGCCGCCTCGATTGACACTGCAGCGCACCGCCCGGAATGCTGAAGCGCATGTCCGGAATCCTCCGCCTGGTGCGCCGTCGGCACGTTGATCACGTGCGTTGCGCCACCGATCTGTGTCGCTGAGCGCACTGCCCCGGCTTTTCTTTCGCGCCGTCCGTTTCCGGACAGCATTTCCAAAGGAACCCTCATGTCCCTTTCCCGCACGTCCCTCGCCGCCTCGCTGGGCGCCGTCGTAGTGCTGGCGGTCGCCGCCTGCGCGCCCCAGCCCCAGAGCACGGCCACGGCCACCGCGACGGCCTCCGGCACCTGCGCGACCAGCCCGAGCCTCCACCGGCAGGGGCAGCTGACCGTCGCCACCGACTCCCCGGCCTACACGCCCTGGTTCGACAACAACGACCCGTCCAACGGCAAGGGCTTCGAAAGTGCCGTGGCCTACGCGGTGGCCGGCAAGCTCGGCTTCAGCCGGAGCCAGGTGAAGTGGGTGGTCGAGCCGTTCGACAGCTCTTACGCCCCGGGACCGAAGAACTTCGACTTCGACATCAACCAGATCTCCAGCACCCCGGCGCGGGCGAAGGCGGTGGACTTCTCCACCAGCTACTACACGGCCAATCAGGCTGTTCTGGTACTGAACAAGTCCAAGTACGCGGGCGCCACTTCACTGGCCGCGCTCAAGGACGCCAAGATCGGCGTGCAGGTTGCCACCACCAGCTACCAGGCGGTGGTCGACGAGATAAAGCCCGACCGGCAGCCGAGCGTCTTCAACACCACCAACGACGAGATCAACGCCCTGCAGAACGGCCAGATCGACGCGCTCGTCACCGACCTGCCGACGGTGTTCTACCTGGCCGGCACACAGGTGCACGGTGGCAAGATCCTGGGCCAGTTCGGCTACCACGGCGGCACGCCGGAGCAGTTCGGCCTGCTGCTGGGCAAGGGCAGCGGGCTGACCCCCTGCGTCAACCAGGCGCTCGCCGAGCTCAAGGCCGACGGCACGCTGGACAAGATCACCTCCCAGTGGCTGTCGGCCTCGGCCAACGCACCCGAGCTCAAGCCGTAGCGGGTCGCACAGTGGAGCACGAGACCACGGCCGAGCTGGATCAGCAGGCCAACCCGCAGGACGAGCAGTACCGGCCGAGCGAGCGGCAGCGCGAGCGGGAGCGGTTCCGCCGCGCCCGCCAGCGGCGCAACAGATGGATCGCGACCCTGTGCACCCTGGTCAGCCTGGTGGCGGTGGCGGCGGCCGTGGTCGCCTCGCCCGGCTGGGACCGGCTGCACAGCCGGTTCCTGGACGGCGCGGAGTTCCGCAAGACGTTCCCCGCGATCCTGGACGGCTTCTGGCTCAACGTCCAGATGTTCCTGATCGCCGAGGTGCTGATCCTCGTCCTGGGCCTGCTGATCGCCCTGGTGCGGGTCACCCGGGCGCCCGGCCTGCAGCCGTTGCGCCTGGCCGCGACCCTGTACGTGGACGTCTTGCGCGGAGTGCCGACCCTGTTGCTGGTCTTCCTGGTCGGCTTCGGCCTGCCGGCGCTCCAGCTGCAGGGCACCCCCTCCCAGCCCTGGCTGCTCGGGGTGATCGCGCTGGTGCTCTCCTACACCGCCTACGTCGGTGAGGTGCTACGGGCCGGCCTGAACTCGGTTCACCCCGCGCAGCGCAACGCCGCGCGGGCGCTCGGGCTCAGCGAGTCGCAGACCCTCCGGCGGGTGATCCTCCCGCAGGCGGTGCGCAACGTCCTGCCGCCCCTGCTCAACGACTTCATCGCACTGCAGAAGGACACCGCCCTGGTGGCCGTCCTCGGGCCGCTGGAAGCGCTGAGGGTCGCGCAGATCAAGGCCAACTACGACTTCAACTACACCCCCTACCTGGGGGCGGCAGCCCTGTTCATCGCGGTGACCATCCCCTTGACGAGGTACGCCGACCGACTGCAGCGCCGCGCTGCGCAGCGCACCTGGGCGGAGGCTGGACGGTGAACGAGCCACTGCTGCGGATCAGCGCCCTGCGTAAGGCGTACGGTTCACGCCTGGTCCTGCGCTCGATCGACCTGGAAGTCGCCGAGCACCAGGTGGTCTGCCTGATCGGCGGATCGGGCTCAGGCAAATCCACCCTGCTGCGCTGCATCGACCTGTTGGACGTCGTCGACGACGGCACCATCCATCTCGGCGGGACCGAGCTGACCGATCCCCGCCTGGACGCGAACCTGGCCCGCCGACGGATCGGCATCGTCTTCCAGGCGTACAACCTGTTCCCGCACCTGAGCGTGCTGGACAACATCACGCTCGCCCCGCGCCAGGTGCACAAGGTGCCGCGCAGGCAGGCCGAGGAGTCGGCCCGCGACCTGCTCGCCAGGTTGGGCCTCGCGGACAAGGCGCACGACTACCCGGAGCGGCTCTCCGGCGGCCAGCAGCAACGGGCCGCGATCGCCCGGGCCCTGGCCACCGACCCGCAGGTGCTGCTCTTCGACGAGATCACCTCGGCGCTCGACCCCGAACTGGTGGGCGAGGTGCTGGACGTGGTCACGGACCTGAAGGAGCGCGGCCTGACCATTCTGATGGCCACGCACGAGATGGGCTTCGCCCGGCAGGCCGCTGACCAGGTCTGCTTCCTCCAGGACGGCGTGATCCGCGAACAGGGCACCGCGGAGCAGGTGTTCACCGACCCCGGCCACGAGTCGACCCGGCGCTTCCTGTCCCGCGTGCTGGAACGCTAGTGCCCCGAAGTCCTTGATCCCTAGGCAGTCTCCGGCGAGGGATCAAGGATCTGGTCGGCGGTCTTCGGCCAGACGTAGGGCCTCGGGTTGTCGTTCCGGTCGGCATCCCGGGGCCCGGATGTCGCGCAGCATCGGACCTCGCCATCTCTGAGGGCTGACCAGGGCAGATGCTCCACGATCCTGTCCACGGACAGTCCACAGCCGGCGTCATAGTGCCGCTCACTGCCGCACACGCCTGCACCTACGCGACGAAGACCCCGGCCTCAGCGTCTCCGCGGGTGACGGGGTCTTTGGACACCTCACGCAGGGTGCCCCCGGTGAGGCCCCCGAGCCTGATGGCGAGTAGAGGCAGGGCTGAAGGGGGGCTCTCGCCGACGAGGGCCTGGGTCAGATCTTGATCACGGTGGCCTGGCCGCCGCACAGGGCGGTCAGGTCCTCGGGGTCCGAGGTGAGGATCGTGACGGGGCCGGGGGCGGCGAGGGCGGTGGCGCTGAGCATGGCGTCGATGGCGTACTTGTGGCCGTGCAGGCCGGTGCCGGCAAGGAGGGCGGCGGCGTGCCGGGCGATCGGCTCGGTGACCGGCTCCACGATGAGGCGGGAGAGGGTCCACTCCAGGGCGGGGCGATTGATCCGGGGATGGACCACCTCGACCAGGGTGGCCGCAGACGTGATCACCCTCAGGTCGTCGGCGCGGGCCAGGGCGAGCCAGCCGGTGACCGTACGGTCGCGCAGCACGGTCTTGGACAGCCCCTCGCTGTCGAGGACCAAGGTGCCGCCGGGCACGGCGGGGGAGCGGGTCACTCCGCGTCCGCCCTGCCGCGGGTCTGCTCGAGGCGGGCCTGGTGGAGCTGGTCGCGCAGCGCCTGGATCTCCTCGTCGGTGACGGGGCCGTGCTCGGCCTCGGCGACCTGGATGAGTTCGTTGAGGTTGTCGCGTTCGATCTGCCTGGCGACGGCTGCGGCCACGTAGGCGGACAGGCCGGAGGGGCCGCTACGGGCCTTGGCGGCCTCCGCGATGTCGCGCGGCATGGTGATCGAGTACTTGCCGGTAGGCTCGCTCATACTCTTTATCCTACCTCCAGTCATCCTCCGGGGTCGCAGCCGCAGAAGGAATGGCCAGATGCGGGGTAACGGTCACTTGGGGCGGACATGCAGATGGCGGGCATCGACTTCCAGGTGCCCACCAGCCCTTTCGTCGTGTGACCACCTGATCAAACCATTCCGCCTTTCCCTGTGACGCGCCTGTGACAGCCGGCGGACACGGCCATGACGTCCGGCGAGCAACCTGAAGAAACAAGGGCAAATCGCCCTAAACGGTAAGATCCCTCGCCGGAGGACAGCACCATGAGCGCCACCCTCGCCATTCCGCACCTCGAAGCCCCCGCCCCCGCGCTGGCTCCGCGCGAGCGCGAGACGCTCCGGCACATCGCCGCCGGCCGCACCTACCTCCAGACCGCCCGCCAGATGGGCCTCTCCGCCCACACTGTGGACGCCTACCTGCGCCGTATCCGGGCCAAGCTCAACATCACCAACACCGCCGAACTGACCCGCGTGGCCATCGCCCTGGGCCTGTGACCCAAGGGGCCGCGACCGGCTCCCCGCCGACCCCCGCACGCCGGCGGCGGTGGGGGTGCCGGCGCAGTCCGCGGACCGGACGCCGGACGTCGCCGCCGCGTTGCGGTCAGCAGCTGTTGTCCTTTCGATCACATCCCGCTCAAGATCGAAAGGGCAATAGCTGCTGAGGTCGAACCGTCCGCGCTTCCGTAAAACAGCTCACCGGGCGGGGAGGGTGAGTCGCAGAACGATCTCGCCGTCGTCGATCTCCCCGGTGGGCTCGAACCCGAACTTCTGATAGAAGGGCCATGGTTCGCCGTCGCCGGGCTCGTAGCTGGTCAGCAGCTCGGTGGCGCCGTCCGCGCGAACCAGGGTGGCGACCTGCGTGAGCGCTTCTCGGCCGATCCCTCGCCCCTGGTACCGCTTGTCGACGAGGAGGCGCCAGAGGAAGTGCCGTCCTTTGTACGGACCGGCCGGCGGTTTCCACGACAGCATCACGAAGCCGACTGGCTCATCGCCGCGGTACACGGCGCGGTACCAGGGATTGGCCTCCGGTTTCTTCGCCGCCTCCTTGAGTGACCGGGACACGGAGGCGACGAACTGCTTCTGGTCACGTCGGACGCGGAGGGCACGTACGGCATCCCGGTCGTCGTCGGTGATCTCCCGTAGGTGCACGCCCGGGGATCTCATGCCACACCCCTTCCGCATCCGTCAGCTGCGCCGTCAGGGCCTACGTGAAGAGCGGCCACCGGGCGGCATTCCCTGGCATCCGCGTTGTCGAGGCCGTCAGGTCGGACGTCTTCGCAGCGTATTCGACACAGGTGACCTCTAGCGGGACTGGCACGCCGGGCTGTGACCGCGTCCAAGGCAGCTCCTAGCGGAGAGCAAATCGGCCCGACGTGGCGATGCGCATGCGCAGCCCTCTTCGTCAGCTAGATGGGTTCACCTGGGCAAACGCTCCAAGATCCTGTCCACAAATAAGTCCGCAGACCCCGTCATAGCGCCGCTCGGCGCTGCATACGGCTGCACCTACGCGAAGACCCCGCACTCAGCGTTTCCGCTGGTGACGGGGTCTTTGGGCACCTCATACAGGGTCCCCCGGCGGGGGACGCGGGACATGGGCAGACGTGGGACCGCTGGGCGGTGGCGGGCAGCTGGTGATCGAGACGGTTGTCCGGCTGAATCGGTAGGTCGGCGGTGATTGACCGCGGGTGCGGGTCCCGGCAGGAACCGCAAGCAAGGGCTGGTCATGTCGGACCGGCTGTGACCTGCGGGATTCTCTGGTTGGACCGATGTCGGCGCAGCTGCCTAAGACCCGAAAGGGCTGATGGTGCGGCGCGCCCGTCCATGTTTCCGACAAGGTTCACGCTGGCATAGGAAGCGAGCTAGCATCTAAGTAAGATTCAATCTACGTAATATCGAAACTGTGTTTGACCGGGAGGGAGGCTGCCTGTGGAATTCAAGGGAAGGGTTGCTGACCTGGATCTGCTGGCTCGACAGCTGGGCCTCGTGATCGAGGGCACGGGTGCCACCCGTGGGCGGGCCGTGATCATGACCGGGCGGCGCCGGGTGGGGAAGTCTCGCCTGGTTCAGGAGTTCTGTGACCGGTCCCGGGTTCCGTACGTGGTATTCCAGGCGACCCGGGGCCGCAACGCCGTGGCCGAGCGGGCGGACTTCACCGGGACGCTCGCCCAGTCCGCCCTACCGGGGGCGGAGCTGGTGGCCGGGCTGCAGGCCGCGGATTGGAATCAGGCGCTGCGCTCACTGGCCGTCGCGGTTCCGGACGACGCTCCGAGCATCGCGGTGATCGACGAGGTGCCGTGGCTGGTTGAGCAGGACGCGGAGTTCGAGGGGGCTCTGCAGACCGTCTGGGACCGTCACCTGTCCGCCAAGCCGGTCCTGCTCATCCTGGTCGGCAGCGACATGTCGGTGATGGAGGCGCTGCAGTCGTACGGCCGCCCGTTCTTCGGGCGGGCGGCGAAGATGACCGTACGGCCGCTGCACCTGGGCGACGTGCAGGCCATGACCGGGCTGGATGCGGTGGACGCGGTGGACGCGCTGCTGATCACCGGAGGCTTTCCGGAAATCGTACAGTCGTGGCGGCCCGGGACGGGCCGGGTGGACTTCCTGCGCGAGGCCGTGGCGAATCCGCTGTCTCCGCTGCTGGTGGCGGGCGAGCTGTCGCTGCTGGGGGAGTTCCCCGAGGCGTCACACTCACGGGCGGTGCTGGAGGCGGTGGGCAGCGGCGAGCGGACCTTCTCCACCATCGCTGCACAGGCCGGGGGAACAGGTGCTCTGCCATCGGGCACGCTGTCCCCGCTGCTGAACACTCTGCAGGCCAAGCGGGTTCTGGCGGCCGACCTGCCGCTGTCCGCAAAGGCCGACACCAAGAACAAGCGCTACCGCATTGCCGATCCGTATCTCCGTTTCTGGCTGGCGTTCCTGCAGCGGGGTATCCCGCTCATCGAGCGCGGCCGGGGCGATCTTGCCCTGGAGCGCATCGAGCGGTCCTGGACCACTTGGCGGGGGCGCGCGGTCGAGCCGCTCATCCGCGAGTCGCTGCTGCGGCTGTTGCCCGACGGGCGGTGGCCGGAGACGGAGGCGGTCGGCGGCTGGTGGAACCGGCAGAACAGCCCCGAGATCGACCTGGTGGGCACAGACCGTGAACCCGTGGCGGGCGCGGTGCACTTCGTCGGCTCCGTCAAGTGGCTGGAGTCCCAGCCGTTCGGCCGGCGTGAATACGACGCCCTGGCTCGGGACGTACTCGCGGTGCCCGGTGCCGGGCCGGACACGCCGCTGGTTGCGGTGTCCCGCAGCGGTGTGGTGGGCAGTCTGCCGCTTGCGGCCCACTGGGGACCTGAAGATCTGGTCCGCGCCTGGCAGTAGCGGTCTCGGGACGGAAGCCTGCAGATCTTCTTCGTCGTCTTCGAGTTCCCAGGCGGTGAGCGCGGAGAGCCAGGCGAGGTAGGGGGGCGCAGATCGCCGGAGGCGAGTTCGTCGCGTACGCCAATGAGGGCCGCCAGGGAGTCGTCGACGCCCTCGACTCAATCGCCGCCCTCGTCCTCGCTGGTGAACTGAGACCAACGGCAGCAACGATCGGCGCTCGCCACCGGGCGTACCGCTCGGGGTGGCCCCAGGCGCAGGTAGCACACAACCGTGACCAATAATACGCGAGTGACGACGAGTTCAGTGCCGTACGCGGATGTCCCCGCTCGCCCCTGGGTGTCCGCCGATGCCAGGCGGTGGGCGGTCGCCCGGGTGCCCGCGTGGGCGCGGCCGGTGGGGCCGGCTGTGGTGCAGTTGGTGGCCGTGGTCATGGCGGTGATGTACTCGCCCGACCCGATGTGCACGGTGGCAGCGCCCTGTGGGGCGGAGTGGCTCGATGCGGCCGGAACGATGCTCTTCCTACCGCACCTGGTGTGGCTGTTTGTGCTACCGGAACTCGCGTTCGTGTCCGCTCCGTTGCTGCTGATCTGGATGAGCAATCCCAATACTTGGCTGGGTGAGCCGGCCGAGAAGATCGCGGACGCCGTCGTTGTGGCGGCGCTGTGCTGGGGCTGGGCGGCCGTCTTGGCGCGGCTGCGGGCGCGCGGCCGCCAACGCTCTCTCGTGCTCGATGCGGCCGGCGGCATCATGGTGCCTGCCCCGGCGACGGACGACGTCCGCCCTTGGCGCCGGGGCCTGGTCCGCGGCATTGCGGGGGCGATCCTGTGCGCGGTGGCCGGTGCCCTGACCACGACCGTCGTCGCGGACGACCGGACAGACGACCGCCTGGCCCGTACGGCCACGTCGGAGAACGCCCGAGTTGTGGCTTACAACACTGACGACTACACCGTCACCGTCCGCCTCTCCGATAGCACACGACACAGGTTCGACGCGCAGGGCAGCTATCGGGTTGGCAGTAGCGTGCCGGTGCTGATGCACGGCGATTGGATGCGGCTCGCCACTGAGCCCCACGGCGACCGCACCGGCCGCCAGGCGCTGGCACTCGCCCTCGCCGGGCTCGGTATCACCGTGCTCGGCTCGGGCCTGCTCTCCCGCCGCCGGGCGGTGGCGCTGCACCGCGCCCCGGTCCCGGTACTCCGCGTCCTGACCCGTCACCATCAGGGGCGTACGGAGATATTCGCCGCCGACGACACCGCCACCCTGCGCCCGGTGCTGAGCTACGAGCCCCACACCCGTACCCGCACGGCACTGCGCCAAGCCCTGCTCTACGGTGCACCCCGCGAGGGCGGTGAGTTGATTCTGGCGAGCGTAACGGAGTCCGGGCAGTGGCTCGTCGAGGGGACCGCGTCCCCGATACGGCACGGTTCTCCCGACGGCACGGGCAAGCCCGGGGTATACCGTCCCGACACAGCACGCACGGCCGCACACCACCGGGCCGCTGAGGCCCGCGTCCAAGACGCCCTCGCCGCGATGACCGCTGCCACCGGACCGGTCCGGTGGCAGGCAGGCCCGGTGGCGCGCTTCGTCGGAGCGGCGTTGATCGTCCTGACCATCATGCTGCCGGCGCTGCTCTTCACGGGTTCCCCTACATGGTGGAAGCTGCCCTTCTGGTCGCTAGGTGGTTTGTACTGGGCGAGCGTCAGCCTCCGGATGATGGTCTGGCGGATCACCGCCGACTCCAATGGACTGCACGTTCGCGCCCTGTGGCGTACTGCCCACCTCCCGTGGGCGGATGTCATCGGTGCTGTCTACACCCCCGAAGGTGAGCTGATCATCCGTTGCCGCACTGATGTTGACGACGCACCTGTCGGCAGTGTCGGCTTCCCGCCGCTGGAGCGACGGCTGCGCCGCCCAGGCCGTGCTGAGCGTGCCGCCGCCGAGATCACCGCGATGGTCCGCGAGCCGGGCCTGCGGCCGAAAGACGACGCCGGATGCACATGAGCGACCCCCGCTCCGACCCTGTCATGCTCAGCGGTCCGTCATATCGACCGCTCGGGGGGCTGACGCCAAGCAACTGAAGCTCGCGTGCCGTTGCGGTGGTTGCTGCTCTAGTGCAACGGCTCCGGAGGGCCTTTGAGCTGTGCGCATCGATGCAGGTCAACGACCCCTAGGGGTTCGTAGACGGCTTAATCGTCCACGGATAGTCCGCATGCGCTGCCGCGTCGTGGCGCCGGTCTTCTGACCGCCATGAAACGGTGTGCCGATCCACTCGCCGACCAAGGAGGCAAGATCGGAGCGGCGGCTCTTTTGCGGTCGGCACGTTGCTACATCTACGGACCCGATCAGCCCTCCGGACTCGCCAGCTGCCGGCAGGTAACCATCTTCGGACCCGCTCCTGTGCCAGATGACAGCACGGCCTTGACGGCCAGTAGTAAGTCCGTCAACTCCGCACCGATCCCTGCCGGCCATCAACCTCGGGCCTGTTCCGCAGCAACCCAAGGGCGACGGCTGGGCCCTCGACCAGTCAGCGTGGCCACCAACTGCTCGGCTGTCATACGCATCCCAACTCAGAGCCAGGGAGAGTGCTCAACCAGCACGGACACGGTGTGCCCTCGACGTCGTGCGAAGCACCGTCAAAAGCCGTGTTGAGCCCGAAGATACCGGGCTGTTCCCACGGCCGAGACGAGGAGCTAGTGTGGCCTACACGTTATGTGTAGATCGCATGGTTCCTGCTACGATCTTTGATCTGACGAGGTGTCACTGGGCTGTTCGGAGGGGTGCAACCCAGGGGGTGGGGGGTAGCGCCATGGGCGTATGGCCCGATGACGGGGTGGCTCTATGGGCGGAGCTCGAGCGCAACCGTGGGCGGTTTGCACTCCTTAGCGGTCCAAAATCCGAAGCCGAGGACGTCGCATCCGATCTCGCCGACCTACGTGGGACGGTGCCGCTGCATGTCGGTCGGTGCCTCGCGGAGTCCGCCAGGAAACCAAGTGAGTCTACGGTCCGCCAGAAGCTTCGGGGGCACGCGGTACTTATAGGTCTTCAGGTGCTGTTTGACCCAGTCCTCGCTCTGGATCCGGTCCGCCTTCTCGCCGGCGTGGCCAAAGACCATCCGCCTGTCCTAGCAGTCTGGCCCGTGCCGACCGGTAGCGATCGACTCACCTATCCGCCCGGCGTTAGCCCTGGTCGCGGCATTGCAAGAGACCTTAAGGGCTGCCTGTTACTGACCCCGCGTTTGACTCACTTTTCCGACGAAGTGCCCTTCACCGCCGAAAGGTTCCGTTAATGCGCTACCGCGACCTAATCAGCTTCGAGCCGGTCGAGAGCGTGAAGCAGCTGCGCGCCGCCGACAGCGCCGAGCAGGCACTTGAAGATGTTCGCACTTACATCGTCTCGGAGAAGATGCGTGAGCAACTCACCGACGTGGTGCTGCCGAACCTGCGCTTCGATAACCCTGAGTTTGACCACAAAGGGCTGCTGCTCATCGCCACCTACGGCACGGGCAAGACGCACCTCATGAGTGTCGTGTCTGCTGTTGCTGAGAACGCCGAACTCGCTGAGAGGCTGACGGACGCTAAGACGGCCGCAAGTGCAGCTGCTATCGCAGGGAAGTTCAAGGTCGTCCGGGTCGAGATCGGCGCCGTTGAGATGGGATTGCGCGACATCCTGGCCACGGAGCTCACAAGAGGTCTCGCTAAGCTGGGCGTTACCTACGAGTTCCCACCACTCGATAAGGTTACGAACAACAAGCGGCCGCTGCAGGAGATGATGGCCGCTTTTGAAGTGGCATATCCTGATCACGGGTTGCTTCTCGTTATTGACGAGCTCCTCGACTTCCTGCGCACCCGCAAAGACAGCCAAATCATCCTTGACCTCGGCTTTCTGAGGGAGATGGGCGAGTTCTGCCGTGACGAGCGCTTCCGGGTCATCGCGGGCGTCCAAGAGACGATTTTCGACAACCCACGATTCGCTGCCGCTCAAGACGAGGTACGTCGAGTTCGCGAACGCTTTCAGTCCTTCCGTATCGCCCGTGACGACGTCGCGTACGTAGTCCAGCGCCGCATTCTGCGAAAGAACGCTGAGCAGAAGAATCGCATCCGCGAGCATCTCGCCTGTTTCGCGCCGGCCTTCGAATCCCTCGGCCGGGATTTGGATGCCTTCGTCGAGATGTTCCCTGTTCATCCCGCCTACCTCAGAACATTCGAGGCGCTCACCATCGTCGAGAAGCGTCGCATTCTGTCGAGCCTCACCGAACAGATCCGCCAACGCCTCGACGACGAAGTGCCAGAGGACGAACCTGGGATCATCTGCTACGACGCGTACCGCGCCGAGCTCGATGCCGACCCGGCTAACCGCGTCATCGCCGAGGTACGCGACGTCCTGCAGCGCACCCGCGTCCTGCGTGACCATGTCGAGCGCAACATTGAGGTATCCACTGACGTGCAGCCCGCACTGCGCATCGTCGATGCGCTGGCTGTCCATCGACTAACCACAGACGACCTCGATGCACCCATCGGTTTGACGGTCGACGATCTACGCGACGACCTCTGCTTGTTGCCCCCTGGCACTCCCGAGCTCGATGCCGCGTTCATCGCCGGGTCGATTGAGACGCTCGTGCAGGAAATCAGCAGAGCTGTCTCTGGGCAGTTCCTTTCCACCAACGACGCTAACGGCCAGATTTATCTCGATCTGAAGAAGGACGTTGACTACGAGCAGCAAGTTAATGAGCGTGCGCAGACGCTAGACGAGGAGCAACTCGACAGCGCTTATTACCGAGCCCTGGAGCAACTCCTCGAAGTATCCGCGAGTCCTTACGTTGCAGGTTATCGGATCTGGTCTTACGAGCTGCCGTGGCCAGCTAAAAAGGTCAACCGGCTTGGCTACCTGTTCATGGGCGCACCGAACGAACGCTCAACGGCTCAGCCGCCCCGCGACTTCTATCTCTATTTTCTGCAACCCTACGCGCCGCCGAAGTTCGAGGATCCGATGAAGCCCGATGAGGTGTTTCTACGACTCGAAAGCCCGGACGAGCAATTCACCACGTCTCTGCGCCGCTACGCCGCATCCCTTGCGAAGGCGCAGGAGACGACCAGCCAACACCGTCCTCACTTCGAAGCGCGCGCGAAGAAGCACTTCGATGAAATCAAGAGCTGGCTGCGCATCAACCTTGTTCACAAGCTAAGGGTCACCTACCAGGGTGAGCAGAAGACGATCGCGCAGTGGCTCGCCGGCGCGCAGGGCGCGCGCAAGAGTCTCAAAGAGCAACTCAATACGATCGCCTCTACCGCATTGGCGGGGCACTTCGCGACCCGGTATCCAAACTACCCGGTCTTCTCAGAGCAGCTGACAGTCATGAATCTGTTCAGTGCCGCTCAAGCGGCGCTCGCCCAGCTCGCTGGTAAGGACACTGCCCTCGGGCGCTCAACCCTGTCTGCCTTGGCGCTCCGCGACATCGACGAACAGATCAGCGACACCGGCCCTTATGCATCGGCGTTGCTCGAGACGCTGGCAGCCGCTGATAACTCAGCCGTAAACGAGACCGACCTACTCAGCGAGCGTGATCCTGGCGTCAGGACATGGGGGTCGTGGCACCTCGAACCGCTCTGGCTTGTCGTGATCGCCGCGACGCTTACCTACCTTGGCCGGGCTGAGCTCGGCTTCGCCGGTGGTCAGAAGATCACTGCTTCTAACCTCGACGATCTCAGCCGGATGTCGCAGGTCGACCTTGAGCGACTCTCGTTCATAACCACCCCCGCGGGCGCCGATGCTGCTGGACTTACTCGCGTAGCGACCCTGCTAGGACTTCCGCCGGCCCTTGGCCAGGGCGAGCTGACAAACGAGACAACGACTCAATTCGTTACCAAGGCTGACGCTGAGTATGATGCAGCGAGCGAGCTGAAGGTGTACGTCCAGTCTGGTATACGCCTCTGGGGCGAGGAGCTGTTTGACGACCCTGCAGGTCGGTTGGCCCGTATCACGGCGTATATCGATGTTCTCGCCGATGTACGGGCACGGAACAGCGTCGGTAAGCTCAAGCGACTCAGGCTCGATCAGAAAATGCTTGATGAAGCGGCCGATGGCAAGAAGGAGCTGCGGCGTGTTGGCGATCTGAAGCGAGTTAGCGAGCAACTCACGCCAATTGTTCGCTACCTCGAGGACGCTGCCAACGTCCTAGGCAGCAAGGACCCCTACCGCGAAACGGCCGAGCAGGTGCGCGCCGAAGTTCGGAGCGTCCTGCGAGCACCGGCGCTTGACAAGAGTGCCGCAACCGCGGCGCGGCAGTCTGCCGAAGAGCTGCGCGGCCAGTACCGGGCGTTCGCCGTTGAGCGGCACACCGCCGAGCGACTTCCGGCGTCGGGCGATACCGAAAAGCAGCAGTTGGTAACTGGTCCTGCCTGGGACGATCTGACGAAGTTGTCGACTATCGAGCTCCTTCCGAACGGCCAGTTCGGCGACCTCGATGGACGTCTCATCGGTTTGGTTGCCTGCAAGCAGTTCAGCCCCAGTGACTACGACAGCACCTACACCTGTCGGCACTGTGGGTATCGGCCAGCGCCGTCGTCGGGAGCAACGGCCCAGCAGCGCCTCAGGGCGGCAGAGGACCGGGTCGGTGAACTCTGGACTGGTTGGATCGCGACGTTGCGTGATTCCGTCTCCGCACCAGAAATTGCAGGGCAACTGGATGTCCTCGCAGCCGATGAGCGTGCCCGAGTTCAGGAACTCCTTGAGGACCGCCTCACGATTGGCGGTGTCACTACGGAGCTAGTCGAGACCATCAAGCAGCTGCTCAACAAGTTTGAGATCATCCACGTCACCCCGTTCCACCTGGTGGACGCGGTCTTTCCGACCGGTCGAGCCACGACGGTGCAGGAGGCTGCGAAGGCGTTCGAGGCATGGCTTAACAGCATAAGCGCCCGTACTGGCGGAGACGCGTCCAGCGTCCGGCTCGTCGTCGATCAGGAGCAGCAATGACCGACCGGCTATTTGAAGGCGCGGATACTGGCCGCTCAGAGCTGGCCGCGTCCTCGGCAAAGCTGTTGCGTAAGGAGCTGGAAGCGGGCCATCTGCCGCTCGGACCGGGGCAGAGCGTCGCAGCGGTCGTTGCGATGTCGAGCCCTCCGTGGCACACCGCGACACTAAACCCGTTCATGCGTGAGTGGGTGGCGGCTGCCCCGCGCGATGACGGTGAGCGGCCGGATCCCGGTCCATATCTTGATGACGTCGTTGGTTCGAAGAAGACCCTGCAGTACAAGGCGCATTCGTATCCGACGAAGGTGCCGCCGGAGGTCATCGTTCGCCTGCTCCTGCACTACACGAAGCCTGGCGATGTCGTGCTGGACGGCTTCGCCGGCTCGGGGATGACCGGTGTTGCGGCGCAGATGTGCGCCACACAGGACAGGGCTATCGAGGAAGAGTTCAAGAAGCGAGGCAAGGTACCGCAGTGGGGGGCGCGACGCGCTGTCCTGAACGACCTTGCGCCGAACGCCACTTTTCTTGCCAGCGGCGTCACAGTTCCCGTCGACTCCGACGCCTTTGACAAGGCGAGCAGTCAACTGCTGAAGCGGCTCGAGGACGAGCTCGGCTGGATGTACAAGACGAAGACGCCCGAGGGCGTCGATGCCGACATCGACTACACGGTCTGGTCAGAGGTCTTCACTTGCCCGCACTGCGCATCTGCGATCGTTTTCTACGATTGTGCTTACGATCCAGAGACGCATAACGTCAAGGATAGATTTCCCTGCTCTTCCTGCGGTGCGATGGTCGGGAAGAAGGGGGCGTCCCAGCTCGAAAGGCGCTTCACTACAGTGCGGCTCCTGACCGGTGAGACGATCACGCGTATTGAACTACGTCCAATACGTGTCCACTACCGGTGGAAGTCACGCGGCAATACCGTGACCGGCAGCAAGCCACTCGACGAAGCGGATCTCGCCGTCCTGGAGCGTGTTTCTCGCCTGACTGTCACTGAGGCACCCACCTCCGAACTACCGCTCGGTGAAATGGTGCATGGTAGTCGCCTTGGGCCCAAGGGGTTCACAGCGGTTCACCATCTATACTCGGATCGCAGCTTGGCTGCCTTGACTCAGCTTTGGTCCTGGGCCCAGGAGGAAGTTGATCCAGATGTGCGTCGAGCCTTGAAGTTCTGGATTGAGCAGGGCTTCTGGGGGATGTCGTGGATGAATCGATACGTGCCGAAGCACTTCTCGCAGGTGAACCGGTTCCTGAGCGGCGTCTACTACGTGGGCTCCACAATCGCCGAGTGTTCGCCAACGTACAGCCTGGTCGGCACGCGACCCGCAACTGGCAAGCTGCAGACCCTAGTGAAGCTGTGGCGCACTGTTCCTAGCAGCGCAGATATTCGCATCAGTACAGGTGATGCCGCTGAGCTTCCACTCGACGATGACTCAATTGACTATATTTTCGTCGATCCGCCCTTCGGCGAAAATATCCCCTACTCAGACCTCGCGCAGGTCATCGAAGGCTGGCATGGTGCGCTGACCCAGGTTGAGCGTGAGGCGATCGTAGACAAGGCGCGCAGGAAGGGAAATCAGGAGTACGCAGACCTGATGACTTCATGCTTCCGCGAGTTTGCGCGCGTCCTTAAGTCCGGTCGGTGGATGACCGTTGAATTCTCCAACAACTCGAATGAAGTTTGGGCAGCCCTGCAGGAGGCGCTCAGCGCTGCAGGCTTTGTCGTCGCCGACACCCGCGTGCTGGACAAAACGCAAAACAGCTACCGGCAGGCGACCGCCGTCAACGCTGTCAAGCAGGACCTTATGATCAGCTGTTACAAGCCTGCTGCGGCGACCGTTGAGGCTATCACCGGCAGCGCGGGCAGCTCCCTATGGACGTTCGTCGGCGAACATCTCAAGCACCTACCGATCGTGGAAGACGGTGGGGCCCGAGTTAGAGCTGTACGCGAGCGTAATCCCGACCGCATTTACCATCGGGCGGTCTCCTATTACGTCAGCGCTGGACTGCCTGTTCCAATGACCGCCAGTGAGTTCTATGCAGGTCTGGAGTCGCACTACAACGAGCGCGATGGGATGTACTTCCGACCTGACCAGGTCGAGACGTACGAACGCAAGAAGATGACGTTCAAGGAGCTCGCCCAGGCCGAGCTTTTCATCACGGATGAGAAGTCCGCCGTGGCCTGGCTTCGCCAGCAGCTCAAGCGCAAGCCACAGAAGATATCCGACATCCAGCCTGATTACCTAAAAGAGATCGCTACCTCCGGCGAACGTCCCGATAAGCTACCCGACCTCCGCGAACTCCTAGAGCAAAACTTCATCCAGGACGACAAAAATGCCTGGAGCGTTCCGGATCCACGCAAAGTGGAGCACCTCGACCAGCTCCGCAACCGGGACCTGCTTCGCACTTTCGACTCCTACGCCAGCAGTACCGGACCCCTCAACCGCTTCCGTGGCGAAGCGCTTCTCGCCGGATTCAAGAAGGCGTGGGGCAACAAGGAGTACGAAACCATCGTCAAGGTCGCTGCTCGACTGCCCCAGGACTACCTTGTGGAACTCCCAGCCGTTCTCGCGTACGTCCGTAACGCCCGGTCTCGTCAGAGCCGATGACAGACACCGCGTGGCGTTGGTGGGAGACCGGCCAGCAGGTTGTCCAGGTCCTGGCCGAGCAGCACCTGTTTGGCCAGGACACCCTGGATGTGTACGCTCCGGCGGAAGGCCGGGTCTACGCCGTCGAGGCGGAAGAAGTTCTAAACCTGCGGCACCGGCACTGGAAAGCCACGGAGCTCCTACAGAGGGCAGTAACCCTGCGTGTTCTGTCCGAAGCTCAGTCGCATCCGATCGCTGCCGGAACGCGAGTGGACCTGCTGCCGCATCAGGTCTCGATTTTGCGACGCGCACTGCGCTTGGCTCGGGTGCGGCTCGCTATCTGCTGCGAAGTGGGACTCGGTAAAACCACTACGGCCGGCGCGATCGCCACCGAGCTGGTCGCCCGGGGGCGCATCAGCCGCATCCTCGTTGTCGCACCTAAAGGCGTTCAACTGCAGTGGGTAGCCGAGATGCGCGAAAAATTCGGTGTTGACTTCACTCGAATCGGGCCAGAAGGCGTGCCCATCGACGCCGAAGCTGCGGTCTGGCGAGCCTTCGACTTCGTCGTGACCAGCCTCGATGCAATTAAGCCACTGCGCCGTCGAGCCGGATGGACTCAGCAGCAACTCGATGCATACAATGCCGCGCGCGTTCGCGGCGTCGCTGCTGCGGACTGGGACCTAGTCGTTATCGATGAGGCTCACCACGTCGCGGGCTCTAGTGTCGAGGTCGCTCGCCATCAAGTCGCCCTATCCCTATCCGCAAGCTCTGAGAACTTGCTGCTGCTCAGCGCCACGCCCCATTCAGGGAAGTCTGAGTCCTTTCGGCGATTCCTGGGCCTGCTTGACGAGCGCTTCCGTCACGGGCGCGACATCAATGCCAGCACGGTCGCTGACGTTGTTGCCCGCAGCGACAAGCGAACCGCCGTCGACCACGTAGGAAGGCCACTCTTCCATCCGCGGACCACCCGACTCGAGACTGTCATGTGGGATGGACACCCGCTCCATCGTGAGCTATACGATGCCGTAACCGAATATGTGCGCGAGGGGTACCTAAATGCCCGCGCCGTCGGAGACACCGCTCGCAGTTTCCTAATGCTACTGTTTCAGCGACTTGTTGCTAGCTCCACTGCCGCTATAGTCGCCGCCCTAGAGAAGCGCCTGGAGGCGCTCGAGCATACGTCCCGCGACGAGTCGGAACAGCTTACGTGGGATGAGCTTGACGACGACGAGAGCCAACTGCTCTTCACTCGACCAAGAGTCTCGGCTGGCGACCTCGCTGACCTCAGTCGGCTCGTCAATCTTGCCCGGCATACTCTCAGTGCCGAGACCGATCCAAAGACCGTTCACTTCCTCCGGCTGCTACGTGCGCTTCAGCGCGACGAACATGACCCTGAAGTCAAGATTCTTATTTTCACACAGTTCCGAGCCACGCAACGTGCCATCGTAAAGGTCCTCAATGCCCAAGGCATTCGTACCACGACTGTGGACGGAACAATGGGCCTTGCCGAGCGTGCGGAGGTGCAAGAAGCGTTCCGGAAAGATGCTCAGGTCCTGGTCTCCACCGACGCTGGCGGAGAAGGTGTGAACCTGCAGTTCGCGCACATAGTCGTGAATTGGGACCTGCCTTGGACACCTACGCTGCTAGAGCAGCGCATCGGACGAGTCGACCGAATCGGCCAACGAGTTCCCGTGCGAGCGTTCAATTTCGCACTCGCAGACAGCGTCGACCAACGAGTCCTCGAAGTGCTCGAAGCCAAGCTAGCGTTGATCCTGCAGGAGCTCGGAGTCGATAAGCGTGGCGAAGTACTAACCACCGTCGATGCGCTCGCAGACGACCTCTATATCACCGCCATTGTTGCCCCAGACGCCCTCGCCGCCGCCGGAGAGGCTTTCCTCATATCCACGCGTAGCGAATTGGATGCCACGTTCGAGGAACGGACCTTGCTTACCAACGTTACCGTCGCCCCGCCCCGTCGAGCCCCTTCATCGATACCAGCCCTGCTCGAACGTCTCGACGCGCAGACTGGCGGTAAGGCGAAGGCCGCCCTACGCCGCAACGATATTGTTGTGCCCGGAGAACCGGTCCCTGCTGTGGAGCTGGAAGCGGGCACTGGGTGGCTGGCGATTGCCCGCGTGGCGACCGGTGACAGTAACGCAGCTGTAGCTGCCTTTGCGGTCTTCCTGCCGGATGGCGGCAGGCCCGACCCGCGTCTCGGCCGTGCGCTCCTTGACAGGTTGGCCGACACACCAAGCGTCACTCTATCGACGGTGCCGCTGACCGTGGAAACGCACGCCACCCTGTCGAAGACGCTGACTGATTTCGGCTACCAGCACCTATGCGACCTCGGCAACGGGCGTGTGCCGAAGCTGCCGAGTCTGCGGCTGGCCCTTGTGGTGCGGTGCAAATGACAAGCCCTATCACCATCGCAACCTGGCACACCATGCTAGGCGACATCAGCATGATGACCGGCGAGTTCCTGCTCTACATTGATCCCCACGGGCTCGACAGCATCCACTCCAGTCATGGCGAGACCGCTGTGATCGTCGACCGATGGAGCCTGCGGCGAATCCTCGAGCAGCGACTGCACCTGTACAAGGCGACCGACCCGCCGCTACTTATACACCTGCGGATCCCTGGTCTCACGAGCATCGAAGATCTTCCCTTTGACGCTCGTCACTATGCCCGGCGTGTCCTCGACGTACGCCTGCCTTCCGGTGCTCTCGAAGATGTATACGGCCTGCCAGCTCGCGCGGTGGAACAGCTCACGGCGAATCGGGGGCTACCGGAGAGACTCGCCGCTGTTGCGCGTGAACTCTCAGGACTCTCCTGGCCGCCGACTACCGAAACCGCCATCATTACTGTCGCGCGGTTGCTGCCGCACATGGGGCCGGCCCTGCGCGCGCTCCTCGTTCCTAGCTGTCCCCCCGGGACCGCGGCGCGGATTCTCCGTTCCGAGGATCCACTGGAGGCATTGAGCGACGTACTTGCCGAGTGGGCCCGGATGGGCTCCAGCCACCCGGAGGACGCTGCCCTTCGGGCAGCAGCAGAAGAGATCAGCCAACTCGTTACCGACGGTCAGGTGAGAGCGCCAGCTGGCCAATTGTCCCCGAGCATGCCCAAAGTACTTCGCGAGGTGGTTCGCGAGATTGACGCGCTTCCACAAGTCGAGCGTCTCCTCCACGCAATGCCAGACGCCGGCGATGATCTCGACTCATGGGCCTTGATCGCGGATCAGTGGGCCAAGCTCCGTTGGACACTTGCCGCTTTGCCGCCGACACCCTCCACCGCCGAGCTGGCCGGGGCCGTCTGGAAGCGTTGGGAGGACCTCAACAGTGCCTGGCAGGGCTGGCTTGATGCCCAGTATGCTGTCCTCCTGAGCCGGAACGTGCTGCGCCTGGCGAGCGTTCACCGAATCGCGCCGTTCCTTGCATCTCACGTCGTCGACGCCGGTTCCAAGCTCCTGCTACTGGTGATGGATGGATTGGGCGTCGCGCAGTGGCAACAGATCGTCAGCAACCTGGCATTGAGCCCCGTCGAGGACCGACGAGTGCTGGCGTGTCTGCCGACTATGACGACCGTTAGCCGTCAGGCCATCTTCGCTGGTGAACTCCCGATCAACTTCGCGGGCACCGTCGACAGGACTGACACCGAGCCGGCCCGATGGCGAGCCTTCTGGACGCAGCATGGGCTTACATCTGACGAGGTCTACTACCAGCGCACTGCTGGTTCGGATGCCGCGGCTTGGCAGGATCCACCCGCAGGTGCGGTGGTCAGCGGCGTCGCCGTCAACGCGATTGACGACCTCATGCATGGCGTAAGCGTTAACGGCGATCATCAGTTTTACGCCTGCGTCAAGACCTGGCTTACCGGCGGCTTCCTGGAACGGGCCCTTGACTGGGCAAACCGGAGCAGCGCCCAGGTGTGGATCACAGCCGATCACGGGAATCTGCCGTGCGTCGCACTGGGTGAAACCATTCCAAATGAGGGCGTACGCGTGATAGGTCGTGGCTTAAGATCACGCGTGTACGCCACGGAACTACAGCGAGATTCCTCTGCCCTCTCCGGCAAGCGCTGGACGCCACCAGGCTTCCCGGCCCAGGCCGGAGCCCCCCTCTTCGCGCCGGGCAGAACGCACTTCCGGCGCTCGGGAGGGGTCATCACGCACGGAGGGCTCAGTCTCGACGAGGTCATCGTTCCACTCTCTAGGATCGCCTGATGAGTACCGCAGTTCTAGACCGGGACCTAAGCAGCGTCTGGCTTGACGCGGCGCTGCGCGTCGCCCGGAAGCAGCTTCCGCTTGCGGAAATGCGCGACCAACTGCGGCGCGCTCTCGTAGACGCGCCGCTGAGCGATGCCGCTCTGAAGAAGACTCTCACCGCTCTGACACGAGTCTGGCTCCAACCTGTGGAGCGCCAAGCTGGGCATACTCTGTGGGCGCTCGAGCACGCCGATCGCAGCACAGACTGGCGTCCCTTGCACCTTGGAGCGATGCTCGCCGACGAACCTTTCATTCGCAGCCTTCTGGACGCCTGTGGGCGGGAACAACGCGCCAAGGGCGAGATCAACACTGTGGCGCTCCGGGCTCGGATGCGGGATACATACGGACCCAAGCGCAGCATCGACCGAGCGACACAACGTGGCGTCAAGACACTACGCAACGTCGGGGTACTCGAAGGTCTGCCCCAGGCATCCATCAGTCAGGCGGGTTGCCTCGTGATCACCGACGCTGAGCTTGCAGCGTGGCTCGTAAGGTGCCTCCTCCTCGGCCGGCAGGCCGAGTCGATTGCGGTCGACGACCTCGGACATACACCTGAGCTATTTGGACTGTGCCTGCCTTCGGCCTTGCCGAGATCAGCAGCAGGGGTCAGTAAGCACATGGAGGGTGTGGGTCGGATCGTCCTGGCGCTCGACAGATGACGGGGCGAGGGTTGATGTGTTTTTGGCGGTACATTGACTCACTCAAACCGTGAACGATCTTGAAACTGTCGTGGCGTATGTCATCGTGGTTGCAAGTCCCGCACCCGCCGCGCAGGTACGTGCCCATGCGTTGTGCCCCCTCGTTTCCGTGGTTCCCTGTGGTTTCCCGCTCGATCGGGTACGAATGGGGCCCGGCACCTTCTGATCCGTAGCTC
Organism: Streptomyces sp. NPDC002520; assembly: GCF_053595235.1. Lineage (NCBI taxonomy): Bacteria > Bacillati > Actinomycetota > Actinomycetes > Kitasatosporales > Streptomycetaceae > Streptomyces > Streptomyces sp. NPDC002520. Next base: position 103,833 of record NZ_JBSFXG010000017.1, on the reverse strand, counting down.
TACAGAGATCGGTCATTGAAGGTCTTTTAGGCTGCTACGAGGGGCGGGACAGTCGATGTTGGGTACTGACGGTTGCTGGGGTTGCTGTACTCCGTTGCTGTACCGCATCACAGATCCACTCGGGTCTCCGTCTCCTGGCTCCCCTGCCGCAGCACGACGTGAGCTGGCCTGAACGGCAGACCACGAAGGGTCGGCTCCATCACCTTGAAGAGCGCGTTGGCGTCCGTCCCGTAGGCGTACAGCACGGCTTCACCTCCGCCGAACTCGTTTCCGTCCACGTCACCGACTCATGCCTCATCGACAGCGGCCGTCATGGTGCGCTCAGCCTCAAAGACCGCCTCCCGCTCGGCACGCGAGCCGTACCGGTCATCGCTCAGCCGGTAGTGAGCAATGACGGCTTCTTCCGGTGTCGCCGGTTCGGGAAGATCAAAGAGTGTGTCCACGCGTGCACGATGCCACCAGGCCCTGACAGTGCGCCCACACTGTGCCGACCGTCCACGCACGTCGGGTCAGTGATTGACGTGGTCGTGCACTGCCGGTCCCTCGACAGCGGTGCCAACTCATCGCCTGTCGGCCTGGATCCGTTTCTCCGGGCCTAGCTGTGCGTGATCTTGTCCTCCTAGGTTGCAGGACCGGCGAAGAAGGCTGATCAATTTTCGTACGAAGAGGGTGCAAAGTACTCACGACTGGCTACCATGACGCATCTAGGCTTTGAGCACAGGGGGACGAGGCGTGTCTGCGTCAAAGTACGAAATCGGATTCGATGTAATTTCAGACTTGGCGGCATCCGATGACGGCTCTAGGGGTCGTAACGAGGCGACCACGCGCATGCATCTTATTGATCGCATTGTTTTTGACGTTTTGCAGTGGCCCAAGGATCAATGTAGGCCCGAAGAAAGCCATGGCGGCTTGTACGCCGACTATGTTCTCGGCTTGCCTAAACGGCAGATGATTTGGGAGGCCAAGAAGGAAGGTGTCTATTTCGAGCTGCCACTGGAAGCCAAAACCAGAGAAGTGTCGCTCCCTTCTCTAGCGCGGAATAATGGAAACCTCGACGCTGCTCTCAAGCAAGTTGGCGGATACTGCACTAGTCGAGGAATTCCGGTGGCCGTAGCCAGTAACGGGCACCAACTAGTTGCTTTTATCGGAAGTCGTATCGACGGCGTTCCGCCGACTCAAGGGCGCGCAATCATCTTTCGCAGCCTCGCCGAAATGAGGGATGACTTCCAGACGCTCTGGAACTGCCTATCTTACCCTGCGATCGAGCGTAGGCATCTTGAAAGTCGTGTCACTAAGGAGGCATTGACGCCACCTCCGGAGAAACTATCTAGCCGACTTTTGCGCTATCCAGGAGTCAAAAGGAGGAATGAGCTCGAACACGAACTTAGAACCCTTGGTGAGATTTTTCTGCAGGATCTCGTAAAAGACGAAGATTTCAAAGATGAGTTTATCGAAAAGTGTTACTGTAGCAGTGGCGCCCTCTCTCAATACGCGCTAATCAGCAAAGAGATTCTCAAAAACCGCTACGCCGCGTCCGGCCAGGGAATGAAAAAGACTGTCACGTCGGCGAGTGACAAAAAGGGAGTTTCGAAGGACCTTCTCAATGCGGTGTTGGCGAAAAGTGTAACGAAGAGGCCCGTGATTCTACTTGGGGATGTAGGCGTCGGCAAAACCAGCTTTATTAAGAATCTAGTATCCGTCGAGGCGAGTGAAGAGCTAAAGCGGGGAATCGTTCTCTATGTGGACTTCGGTAAAGAGCCGGCCTTGCGCACCGACCTGCAGAACTATGTACTGGATTCTTTCGAGCGTCAACTTCGCGACGATCACCAGGTGAACCTTACCAGCGATACTTTCGTTCGCGGTATTTATCATGGAGACTTGCTCGCCCTGCGAGACGGTATTTACGGGTTCCTGCGCAAGGAGAACCCGGTGGCCTATCGACTTAAGGAAGTGGAACTCCTTGCAGCGAGAATCGAAAATAAGAGCGGGCATCTAAAGAAGGCCATCGAGCACCTTACTTCTGGCGAGCGTAGAACCGTCGTCATCTTCTTGGATAATATCGATCAGAGGCAGGATGACTTTCAGGAAGAAGTGTTCCTTATCGCTCAGAGCATGGCCGAGACTTGGCCAGTTACTTGCTTCGTTACTTTGCGGCCTTCTACTTACAACAAGAGCCGGAGACAGGGCTCTCTTAGCGCGTATCAGAATCGCGTTTTCACCATCTCGCCCCCACGTATTGACTTGGTGGTACAAAAGCGACTTGAGTTCGCACTAGAGCAGTTGCACGACGGAGGGCTAACTCTTTCAGGGGAGGGGGTGTCCATCGAAAGTCACATGTTGCGCGAGTACATTGAGGTGATTGTCGACTCGATCGATCGAAATTCCTCTCTCGCCGAGTGTATCGATAACGTTAGTGCGGGCAACGTTCGAGATGCTCTCGACCTGCTGACGATTTTTGTCGGTAGTGGCCATGTGGATACCGGAAAAATCCTCGAGATTAAGATCAAAACCGGGAAATATTTTATCCCATTGCATGAGTTCCTTCGTGCGGTGATCTATGGTGATAATGAGCACTACTCTCCGGATAATTCTTTCGTTGCGAACATGTTCGACGTAATCTCGTTGAATAGCTCAGAACATTTCCTGATGCCTCATATGGTTGACTACTGCTTGAGGTCATCCCAAAGCCCTAAATCTGAGGCGGGTTATGTTTTGCAGAACGAGGTTTTCTCTTATCTGCAGTCGCTGGGATACCGGGACTTGCAGATCAGTTCTGCCTTTGCTCGCGCGGAAAGGGCGAAACTCTGTGACTTCGCGATGGCGGACGAGGAGGCGCCAACTCGGCTCCGAATTACGCAGAGGGGCGCCTACATTCTGAGGAAGCTGGTCACGGAATTCGTCTATGTTGATGCCGTAGTGATTGATACGCCTATCCTTGACGAGGGATTCAGGGAGATCATCACTGATGTCTGGCATATCGAAGATAGACTAGATAGGGCGGCTCACTTTGTAGGCTATTTGGATACCAGTTGGGAAGATGCGCCTCATCCTGAAGGGGGTTTCGACTGGCCTTCTGTCTCCTCTGCGTTGAGCCGCAATATCGAGGAAGTACGCAGAAGAATCGATGCCAGGAGGCGGGAAGACTAGAACGCCGAGGTCGGCGTAGCGGCTTTGGGGTGGCGCTGCTTTGGCGCGAGTGATCATGGCCCCGTAAGCTTGCGGCGCGTCGGGCAGTCTGTGGACCTGCCCGGTAAAACACGACGTTGGGGCCATGATCTTCGAGGCTCGCGCCAAAGTGGCTCCGTAAAGCCGTGGAGCCGACCGCCCGAGCCACGACGTACCCCTTCTCTGGCATCAGGCGACTGATTGCTTAGAGCGCGGCGCGGGCGCCGGCCGGGCTGGAGCGGGGCGGAGACAGGAGCGCAGGCCCGGCAGGGGGCCGGGCCGCGCGCGGTGAGCGGAGCGAGCCGCCTTGAACCCGTGAAGAAAGTTGTTACTCAGATGCCGTCTGGGATGCGCCACAAGGGCGCGTCGTACTGCTCCGGCCGGCTATCGATGAGCAGCTGCCGCAAGTCGTCGCGCTGAGAGCCGCTCAGATCCAAGGCCTCAGTGATGCGGCGGAACGTTGTGTGGCTGACGCCGCGGGCTTGGGCTTCGTGCTCGAACTCCTCGAGCTGCGGCCAGATAGTCGCTGGGTCCAGCTTGGCCGGCTGCCGGTCGTTGAGCCACAGTGCCTTGTTGCGCTCGTAGTCGATTTCCGACGAGCCGCAGATCTCGCGGCTATGAGCTTCGGCCTCATCCAGGTGCGCCGTTGCCATGATGGCTCGGGCCAGCTCGTTCCGGCTGATGGCGTCGTCCAGGTCGACCTCGTGCACCCGCGGGCTCTCATCCGTGAGCGGTACGGGGAGGCCTGCGTCTCGGATCTCGCATGTGCCTCGTACGCCCCGGGCCGCTGCCGCAAGGAGGGCCGTCGCTTCGGACGGGTGCCACTCCAGGACGGCGCTGATCGCGGCTGCGTCACTTGCGGTGAAGGTATAGACGAGGGGACCCAGCACGTCCCCCATGTCTTCCGGCTTGAGCTCGCCGTCCATTCCGGGACCCGCGACCAGGAGTCGCACCGGTGCGTTCACCTGGCAGCATGCGGCAAGCGTGAGTGCGTCAGCTAGTGGGCTCCTGAGTGTCGGCTCGTCGCCCCGCGCGAGGATGTCCCCACCGACGTCCAGGAGGTCGATCGACTCGGGCTCCATGTGGCTCACGAAGTCTTCGAGTTGATAGGTGAGACCTTCGGCGCCCCCGGCCGGGTCGAGTAGCGCCAAGGTGTGCGGGAGGTCCGCTGCGAGCCGGGGGAGCGTGGAGCCTGCGGGCGCGATGGGACGGGCTTCTGCCGGCACTGCCCAGACGGCCGGGGTGAGACGTTGCAGGCCGGTGAAGTCATCGGGCCGCCTCGGGCCCGGTAGCGGGTCGATCAGGAGGCGGTCCCACGCGTACGTGAGGATCACCGCCTGGTCCTCCCCGCCGTAGAGAGCGGCGTGGAGCATTGCGGCGGCGACTGCGTCGCCCCCTCCTCCTGCTGCGACGATCAACCGCGTCATGCGTTCAGACTACGGGTTCACAGGTTGGCCACTCACTCTATAGTGGCTAAAGGCCATAGCCACTTGGACTAGGAGGGGAAGATGCCTCAGATCGAGGAGGCGCAACCGAAGTACCTTCAGATCGCCCACTACATCCGTGACCAGATCCTTCGGGGCGACCTGCGCCCGGGGGACGAGGTGCCCTCGGAACGACAGCTCGCCGTGGACTGGAAGGTCTCCCGCCCTACGGCAGCGCGGTCACTGGAGGCATTGAGCCATCAGGGCTTGGTCGAGAAGCGTCAGGGCTCGGGGACCTATGTCCGCAGTCTCGAAGTGAACCGGCGCGCAAGGGAGTTGTATGGACGGGCGCGGCAGACTGGGAAGATCTATACGCCCGGGGAGTACGCGGTGATTACTTCGGCCGGCTGGCTGGACGCGCCTGACTACGTGGCCGAGGCACTGGGTCTGGTGAAGGATCGTCGAGCTGTGCACCGCCGTCGCGTGACGAACAACCAGGACGGTCCGATCACTCTGTCCACCTCCTGGTTTGCTCCCGAGGTCGGCCAGCGAGCGCCCAAGCTCACGGACCCGGAGCGCATCCAGGAAGGGACGCTCATGTACGTCGAGCGGATGACAGGCCGTCAAGGTAGCTACGCAGAAGACCGTATGTGCGCTCGGGCTGCAACGGACGAGGAGGCGGATGATCTGCGGCTGGAGCCGGGATCCGCGGTCCTCATCGTCCATCACGTCGTCTTTGACCTCCAGGATCGGCCCCTGGAGTTCGCCGAAGCCACCTACCCGCCGCACCGCTGGGCGTTCGAGCAGGGCTACCCGCTCACCTGACGACTCGCCAGTTATGGCGAACCGCTTGCACCTCGCAAGTGGCTAATGCCACTATCCAGAAAGTGGCTAAGGCCACCTGAAGGAGAAGGGGGCACGACGTGACGAGTCGTCGGTCGGTGCAGGGTGCGCGATTAGCTTGCCGGGGGTGTCGGGGGCGTGGCTGGAAGCGCGTCGGCTCTCGGACGGAGCTGGCGCTCTCCACGGCCAACGACCGCAGCCGTGCCACGTCGAAGCGGCGCTGCCTCGACTGTGACGGCAGCGGCAAGGAGTGAGCACCCATGGCGTACACGATCGACCGATACCCGTGCCAGGACTCACCGCGACTCGGAGCGATGACCTTGCATCCTGTTCCAGAGTCCGTGCCGCGGGCCCGGCGCTGGTTCCGGAAGTTCATCGCTCCTCACAACCCAAGCTGCTCGGTTGACGACTGCGCGCTGATGATCTCCGAGCTGGTGACCAACGCCATCAGCTACGGCAAGTCGGATGATCCCTGGCTGGTGCGGGTCGAGTGGTTCCGTGAGGGGACCTCGCTCCGAATCGAGGTTCACAACCCGGGCTTTCCGGCGAACGTGCGGCTGCGGCACCCAGAGGCGAACGACGCGCACGGGCGGGGGCTGCTTCTGGTCGACTCAATCGCCGACTCGTGGCACTCGGGGCCCAGCTGCTTCGGTGGAACGGTCGTCTCCTTCGTGGTGGCCGATGCCTGGCCGGCGTGACGGGATAGCCCACCCCTTCTACTGTCGGTGTGCAAGTGTCGCTAGTCTGGTTGACCAGTTGACTTGGCCAATCCCGACAGGCGGCGTTCATGGCGTATGAAGTGGAGCCACCGAAGTACGTGCGCCTCGCGCAGACGCTTCAGCGTCGTATCGAGGACGGCACCTACGAGCCGGGTAGCCGTGTGCCGAGTGAGAACCAACTGGTGCAGGCCTTCGGGATGTCTCGCCCGACCGTCGTCCGAGCGTTGGAGCTGCTGAAGCGGGACGGTTGGCTCGAGTCGCGGCAGGGGTACGGCACGATCGTCCGCGGTCGTCCGGAGATCGTCGAGCGCAAAGACCGGCGGGGGCGCGAGGCGCTGGAACGCGACGAGTCGCAGGATGCAGGCCAGCTGATCGAAGTCGGGCAGGTGACTGTCCCGGCTCGGGTCGCTTCTGCGCTTGGCCTCCCGAAGGGAACCCAAGTGCTCGTGCGCCGCTTCTTGGTCGAAGAGGGCGGCGAGGCGGTCGAGCTGGTCTCGTCCTACTTCCCCGCCGGCCTTGCCGAAGGTACTGACCTGGGTTCCGGCACGCCTCTGAGTGGAAGTACCCGCGAACACATCGAGGCGCGCAAAAAAGTCCGCTTTGATCACGTGATCGAGCGCGTGTCGGCTCGGCTGCCCGAAGAACGTGAGGCCGAGCTATTGGGGCTGCCGGTCGGCGTCCCCGTTCTGAGCGTCCTGGTTATTGCCTGCGACGCCTCTGGTCGGTCCTTGCAGGTCTCCGACGTGCTCCTACCAGCTGACCAGCACGAACTCGAAGACACCTACCGCCTCAGCTGACACTGCCCTCCGGGTGAAACGCCGTCGATAGCAACTTGACAAGTCAACCTGGCAACTCTAACTTCGAACTTGCTAAGTCAACCTGTCAGGTCGACAGGTTGATCGACTCTAAGAGGGAGAATCCCTGTGCGTGTGATCCGCATCGACGCCTCTGCCGCCACGATCCTGCTCACGGAGGCCCCGGCGCCGAAGGTGCGCGACCGGCAGACGGGCGAGATCGCCAAGGATGCGTTGACCGGCGAAGCGCTGATGACCGTCGGCGTCGTCTACATCGACGAAGGGGAGTCGTCGCTGATCCAGGTCACCGTTCCGACAAGCGGAGTGACCGAGGGCCTGACCGTCGGGGCACCGGTCTCGCTTCCGGGCCTGGTGGCGCGGCCGTGGCAGAGCGTCTTCAACGGCCAGGAGCGACACGGGATCGCCTACCGGGCGACCGCCATCGCTCCGGGTGCCTTCCCGATGGCCCAGGCGGGCTGATCGCTGTGACGGACCTGGTGACGTTGGCGGAGCTGGGCAGTCCGCTCGTCGTGATAGGCGGCGCCGCCTACGTCCGGCACGCCTCCCCGGCGGCGTACTGGTCCACGGTCGGGCTGCCGCTCTCGGTGGCCCGGCTGCTGGCCTCGTACTCCTCGACCATGGACGCCTGCGGCCTGACCGTGGAGCCGTCCCGGTGGCGGGCTCTGGCTGTTCGGGCGACCACCCGCCGTGAGGTGCGGCCGGTGCCTCCTCGTCGGGGCATCATCCGGCCTACGTCGACTGGCCTGCGCATGCGGCTCCGGCTGGTTCCTGGACAGGAGCCGGCGGACGTGGCGGCTTCGGCCGAACGTCTTCGGCATGCCTGGGGCGTCCACGCGGTTCATGTGCGGGACGTGAAACCGGGTGTCGTCGAGTTGCGGCTCGTCGGCTTCGACGTCCTGCGGAAGGTGAGGATGCCCCGTCGCTCCGACAGTCGCCCGCTTGAGGTCCCCGTGGCGTTACGGGAAGACGCGACCGCCTTCGTGCGGGACTACCGGACCGTTCCGCATGAGCTTGTGCTCGGTGCCACGCTTTCGGGCAAGTCCATGTACCTGCGGAACCTGGTGACCGGACTGGCTAGTCAGCCGGTCGTCCTGGTCGGCATCGACTGCAAGCGCGGGGTCGAGCTGGCGCCTTTCGCGCCGCGGCTCTCCGCCCTGGCAACCGACCCGGATCAAGCGGCTGAGCTGCTACCCGTACTCGTCAAAGAAATGGAGGACCGATACGACCTGATCAAGACACGACAGGGCATCGCGCCTGGCACCGCGGAAGAGCTGATCACATCGGACATCTGGGGACTGCCGGAGGACGAACGCCCCGCTCCGCTAGTGCTCGTCATCGACGAGATTGCCGAGCTCTTCATGGTCGCCACGCGGAAGGAGGAGGAACGGCGGGATGAGATGGTCACCCAGCTCATCCGGCTCGCCCAACTCGGCCGGGCCGCCGGCATCTACCTCGAAGTCTGCGGGCAGCGCTTCGGTGCTGAACTCGGTAAAGGCGCGACCATGCTCCGAGCGCAACTCACTGGCCGTGTCTGCCACCGCGTGAACGACGAAGCCTCGGCGAAGATGGCGCTTGGCGACATCGCCCCTGAGGCCGTCCAAGCGTCCTGCGCCATCGCTCCCGAGCTGCCCGGCCTGGCTGTCGTCGGCGACACCTCCGGCGGCTGGTCCCGCATCCGTACTCCCTATCTCTCACTAGCCGACGCTGCGGCCACGTGTCGTGCGACGGCTCTCCTCGCGCCCGACGTCCCGGCGCTCAATCCCTTCCGGCCCTACGTCCCGCCACTGCCGGTTGCGGAGCCTGAGTCCGTGGCCACGGCTCGCCCGGTCACCGAGTAACCGCACTCACTCCCCACGGCTGGCACGGCCATCTCGTGCCAAGTCCCTACCCCTCCATGCCTGGAATTGGAAGGAGTCGCGCCGTGCGTGCCCTGTCCGTCCGCCTCGACGCCGTGCTCGTCCAAGCGGTAATCGCCGCCGCGCTGTCCTTTGCCCACCTGCACGATCTGGCCTCGGCCGCCGGACAGCACGGATGGAAGGCATGGGCCTACCCGGTCTCCGTCGACCTGCTTCTCGTGGCTGCCTGGCGGCGGCTCCGGTGCGGTGGGGCGAAAGCGGCCGGCTGGTGCTGGTTCCTCGTCGCCCTGACCGCCTCGCTCGGCGCCAATGTCTCCACGGCTGGGCTGCTCGACCTGGGCGCCGTACCGGCCTGGCTGCGCATCCTCGTAGCCGGATGGCCCGCGGTCGCCTTCCTTGGCGGAACGCTGCTCGCTCACGGTGCAACCTCCGTCACCCGGGCGGAGGGGCGCGAGTCGGCCCCGGATCCCATGGCACCAGAAGCCTCCGCCTCTGCCCCTCAATTGCCCGCTGCAGAGCCGGAACCGGCTCCGCCCCCCGCTTCTGCCGTTCCGCCAGCGCTCATCACACTCGCGCGCAAGGTCGCCGACGAACACCGGGCCCGGACCGGAACGCCGATCGACATCTCAACCCTTCGAGCCCGGCTCGGCGTTCCGCTGCCGCTGGCCGAAGCCATCGCCACCCAACTCACCTGACCCGGAGGACTCTCCACCGTGCGCCCGTCCACGCTCCGCGCGCTGCAACGCGCCGCCGAGCTGACCCGACAGAACCGCCTCACCGAAGCCGTGCTCATCGCCGAACCGGTGATCCGCGCCGCCGACAGCTACGAGGGCGACGAGATCTTGCGCTGGCTGGCCGAGCACGCCACCGACTTCACCGGCGTAAACCCGAAGGAGACCCGCTGATGACTGCCAATCGCCGCTTCCGCAACGTCACCCGAGTAGGGCCTGTCCAGGTCGCCACCTACTACGACGGTCGAGGCCGCGAGAAGCACACCGCAGCCTGCACGGCTCCTCGCTGCGGCTTCGCCACTGACTACGACAGCCGTGCCGCCGCCGAGCTGGCCGCCCGGACCCACCGCTGCGCCGTCCGCTGAGGGGGCTCCCGTGACGATCTCACTGCCGCTCGTCTTCGTCCTGGGCGTCATCACCTGGGCCGCGATCAAGTTTCTCGGTGTCCGGCTCTGGGTCGCCGTCGCGATCGCGCTGTTCGGCTTCTGGCTCTCGCACACCTTCCTCGCCCCCGCCATCGAGTCCGGCACTCGCTCCGGTGTCGGCGTCGTCGACAGCACCCACAAGTGACAAGGAGGTACGCCGTGCTCCGCCCCAAGCTGCCCGACATCCCGCCCCTGCCGACGACCGCCATCGCGCCTCAGCCGACGCAGGTTCCGCCCTCCTCGGCCGGCCGCTCGGCCACCCCGTTCGTGAGCGTCGGTGTCGGCGCGGTCGCCGCCGTGGTCGTCGTCGGAATCGTGCTCACCGCACTCCTGGCGGCAGTCGCTGTCTCGGCCGTGTCCGTGGCCATCGCCGCCGTGGTCCTGCGCTCCCTCATCAGCAGCGCCGACAAGCGCTGACCGGCCGCCGAGGCGGCAACAAGCCGCCAAGCCTTCCGCCGCCCCGGGGCCGTCCCTCCCAACCGTCGGAACAGCCGAAAGGAACTCCATCATCTCCCGGCAGACTCCGCCGCTGGCGGAACTCTCCATGCTGGCATCCCTCGGCACCATGCCCGAACTGGCCCGCCAACTGTCCGGACTGGGTGGCTGTACCCGCCCGGTACGCCTCGACGGCCACCGCACCGAACATGCGGTGGACCAGACGACCGGCGAAATCGGCCGCGTCCTGCACCATCTGGACTCGTCGAATCTTCCTGCCGGCCAGCTCCTCGTCCGCTGCAACAACCGCCGCGCCACCCGATGCGCGGCCTGCGCCGAGACCTACCGCCGCGACACCTACCACCTGATCACCGCCGGACTCCGAGGCGGCAAGGGCATTCCGGAACGCGTCGCCACACACCCGCGCGTCTTCGCCACCTTCACCGCTCCCGGCTTCGGCGCGGTCCACAACCGGCGCTCCGACGGTCGAAATTGCCGTTGCGGCGTCCAGCACGAGGAAGGTGACGCAGTCGTGGGGACGCCCCTCGACCTGGAGACCTACGACTACGAAGCGGCCGTGCTGTGGAACGCGCACGCAGGGGCGCTCTGGCGGCGGTTCTCGATCTACCTCCGCCGGGAGGTCGCCAAGCGGGCCGGCCTCACTCAGCGGGCGTTCCGAGACCACGCCCGGGTCTCCTTCGCGAAGGTGGCTGAATACCAGAAGCGGGGTGCCGTCCACTTCCACGCCGTGATCCGCATCGACGGCCCGGAGGGCGGCGAATGTCCGCCTCCCGCTTGGGCCACAGCCGAGCTGCTGACCGATGCCGTCCGGGCCGCTGCCACCACGGCGCGAGTCGATGGACCGGTGATCGGCGAACGGGCTCACGCCTTTGGGTTCGGTCGTCAGCTCGACGTCCGCACCATCCGCTCCGCTGACTTCGACGGCGGCCAGGAGCTGACCGAGCGAGCTGTAGCGGCGTATATCGCCAAGTACGCCACCAAGGGCGCCGAAACTGCCACAGGCACCCTGGACCGGCCCATCAAGTTCCTCGCCGAGCTGACCCAAGCACGGATCACGGAACACGCACGGCGCATGATCCGCACTGCCTGGTTCCTGGGCGCACGCCCCGAGCTGGCAGACCTCCGCCTGCGGGCCTGGGCTCACATGCTCGGCTTCCGCGGCCACTTCTCCACCAAGTCACGCCGTTACTCGACCACCCTGGGCGCGCTCCGTGACGCCCGTGCCGACTGGCGCCGGGCTCAGGTGGTTCCGCCCGTACCGCAGGACGGCGAGACCACGCTCGTCCTCGCTCACTGGGTCTTCGCCGGCACCGGCCTGTCCCGCGCCGAAGCCTGGCTTGCTGCATCCCTCGAACCCGCTCCCGGAACGGAAGGAGAGCCGACATGGACAGCCGCCGCGACGAGCTGATGACCGTTCGCCAAGTCCTGAACGAGCTGGGCGGTGTTTCCCGCCGAACGTTCTACCGCTGGCGTGAGTTGGGACAGGGGCCGGCCGCATTCAAGCTCCCCAATGGTGAGCTGCGAGTGTGGCGTAGCGATTTCGCCTCGTGGCTCCGGCAGCTGGAGGAGGCGGCGTGAAGTCTCTCGACGTCAAGGTCTGGGGCGTACGTAAGCGGGACACCAAGACGCCCTCCTACGGAGTGCGCTGGTCTGTTGCGGGCAACGTCTTCTCGGACTCGTTCCGTACCAAGGCGCTCGCTGATCACTACCGAGCGAAACTCATGAGTGCCATGCGGGGTGGCGAAGAATTCGACACGGAGACTGGTCTTCCGGCTTCGATGGACCAGAAGAAGTCGCCGTTGTCCTGGTACGACTTCGCCCTCAGGTACCTGGCGATGAAGTGGCCCCACGCTGCGCCCAATACGCGCGACGGCATCAACGAATCTCTTACGAGCGTGACTATGGAACTTCTCCTGGAGCGGCCAGGGCGGCCGTCCGACGAGGAGATCCGCAAGGTCTTACGCAACTGGGCCTTCGTGCTGCCGGGGCCCAAAGACCGGGAGGTGCCAGATAACGTCCGGAACGTTCTGCACTGGGTGGCAAAGGCATGTCGGCCGCTTGCGGATCTCGCCGAACCGGCAACGGCCCGTGCTGTGCTCGACGGGCTGAAGCTGAAGCTCGACGGCACTGCGGCAGCGGCCGAGACAGTGCGGCGGAAGCGGCGAACCCTCGTCAACGCTGCGAACTACGCGGTTGACCTGGGGGAGCTCCGTGAGAATCCGATCACGGCGGTTCGCTGGCAAAAGCCCAAAGTCTCGAACCAGGTCGATCCGCGCGTTGTCGCCAACCCGGAGCAGGCACGCAACCTTCTGGCGGCGGTGTCCTACGTGGGCGGCTACCGGCGTGCTCGCGGTCGGCGCCTCGTCGGGCTGTTCGCGGCTATGTACTTCGGCGGCCTCCGGCCCGCTGAGGCGGTCGGCCTGGTCGAAACTGACCTTGTCCTCCCGGAGCAGGGCTGGGGATCGGCGCTGCTCCACCGGACCCGTCCTTCGGTCGGCAAGCGATGGACGGACTCGGGGGAGACCCACGACGACCGCGGGCTCAAGAACCGGCCGACTGAGGACGTTCGGCGCGTGCCTATGCCGCCCCAGCTCGTCGCCGTGCTGCGCGAGCACCTGGCGACGTTCGGCACGGCGCAGGACGGGCGGCTCTTCTTCAGTGAGAAAGGTTCGGTTGTCCCGTCCTCGACCTACTACCGCGTGTGGCAGGAGGCTCGTCTCCTGGCGCTTCCGCCGACGGTCGCGGCCTCGCCGCTCGCGAGTAGGCCGTACGATCTTCGGCACTCGGCGCTGTCGACGTGGCTCAATGCGGGCGTGGACCCCACCGAGGTTGCCGAGCGCGCCGGTAACAGCGTTGAGGTCTTGCTGACCCGCTACGCGAAGTGCCTCGACGGACGGCAGGACGTCGCCAACCGGCGTATCGAGGATCTGCTGCGCGAGTACGAGTGAGACTCGCTGCACCCCACCGAGGCCCCGGGCAACTTGTCCGGGGCCTCTTTCATCTCTGTGAACACGGGGGACATCACGGTCCTGGTCGCCGTGTCTCGCGACGAGGGGGTCAGCGCTTGACGCGGTTGCGGACGGCGAGGACCGCGAGGCCCAGAAGGACGGGCTCGGCTAGGCGAGAGGTCATCTCGATGTAGGTGCCGGCGGTGGTTAGGTCCTGGTCGGCGGAGCGGAAGACCACCGAGTTGAGCGTAACGTTCAGGGCCTTCTCGAAACGCTCGCCGGTGAAACGGTTCCCCGTGGGGTTGCGCGGTTCGTCCTTGTCGATCTCGAATGTGATCGTGCCTCCGCCGGTGGGGACGGTGCCGGTCGCTTCCTGCTTCGGGGCGTCCTTGGGGAGGCCGAAGCTCATGAGGAGCACGATGGTGACGAGCATGGCGGCGGCGAGCCAGCCCAGGGCCCGGGATGCGCGCATACCGTAGCCAGACAGTGCCCAGTAAGCGGTCAGAAGGCTTCGCTCGCTTCGGGGGATGTCGTCGGCGTGGCGGCGCATCTCCATCTCCCCGTAATAGAAGTCGGCGGCCCCAGGTTCATGCTTGCCATCCTCGAACGCTTTGCGCAGCGCGCGGTACACCGGCGCCAGTTGCAACGGCCCGACGTGCTCGGCGCCGAACACTGCTACGTTCCAGCCCCGGACGGCCGATGGCTCGCTCGCGCGCCAGTGGTGTTCTTCGGCGAGGGTGCGGCGCTGGGTGAACCGTACGGGGCGCCAGCCCCGCCAATGCACTGCGGGCGGGACCGTGTCGAAGATGCAGGCGCCCTCCAGTCGCAGCTGGTCCAGGTGCACGGTTCCGGTGAACAGGCACCCCGATAGGTCTACGTCGGCAAGGACCAGGTGAGCTGCGTCCACCCCGCGCAACGAGGCCATCCGCACCGCGGCGTCGGGCGCATCGTCAAGAACCCGTTCGTCCACCGGCTGCCCGTCGGGGAGTACGAAGGGGGTGGCCGCCGCGGCGATCGTGAGGGGGTATTCGAAGACAGCGTGGGCGAAGTCCACTGTGGCGTAGCGCAGACGCAACTCGGCCGTTGATGTCCAGCGGGTTCGCAAGCACTCCAGCCGGCGCGCGGCGAACGAGAGGCTCGCTGGGCCGCTGAACGTCGCCTCGGAGAGCACAAACCGCCCGGCGCACACCAAAGGGCCGAGGGTGACCAACCGCTCGAAGGTCGCCTCATCGAACCTAGCGTCGCTCTCGAAAATTGCCGACCTGAAGCGGACGGCACCCTGAAATGTTGCGTACCCGAATGAGGCGTGACCCTTGAAGGTCACCTGCCCGAACTGGCCGGTTCCCTGGAAGGCAGCCCGCACAAAAGAGACGTCCTGGAAGCTCGCGGAGTCGAACCGGGCGAGGTGCTTGAAGGTCGCCGAGTCGAACTTGGTGATGCCCTGAAAGGTCGCCGAGTCGAACCACGCGAGGTCGTGGAAGGTCGCCGATCTGAACCCGGCGTAGCCCTGGAAGCTTGCCGAGTTGAAGTGGGCGTAGCCCTGGAAGTTCGCTGACTCGAAGCGAGCGAGGCCCAGGAAGGTCGCCGAGTCGAACCACGCAAGGCCCTGGAAGGTCGCCGAGTCGAACCACGCGTGGCCCTCGAAGGTCGCGCCTACGAAGTGGGCGTCGTCTTGGAAGGTCGCTGAGTCGAACCGGGCTTCGCCGATGCGGGGGTGTCCGGTGGTGGGATCGAGGAGGGCCGCGAGGAGGGCACCAAGAAGGGAATCGGTGAAGGAGGTACCGCGATGGTCGATGTCGGCGCCAGGTATCAGGCCGTCCAGATAGGTGTCGCGGTCGGCGTCGGCCAGATGGGCGAGGCATGAGGTGTGACCAGGGGCGTGAATCCCGCGGCAGCCGACAGTGTCCTCCGCGGTAGTGCCGTGGCCACAGTGCGGCCAGCCAGGCGGGGTCGGGGGCGGTTCAGGGCTCGGGTGTGGCATACCTGAAGGACGATCGAGCACGGTCGATGGTTGCCGCGCTCGCATCCGACACGGCCAGCACGGAAATCTTCGCTGCGGCACTGAAGGACGTATTGAAATGAATCGTGCGCTACTGAAATCGTTCGCGCGTTTCGACAAGCGTGTTCAGCATCAATGCGAAGCACCACGATAAGCGGGCCGTATGGGGTCGACGATGAGCCTCGTCGTTTACCGGGCCTGTCAAACAGGCCTGGTGGCCTGTTCGGAGGCGAGTAGCCGCTCGAGACTCCTGCGTTCTGTGTCAAGCACAGTGAGCATCCGCGTACGGGTGCGCTCGAAGTCGGGCTCGACCTCGACGCCGAGGTCATGGCGCAGGGTGACCCGCAGTAGATACACCCCGTCGGACAGGGCGCCACTGAACCAGTCTCTGGCCCGGCTGTACGCCTCGACTCGGTTAGGGGCGCTCGGCAACTGCTTTACGACGGAGTACCCGACTCCGAGCGCCCTGTTGAGGGACGAGGCGATTTCGTGGACATCCTTCGGGAGTGCCATCTGTGCCAATGAGTATTGCTCTGCCCAGGCTTCCTTCGCGGCATCGAGGACTGCTGGTTCGACGCTTTCGCCGCGCTCGGCTGCTCGGATCGCGTCTCGGGCAGCGACCCGGTAAGCGCGAGCCGTGGTGTTCAGGCGGGCGTAGAGATCCCGTCTGGCTTCCTGCGCTCGGTCGTGACGGTCCTCCGCTCGTTCACGATCCGCGCGCTGGTTCTGCTCCCGGGTGACGCGCTGGCTGAGCAGTGCTCCACCCAGAGTTCCGCCCAACGTTCCTCCGACGCCGATGAGCGCAACTGCAAGCGTGGTCGCGTCCACGAGATCCCCCACCTCGTCCGATTGACTGTCCGCCGCCCCGCGGCGGTCGAAGACGGCGCGGCAGCACCAAGCAACGCTCAGGCTTCCCATCCTCGGCGCCATCCAATACCGGGATGACGATAACGAGGGGCGCAGCTGCTCGGCTTCGATGTGCGGCATCACCTGCGGGAATGTCTCAAGATCCCGTCCACGCCTCGTCCACAGACCCCGACATAAGCCCGCGCCGGGCCGCACATGCCTGCACATACGCGAAGACCCCGGCCTCAGCGTTTCCGCTGGTGACGGGGTCTTTGGGCACTTCAAACAGGGTGCCCCCGGCAGGATTCGAACCTGCGCACACGGCTCCGGAGGCCGTTGCTCTATCCCCTGAGCTACGGGGGCGTGTCGGGCGCTGAGCTGTTGCTTGCGGCGACGGGTAGAACCCTAGCAGGTCTACCGGGGTGATCAGGAACGCGTTTTGTGGGGTGGGGGAGGGGCGGGGTTCCGGGAAGGGAGGGGGTGGGTCGCGCGGAGGGGTTGGAAGTGGGGAAAAGCCGGACGCGGTGGCTGGTGCGGACCTACTCTCGAGTTGTGCCGGGCGCGTCGGGTCGGGTGCTTGTTGTGGACGACAACAAGGTCATCCGGCAGCTGATCAGGGTCAACCTTGAGCTGGAAGGGCTCGAGGTCGTGACCGCGGCCGATGGTGCCGAGTGTCTGGACGTGGTGCATCAGGTGCGGCCCGATGTGGTGACCCTCGATGTCGTGATGCCGCGCCTCGACGGGCTGCGGACCGCCGCTCGGCTCCGGGCCGATCCGCGGACGCGTGATCTTCCCCTCGCGATCATCAGTGCCTGTACGCAGTACGAGGTCGAGAGCGGCCTCGACGTCGGCGTCGACGCCTTCCTCGCCAAACCCTTCGAGCCGGCCGAACTCGTCTGCCTCGTCAAGAGTCTGATGCAGCGTCGGAGCGGCTCGGACCTCGGTCTCGGTCTCGGTCTCGGTGTCAGTCTCAGCACGGACGGCGAGGTCGGGGACGGTGGCGGGGATGGGGATGGGGATGACGGTGAAGAGGGTGGGGATGGTGACGGGGCGAGTGGCAGTAGTGGGGACGGGGGCAGTCGTGGTGTGAGTGGTGGGGTTGCTGGTGGGGTGGCCTTCGGGGGATAGCACGCCGGGACAGGCCGCCGAGCCGAGTCCCCCAGGGGGCTGTGCGTGGTCGGTGATTGCTCCGGTACGGCCCCGTCCGTGGTCAGTGAATGCTCCAGCACAGCCCCGTCAGTGCCGGCCACCCCCCGCCTCCGCGTAAACCACGCCCCCTCGACATAAACCACGTCGCCTACCCACCCCCCTCCTCCCCTACGCTTGTCCCGTGACACCCGTTGAACTCTCCCGCACCGTGCTGCACGCGGTGCGTCGTGCCGTGGACGGCGGGGAGCTGAACGTGACCGTTCCGGAGCTGGTCGTGGTGACCGAGCCGGGGCCCGGGGGGTGCGGGGACTTCGCGACCAATGTCGCGCTGCAGCTGGCGCGGCCGGCCGGGATGCCGCCGCGGCGCGTGGCCGAGATTCTGCGGCCGTATCTGGTCGAGGCCGAGGGGATCCAGGACGTCGTCGTCACCGGTCCGGGGTTTTTGAACATCAGCCTCAGTGAGCGGGGCGATCTCGCCGTCGGCGTCGTGCGGGAGATCCGGGAGCGTGGTGCCGGGTACGGGCACAGCGACGCGCTCGCCGGGGAGGTCGTCGTGCTGCGCGTGCCGTACGAGGTGCGTGCCGAGGTCGTCGCCGACGCCGTGGCCAGGATCGTCGCGACCCAGGGCGGGCGCGTCGAGATCGAGCATGGGGAGCCCGTCAATCTGCGGCCCGTTCCGGCGCCGGAGGACCCCGCGCCGCTCGGTGCCGATGCCGCCCAGTGGGCGCTGCTGCACCCCGCCGCGCACGACCGGCCACGGATCACCGCCGACCATCTCGTGCAGCGGGAGAGCAATCCGCTGTTCCGGGTGCGGTACGCCCACGCCCGTACCCGAGCCCTCACCCGCAACGCTGCCCGCCTCGGCTTCGCTGCCGAGCCCGGGGACCTGTCCGAGCTGTCCCACGGCGCCGTTCCGGGTACGGCACCGGCCGAGCGGACCGACACCGCGCACCCCGACACCGCTCACCCCGACACCGCTCACCTCGGCTCCGTCCACGCCGCCTTCCCGAGCGCGTCCACTTCCCGAGGCGTCCCCCAAGTCACCCCCCAAATCACCCCCCTCCTCACCACCCTCACCGCCCTCACCGCCCACCCCCGTACGCTCACCGCGGCCGCCACCCACCGTGCCCCGGACCGGCTCGCCCGGCATCTGGTCACCCTCGCCGATGCCGTTCTGCCGTTGCTGCCCTTCGTGCTGCCGTGCGGCGAGGAGAAACCCTCGGCCGCCCACCGGGCCCGGCTGGCTCTTGCCGAAGCCGCCGGGACGGTGCTGGCCGGTGGCCTTTCCCTGCTCGGCATCGACGCACCCGAACACCTCTGACGGCCGTAAGAAGGACACCCATGGGCCCCGGAGAGACACAGAGAGTCTGAGAGTCAACGTCATGAGCCGTTCCGCGCACCCCGCCGGGCCCCGTCACGCCGACGTCCTTCCCGAGGGGCACTATTCGGCCCCGCCCGCGGACCTCAACGCCCTCGATCCCAAGGTGTGGGCGCAGACCGTCGTACGGGACGACGAAGGTGTGGTCACCGTGGGCGGGATTCCCGCCACCCGGCTCGCCGAGGAGTTCGGCACGCCCGCCTACATTCTCGACGAGGCCGACTTCCGGGCCCGGGCGCGCGCCTGGCGCAACGCCTTCGGAGCCGACGCCGACGTCTTCTACGCCGGGAAGGCCTTCCTGTCGCGTGCCGTCGTGCGCTGGCTGTACGAGGAGGGGCTGAACCTCGACGTGTGCAGCGGCGGCGAGCTGGCCACGGCCCTGTCCGCCGGCATGCCCGCCGAGCGCATCGCCTTCCACGGCAACAACAAGTCCCCGGCGGAGATCACCCGGGCCGTCGAGGCCGGTGTCGGGCGCATCGTCCTCGACTCGTTCCAGGAGATCGTGCGCGTCGCCCACGTCGCGCAGGATCTCGGGAAGCGGCAGAAGGTCCAGATCCGGATCACCGTCGGGGTGGAGGCTCATACGCATGAGTTCATCGCGACCGCCCACGAGGATCAGAAGTTCGGGATTCCGCTGGCGGGTGGGCAGGCTGCCGAGGCTGTGCGGCGGGCGCTGATGCTGGACGGGCTCGAGCTGATCGGGATCCACTCCCACATCGGGTCGCAGATCTTCGACATGTCCGGGTTCGAGGTCGCCGCGCACCGCGTCGTGGGGCTGCTCAGGGACATCCGTGACGAGCACGGGGTCGAGCTGCCCGAGATCGACCTCGGGGGCGGGCTCGGGATCGCGTACACGAGCGACGACGACCCCCGTGAGCCGCACGAGATCGCCAAGGCGCTCACCGAGATCGTCACACGCGAGTGCGAGGCCGCCCGGCTGCGCACGCCCCGGATCTCCGTCGAGCCAGGGCGCGCGATCGTCGGTCCCACCGCGTTCACGGTGTACGAGGTCGGCACCATCAAGCCGCTCGACGGGCTGCGTACGTACGTCTCCGTCGACGGCGGGATGTCCGACAACATCCGCACCGCGCTGTACGACGCCGAGTACAGCGTCGCCCTCGTGTCGCGGACCTCCGCCGCCGAGCCCATGCTCGCGCGTGTCGTCGGGAAGCACTGCGAGAGCGGGGACATCGTGGTCAAGGACGCGTTCCTGCCGGCCGACCTGGCGCCGGGCGACCTGATCGCCGTACCCGCCACGGGTGCCTACTGCCGCTCGATGGCCAGCAACTACAACCATGTGCTGCGGCCGCCGGTCGTCGCGGTGAAGGACGGCAGGGCCAAGGTGATCGTCCGGCGCGAGACGGAGGAGGACCTCCTGCGTCTCGACGTCGGCTGAATCGGCTCCGTCACGTACCGGGGGCCGGAAGTTCTCCGGTCGGAGCCGTCCGGCAAGATGAAATAGATGTCTCAGGATCCGGACGAAGGGGAGAAACCTCCGTCCGGTGAGTGAGACTGGTCCAACCATAGAAGTAGAAGGAAACGAGGTCGGATGATGCGTACGCGTCCGCTGAAGGTGGCGCTGCTGGGCTGTGGAGTGGTCGGCTCAGAGGTGGCGCGCATCATGACGACGCACGCCGACGACCTCGCCCAGAGGATCGGGGCCCCCGTGGAGCTCACGGGTGTCGCCGTACGACGCCCCTCCAAGGTGCGCGAGGGCATCGACCCGGCGCTCGTCACCACCGACGCCACCGCCCTCGTCAAACGCGGGGACATCGACGTGGTGGTCGAGGTCATCGGCGGTATCGAGCCGGCCCGGACCCTCATCACCACCGCCTTCGAGCACGGCGCCTCCGTCGTGTCGGCCAACAAGGCGCTGCTCGCCCAGGACGGTGCCGCGCTGCACGCCGCCGCCGGCGAGCACGGCAAGGACCTGTACTACGAGGCCGCCGTGGCCGGTGCGATCCCGCTGATCAGGCCGCTGCGCGAGTCCCTCGCCGGCGACAAGATCAACCGGGTGATGGGGATCGTCAACGGCACGACCAACTTCATCCTCGACAAGATGGACTCCACGGGGGCGGGGTACCAGGAGGCGCTCGACGAGGCCACCGCCCTGGGATACGCCGAGGCCGACCCCACCGCCGACGTCGAGGGCTTCGACGCCGCCGCCAAGGCCGCCATCCTCGCCGGAATCGCCTTCCACACGCGCGTGCGCCTCGACGACGTCTACCGCGAGGGCATGACCGAGGTCACCGCCGCCGACTTCCGCTCGGCGAAGGAGATGGGCTGCACCATCAAGCTGCTCGCCATCTGCGAGCGGTCCGCCGACGGCGGCTCCGTCACCGCGCGCGTGCACCCCGCGATGATTCCGCTGACCCACCCGCTCGCCTCCGTGCGCGGCGCGTACAACGCCGTCTTCGTCGAGTCCGACGCGGCCGGTCAGCTCATGTTCTACGGCCCCGGCGCCGGCGGTTCCCCGACGGCGTCCGCCGTGCTCGGCGACCTCGTCGCCGTCTGCCGCAACCGGCTCAGCGGCTCGACCGGGCCGGGCGAGTCGGCGTACGCGGCCCTGACCGTCTCCCCGATGGGCGACGTCGTCACGCGCTACCACATCAGCCTCGACGTCGCGGACAAACCGGGTGTCCTCGCCCAGGTCGCCACGGTTTTCGCCGAGCACGGGGTTTCGATCGATACGGTTCGCCAACAGGGCAAGGACGGCGAGGCCTCCCTCGTCGTCGTCACCCACCGTGCCTCCGACGCCTCCCTCTCCGGGACCGTCGAGGCACTGCGCAAGCTCGACACCGTGCGGGGTGTCGCCAGCATCATGCGGGTTGAAGGAGAGTAAGCAGCAATGACCCACCAGTGGCGCGGAATCATCGAGGAGTACCGGGACAGGCTGCCCGTCTCCGACACGACGCCGGTCGTGACGCTCCGCGAGGGCGGTACGCCCCTCGTGCCCGCGCAGGTGCTCTCCGAGCGCACGGGCTGTGAGGTCCACCTGAAGGTGGAGGGGGCCAACCCCACCGGCTCCTTCAAGGACCGGGGCATGACCATGGCCATCTCCAAGGCCAAGGAGGAGGGGGCCAAGGCGGTCATCTGCGCCTCCACCGGCAACACCTCCGCCTCCGCCGCCGCGTACGCGGTGCGCGCGGGCATGGTCTCCGCCGTGCTCGTGCCGCAGGGCAAGATCGCCCTCGGCAAGATGGGCCAGGCCCTCGTGCACGGCGCGAAGATCCTCCAGGTCGACGGAAACTTCGACGACTGCCTCACGCTCGCGCGTGCCTTGAGCGAGAACTACCCGGTGGCGCTGGTCAATTCGGTCAACCCGGTGCGTATCGAGGGCCAGAAGACGGCCGCTTTCGAGATCGTGGACATGCTCGGCGACGCGCCCGACATCCACGTCCTGCCGGTCGGCAACGCGGGCAACATCACGGCCTACTGGAGGGGCTACAAGGAGTACGCCGCCGACGGCATCTCCACCCGGACCCCGCGCATGTGGGGCTTCCAGGCCTCCGGCAGTGCCCCGATCGTGCGCGGCGAGATCGTCAAGGACCCCTCGACCATCGCCACCGCCATCCGCATCGGCAACCCCGCGTCCTGGCAGTACGCGCTCGCCGCGCGGGACGAGTCCGGCGGTGCCATCGACGAGGTGACGGACCGTGAGATCCTGCGCGCCTACCGGCTGTTGGCCGCGCAGGAGGGCGTCTTCGTGGAGCCCGCCTCCGCCGCGTCCGTGGCCGGTCTGCTCAAGGCCGCCGAGCAGGGCAAGGTCGACCCGGGCCAGAAGATCGTGTGCACCGTCACCGGCAACGGTCTGAAGGACCCCGACTGGGCCGTCGCCGGCGCCCCGCAGCCGGTCACCGTCCCGGTCGACGCGGCCACCGCGGCCGAGCGCCTCGGCCTGGCCTGAGCAGGGCCGATCCGCGGCGGCCGCACAGGGCCGACTTCCCGGCTCCCGGCCAGGGGCGAATCCCTGACAGGGTGCACAGGGGGCTTGCGACACGCATCGTGCGCCTCCTGTGCGCCCTATGTCGCCGCACAACCTTCCTTCGATAGGCTGTACTGAACCCGCCCACCGCATATGCCCTCGCGTGTGGCACGGCGCCGCGCCGTCTCCGCGGCCCGACGGGTCTTCGTACGTCATCGAATGTCCACATCGAAATGTCCGTCGAGTGTCATTCGGCAGTCACGCAGCTCAAGGAGAGTCTTCGAGCGATGGCCGGTCCAGCGTTCCGCGCCGCCGCCGTCCGGGTGCGCGTTCCCGCCACCAGCGCCAATCTCGGTCCGGGCTTCGACGCCCTGGGCCTCGCGCTGGGGCTGTACGACGACGTCGTCGTCCGGGTGGCCGACTCCGGGCTGCACATCGACATCGCGGGTGAGGGCAGCGAGAGCCTCCCTCGTGACGAGAGCCACCTCCTCGTCCGTTCGCTGCGCACCGCCTTCGATCTGCTGGGCGGCCAGCCCCGCGGCCTGGAGATCGTCTGCGCCAACCGCATCCCGCACGGCCGCGGCCTGGGGTCCTCCTCCGCCGCCATCTGCGCCGGCATCGTCGCCGCGCGCGCGGTGACCATAGGCGGCGAGGCCCGCCTCGACGACGCCGCCCTGCTGGAACTCGCCACCGAGATCGAGGGCCACCCGGACAACGTGGCCCCGTGTCTGCTCGGCGGCTTCACCATCGCCTGGATGGAGGCCGGCGCCGCCCGCGCGATCAGGCTGGAGCCGAACGATTCCATCGTTCCGGTGGTTTTCGTCCCCGGAAAGCCGGTCCTCACCGCAACCGCACGAGGTCTCCTCCCGCGCACCGTGCCGCACGTCGACGCCGCCGCGAACGCGGGCCGTGCCGCCCTGCTCGTCGAGGCCCTCACCCGGCGCCCCGAGCTGCTGCTGCCCGCCACCGAGGACCGTCTGCACCAGGAGTACCGCGCCCCGGCCATGCCGGACAGCGCCGCACTGGTGGAGCGGCTGCGCGCCGACGGCGTCCCGGCCGTCATCTCCGGCGCAGGACCGACCGTCATGGCCCTGGCCGACGCCGACACCGCGGACAAGGTGCAAGCCCTGGCCGGTCCCGAATGGGCCGCCAACCGGCTGAACCTCGACGTCCAGGGAGCGAGCGTGCTGCCGCTTGCGCCCTCCGGTCTGAATTAACTGCGTACGGTTGCCGGATTTGGAGAGGGGGAATGTTTGTTGGATCCGGTAGTGTTAACCTCAAGTCTGCACCCGACCCCACCATGGCGAGGTGCCTCGTGTCCCCGTCCGGGACAGACATTCTTCCGGGAGTCTCCCAAGCCACTTCGTGTTCCGTGCGCCGTACCTGGGCAGTACGTCGTACGCGGGCATTGAGCGGATCGCCGGGCACACTCCGGAATCGGTGCTACCACGCCACGTGACACTGGATGTCACGCTCGCGGAAGCGCCATCACCAGCAAATTCTCTTCCGCCGCATTGGGCGGACCACCGCCCCGGCTTGGTTCACAGAGACAGAACCGAAGCCGGACAGCACAACCGGTCGCCGAGCCAGACAGGCCGACGTCCGCTCCAGGGAAGGACCCTTCGTGAGCGACACCACCGATCTGATGGGCGCACGTGTCGAGGAGACCGCTGCCGCGCCCGCCACGGACGCCTCCGCGCCTGCCGCCGGTGCCGGCTCGCGGCGGCGCCGCGGTACCGGCCTCGAGGGCATGGTGCTGGCCGAGCTGCAGCAGGTCGCCTCGGGCCTCGGCATCAGGGGCACGGCGCGTATGCGCAAGAGCCAGCTGATCGAGGTCATCAAGGAGGCGCAGGCCGGTGGGGGCGCCGCCCCCAAGGCCGAGGCCGCCACCGAGACCAAGCCCAAGCGCCGGACGACCTCCAAGGCCCGCACGGGTGAGGACGCGGAGAAGAAGGCGGAGACGGCGGAGAAGGGCGCGGAGGCCCCCGCCGAGAAGGCCCAGCAGCAGATCGAGATCCCCGGTCAGCCCGCCGGCGGCGAGGACGCCCCGGCCGAGCGCCGCCGTCGTCGCGCCACCGCCGACGCCGGCAGCCCCACCGCGAGCGGCGCCGAGACCGTCGTGGCCGAGGCGAAGACCGAGTCCAAGGCCGAGACGCCCGCCCAGCAGCAGGGCGAGGCCAAGGGCGACGCCGGTGACGGCGAGGGCCGTGGCCGCCGCGACCGCCGTGAACGCGGCCGCGACCGCGACCGTGACCGCCGGGGCAAGGGCGATGAGCAGCAGGGCGGCGGCCGTCAGGACCGCCAGGACCGTCAGGACCGCCAGCAGCAGGGTCAGCAGCAGGGCGGCGGCCGTCAGGACCGCAACGCCGGGCCGCAGGACGACGACGACTTCGAGGGCGGCCGTCGTGGCCGTCGGGGCCGCTACCGCGACCGCCGTGGCCGCCGTGGCCGCGACGAGTTCGGCGCGAACGAGCCGCAGCTCGCCGAGGACGACGTCCTGATCCCCGTCGCGGGCATCCTCGACATCCTCGACAACTACGCGTTCATCCGGACCTCCGGCTACCTGCCGGGCCCGAACGACGTGTACGTCTCCCTCGCCCAGGTCCGCAAGAACGGCCTGCGCAAGGGTGACCACGTCACCGGTGCGGTCCGTCAGCCCAAGGACGGCGAGCGCCGCGAGAAGTTCAACGCGCTGGTCCGCCTCGACTCCGTCAACGGCATGGCGCCCGAACACGGCCGTGGCCGCCCGGAGTTCACCAAGCTGACCCCGCTCTACCCGCAGGACCGCCTCCGTCTGGAGACCGACCCGGGCGTGCTGACCACCCGCATCATCGACCTCGTGTCGCCGATCGGTAAGGGCCAGCGCGGTCTGATCGTGGCCCCGCCGAAGACCGGCAAGACCATGATCATGCAGGCGATCGCCAACGCGATCACGCACAACAACCCCGAGTGCCACCTGATGGTCGTCCTCGTCGACGAGCGTCCGGAAGAGGTCACCGACATGCAGCGGTCGGTCAAGGGCGAGGTCATCTCCTCGACCTTCGACCGCCCGGCCGAGGACCACACCACGGTCGCCGAGCTCGCCATCGAGCGCGCCAAGCGCCTGGTGGAGCTGGGCCACGACGTCGTCGTGCTGCTCGACTCGATCACGCGTCTGGGCCGTGCGTACAACCTGGCCGCGCCCGCTTCCGGCCGTATCCTGTCCGGTGGTGTCGACTCGACCGCCCTGTACCCGCCGAAGCGCTTCTTCGGTGCCGCGCGCAACATCGAGGACGGTGGCTCGCTCACCATCCTGGCGACGGCGCTCGTCGACACCGGGTCCCGCATGGACGAGGTGATCTTCGAGGAGTTCAAGGGCACCGGCAACATGGAGCTCAAGCTCGACCGGAAGCTCGCCGACAAGCGCATCTTCCCGGCGGTGGACGTGGACGCGTCCGGCACCCGTAAGGAAGAGATCCTGCTCGGCAACGAGGAGCTGGCCGTCGTCTGGAAGCTGCGGCGCGTTCTGCACGCGCTCGACCAGCAGCAGGCGATCGAGCTGCTGCTCGACAAGATGAAGCAGACGAAGTCGAACGTCGAGTTCCTGATGCAGATCCAGAAGACGACGCCGACGCCGGGCAACGGCGACTAGTCGCTCCGCAGGGAGAGCCGGAAGACTTCGGTGATCCGCTGACCGCCGAAAGGCCTGCCCCCGTCACTGTTGTGACGGGGGCAGGCCTTTCGGCGCTGAGAGATGTGGGGGGCGTGTCATGTGCCCCGTCCTGCTCGTCTCTCCTGGGGGGAAACACCCTTGTCCACGTCCCAGCCGGGGCGGCACAGGCGGCGCATACGCCTGGCCCTGCCCCTCGCCGCCGCCGGTGTCGCCGGCGCCGTGGCCGCCGCCGTGATCACCGTGTCCGCCAGTGCGGCCACCGCGCTGCCCAAGCCCAGTACCGCGCCGGCGGTCAGTCAGCCGTCGCAGGCCACGCTGGTGAAGCGCATCGCGGGTGCCGACGCCACCAGCAAGCCCGCGAAGGGCGGTACCAAGAGCAGCGGTACCGGCACCAGCGGCGGTGCCGTCTCGCCTGCGATCATCGGCGGCAGCGAGACCACCATCTCCACCGCGCCCTGGATGGCCCAGCTCTGGTACTACGACGACCGGGGCACCAGCGACACCAGCGACGACATCGGCTTCTTCTGCGGGGGCTCGGTCGTCTCGCCGACGAAGATCCTCACCGCCTCGCACTGCCTGCGCGACGAGAACAACAAGGCCTACAACTGGGCGGCCAACGGTGCGGTCGTCACCGGCACCGACCAGCTGCCCACCACCGGCTCCTCGGGCACCACGGACCTGCACGGCGGCCAGGCCACCGGCGTGCTGCGCCAGTGGAACAACCCGTCGTACAACCCGGCGGAGATCGACAACGACATCGCCGTGCTCACCCTGGGCGTCCCGGTCAAGGCCACGCCGATCCGGATGGTCACCTCCGGCGACACGGCCTCCTACGCCGCTGGCACCAGCGCCAAGCTCTACGGCTGGGGCCGTACCAGCTCCACCAGCCAGGACATCTCCCAGACGCTGAAGACGGCCATGTTGCCCGTCCAGTCGGACACCACCTGCGCCGGCTACTACGGCGCGGACTTCATCAAGAATCACATGGTGTGCGCGGGCAGCCCCGCCACCGGCAGCGACAGCGGTACGACCTCCGCCTGCAACGGCGACTCCGGTGGCCCGCTCGTGGTGAACGGCCGGATCGCAGGAGTGGTCTCCTGGGGTGTCCAGGACTGCGTGGAGAAGGGCGCCTACAGCGTCTTCAGCAAGGTCTCCACGTACGTCGGCGCGGTCTACCCGCAGATCGACGACAGCAACCTGAGCTACGCCGACGGCAAGGCCGACCTCTTCGTGCGTAACTCCTCCACGAAGACCGGCTACGAGAAGGACTCCAAGGGCACCTCGCTCGCCACCCGGATCTCCCTGGGCGACTGGAGCGGCGTCAACCTGGTGCTGACGACCGACCTCAACCGCGACGGCTACCAGGACTTCGTCTACCGGGTCAGCTCCACCGGTGACGTGTATTGGGACCACTTCGTGCTCAACAGCGCGCGCACCGACGGTTCGTGGACCTCGACGAAGCTGTTCTCCGGCTGGACGACCCGCAAGCGGATCATCATCCCCGGCGACGTCACCGGCGACTACAAGCCCGACGTGCTCTCCGTCGACTCCAGCGGCACGATGTGGATCTACCCGGGCAACGGCAACGGCACCTTCGGCTCGCGCGTGTCGGTCGGCACCGGCTGGAACCAGTACAACTCGGTGCGCGGCCACGGTGACTTCACCGGCGACGGCAAGGCCGACCTGCTCGCCCGCCAGTCGAGCACCGGCGACCTCTACCTCTACAAGGGCACCGGCAAGTCCGGCACCGGCGCCTTCTTTGCCCGTATCAAGGTGCGCAGCGCCTGGACCGGGTACAACGCCTTCGACGCGGTCGGCGACGTGAGCGGTGACGGCAGGGCCGACTTCCTGGCCCGCACCCCCGGCGGCACCCTGTACCTCTACAAGGGCACCGGCAAGGCGACCAGCGAGATCTTTGCCACACGTGTCTCGCTCGGTACCGGATTCGATCAGTACGACCTTTTCGGCTGAAAACGCAGGTGAGCGGGGCGCGCCTCCGTTTCACCCTCTTACGTACCGTGCCCACCGCCCCACGCGGTGGGCACGGTGCGTTGTGCAACCCTGTCCCGAGTTTCTCCGTCCGACCGGGCGGGGGGACGATGGTGTGGTGATGACCGCATCCGACCCTGAAAGCAGGGGGTACCGACCGGACGAGACCTAGGAGTGACGTGTCCGCCGAGAACACGCCCGAGCCCGGCATAGCGGAGCCGGCCCACACCGGCCCCCCGGCCAGGGGCAGCCGCCGCAAGCCCCGCAGCAAAGGCCGTACGGCCCTGCTCGCCACGGCCTGGACGGCCGCCGGCGTGGTGGTACTCGGCGGCACCGGCGTCGGATACGTCTACTTCAAGCTCAACGGCAACCTCAAGAGCGTCGACATCAACCAGGCCCTCGGCGCCGACCGGCCCACGAAGGTCGACAACGGCTCCCAGAACATCCTGGTCCTCGGCTCGGACACCCGCGCCGGCTCCAACGAGAAGCTCGGCGGCGGCGCCGACGACGGCAGCGCCCGCTCCGACACCGCGATGATCGTCCACGTGTACAAGGGCCACAAGAAGGCCACCGTCATCTCCATCCCGCGCGACACCCTCATCGACCGCCCCGCCTGCACCGACGCCAAGGGCACCACGTATGCGGCCGCGTCCCAGGTGATGTTCAACTCCGCCTACTCCACCGGCGGCGCCGCCTGCGCGGTGAAGACGGTCGAGTCCCTCACCGGCATCCGCATGGACCACTACCTCGAGGTCGACTTCAAGGGCTTCCAGAAGCTCGTCGACGACCTCGGCGGCGTCCCCGTCACCACCACCCGGGCCATCCACGACCCGCAGAGCCATCTGAACCTCCCGGCCGGCACCCACACCCTGGACGGCGGTCAGGCCCTCGGCCTGGTCCGCACCCGGCACGGCGTCGGCGATGGCTCCGACCTGGGCCGCATCCAGCTCCAGCAGGCCTTCGTCAAGGCACTGCTCGACCAGGCCGAGCAGGTCGGCGTCCTCAGCAACCCCAAGAAGCTGTACGACCTCGCCGACACCGCCACCAGGTCCGTCACCACCGACTCCGACCTCGGCTCGGTCAACTCCCTCGCCGACTTCGCGGGCGGCCTCAAGGGCATCGGCTCGTCCCACATGAACATGGTCACGATGCCGGTCCGGTACGACCCGGCCGACCTCAACCGCGTCCTCGTGCAGAAGGCGAAGGCCCAGCTGATCTGGGACGCCCTGAAGAAGGACCGGCCGGTCCCGAAGTCGGCCACGACGGGCACGGCCACAGGAGGAGCCAAGGGCGTGGTGAGTTCCTGAGGGACACCCTCAGCGGCAGGCCCGTCACAGGAATAGAACACCCTCACCCCCGGTTTGGGAGGATGGCCCCAGTCCTGGCAGACTGGTACGTCGGCTCCGGTTCACGCTCCCGCATCCCGCGGCGGCGACCCGGCGCCCTCCCGAACCTAGGAGACTCCCTTGAAGCGCGACATCCACCCCGAGTACGTCGAGACGCAGGTCAGCTGCACCTGTGGCGCGTCGTTCACCACCCGTAGCACGATCCAGAGCGGCACCATCCGCGCCGAGGTCTGCTCCGAGTGCCACCCGTTCTACACGGGCAAGCAGAAGATCCTCGACACCGGTGGCCGTGTGGCCCGCTTCGAGGCCCGCTTCGGCAAGGCCGCAGCCGGCTCCAAGAAGTAGCGAGCCCCATTTCGCCGGTCCACGGTCACGCCCCAAGCCGGGGTGTGCCCGGGACCGGCGTTTTTGGTCGCCCGCCCTTCCCTTCATCGCAGTACAGGAGCCCAAGATGTTCGAGGCCGTCGAGGAACTCGTCGCCGAGCATGCCGATCTGGAGAAGAAGCTCGCCGACCCGTCGGTCCACGCCGACCAGGCCAACGCGCGCAAGCTGAACAAGCGCTACGCCGAGCTCACCCCGATCGTCGCCACGTACCGCTCCTGGAAGCAGTCCGGTGACGACATCGAGACCGCACGCGAGTTCGCCGCCGACGACCCCGACTTCGCAGCCGAGGTCAAGGAGCTGGAGAAGCTGCGCGAGGAGCAGACCGAGAAGCTGCGCCTGCTGCTCGTCCCGCGCGACCCCAGCGACGACAAGGACGTCATCCTGGAGATCAAGGCGGGCGCCGGTGGCGACGAGTCCGCGCTGTTCGCCGGTGACCTGCTGCGCATGTACCTGCGCTACGCCGAGCGCGTCGGCTGGAAGACCGAGATCATCGACGCCACCGAGTCCGAGCTGGGTGGCTACAAGGACGTCCAGGTCGCCGTGAAGACCAAGGGCGGCCAGGGCGCCACAGAGCCCGGCCAGGGCGTGTGGGCCCGGCTGAAGTACGAGGGCGGTGTGCACCGCGTGCAGCGCGTGCCGGCCACCGAGTCCCAGGGCCGTATCCACACCTCCGCCGCCGGTGTCCTCGTGACCCCGGAGGCCGAGGAGATCGACGTCGAGATCAACCCGAACGACCTGCGCATCGACGTCTACCGCTCCTCCGGCCCCGGCGGCCAGTCGGTCAACACCACCGACTCCGCCGTGCGCATCACGCACCTGCCGACCGGTGTCGTCGCCTCCTGCCAGAACGAGAAGAGCCAGCTCCAGAACAAGGAGCAGGCGATGCGTATCCTGCGCTCCAGGCTGCTCGCCGCGGCGCAGGAGGAGGCCGAGCGGGAGGCCGCCGACGCCCGCCGCAGCCAGGTCCGCACGGTCGACCGCTCCGAGAAGATCCGTACGTACAACTTCCCGGAGAACCGCATCTCGGACCACCGCGTCGGCTTCAAGGCCTACAACCTGGACCAGGTCCTGGACGGCGAGCTCGACGCGGTGATCCAGGCCTGCGTCGACGCCGACTCGGCGGCCAGGCTCGCGGCCGCCTGAGGCAGCCAGGACCCACGCAGGACGAAGCACGAGGACCGGAGGACGAGCGTGCAGCAAGACCTCGGGGGGCGACCCCCGACCCCTCGCAGCGTGCTGCTCGCGGAGGTGGCCCAGGCCACCCAGCGGCTGGCCGACGCCGGTGTGCCCTCGCCGCGCAACGACGCCGAGGAACTCGCCGCGTTCGTGCACGGCGTCAAGCGCGGCCAGCTGCACACGGTGAAGGACTCCGACTTCGACGCCCGCTACTGGGAGGTCATCGCCCGCCGCGAGCAGCGCGAGCCGCTCCAGCACATCACCGGGCGGGCCTACTTCCGGTACCTGGAACTCCAGGTCGGCCCGGGTGTCTTCGTGCCCCGGCCGGAGACCGAGTCCGTGGTCGGCTGGGCCATAGACGCGGTGCGCGCCATGGACGTCGTGGAGCCGTGCATCGTCGACCTGTGCACCGGTTCGGGCGCCATCGCGCTGGCCCTCGCCCAGGAGGTCCCGCGCTCGAGCGTGCACGCCGTGGAACTGTCCGAGGACGCCCTGGTGTGGACCCGGAAGAACGTCGCGGGCTCCAGGGTCGACCTGCGCCAGGGCAACGCCCTCGACGCCTTCCACGACCTCGACGGTCAGGTCGACCTGGTCGTCTCCAACCCGCCGTACATCCCGCTCACCGAGTGGGAGTACGTAGCCCCCGAGGCCCGTGACTACGACCCGGAGCTCGCGTTGTTCTCCGGCGAGGACGGTCTGGACCTCATCCGGGGTCTGGAACGCGCCGCGCACCGGCTGCTGCGCCCCGGCGGGGTCGTCGTCATCGAGCACGCCGACACCCAGGGCGGGCAGGTGCCGTGGATCTTCACCGAGGAGCGGGGCTGGGCCGACGCGGCCGATCACCCCGACCTCAACAACCGGCCGCGCTTCGCCACCGCCCGCAAGGCGCTGCCGTGAGCACCCTGACGACTTTCCCCCCGCTGTACGTGTACGAGGAGGCCAGCTAGATGGCACGGCGATACGACACCAACGACGCGACCGACCGCGCGACGGGTCTGCGCGAGGCCGCGTCGGCCGTCCGCCGGGGCGAGCTGGTGGTGCTGCCGACCGACACGGTGTACGGCATCGGTGCCGACGCGTTCTCCTCGGAGGCCGTCGCCGACCTTCTCGCCGCCAAGGGCCGGGGCCGCAACATGCCCACCCCTGTCCTCATCGGCTCCCCGAACACCCTGCACGGCCTTGTCACGGACTTCTCCGAGATGGCCTGGGAACTGGTCGACGCGTTCTGGCCGGGTGCCCTCACGCTCGTCGCCAGGCACCAGCCGTCCCTGCAGTGGGACCTCGGCGACACCCGGGGCACCGTCGCGGTGCGCATGCCGCTGCACCCGGTCGCCATCGAGCTGCTGACCGAGGTCGGCCCCATGGCCGTCTCCTCCGCCAACCTCACCGGCCACCCGGCGCCGGAGGACTGCGACGCCGCCCAGGAGATGCTCGGCGACTCCGTCTCCGTCTACCTCGACGGCGGCCCCACCCCCGGCATCGTCCCGTCGTCCATCGTGGACGTCTCCGGCGACGTGCCGGTGCTGCTGCGCGAGGGCTCGATCTCCCCGGACGAACTGCGGAAGGTCGTACCCGACCTCGAGGTGGCGAATTGACGGCCCCTGAACCGGGGCGTGGCATAGGCAACGGGGAACGTACGGCGGAGCAGACCACGACCTTCGGGTTTCCGCGCGACACCTTCCGCATCCTCAACGTCAGCACCGGCAACGTGTGCCGCTCGCCGATCACCGAGCGCCTGACCCGCCATTTCGTGGCGGAGCGGCTCGGTGTACTCGGCGGCGGGCTGATCGTGGAGAGCGCGGGAACCTGGGGCCACGAGGGAGCCCCGATGGAGGCGAACGCGGAGGCCGTGCTCGCCGAGTTCGGCGCGGACGCCACCGGCTTCACCGGCCGGGAGCTGCTGGACGAGCACGTCATCATGGCCGACCTCGTCCTGACGGCCACCCGCGACCACCGCGCCCAGGTCATCTCCATGGGCCACTCCGCGGGCCTGCGCACCTTCACGCTGAAGGAGTTCACCCGCCTGGTCCGCGCCATAGACCCGACGACGCTGCCTCCGCTGGAGGACGGCGTGGTCGCGCGTGCGCGCGCCCTGGTCCGGGCCGCCGCCGCTCTACGCGGGTGGCTGCTGGCCCCCACGGCGGAGGCCGACGAGGTGTACGACCCGTACGGCGCACCGCTGCCGTTCTTCCGGTCGATCGGGGACGAGATACACGAGGCGCTGGATCCGGTGGTGACAGCGCTGACGGGGGTCACGGCGCGGATGTAGGGCTCCTGAGCGCTCCGAAGGGGCGCGGGGCTGTCCCATGTGCGGCTCCGCCGCGTGGGCGCGACCGGCCACGGCGAACCCGCGGTCGTCATCACCGCGGAGCCCTCCGCGGGCTCCGGAGCGTCGCAAAACCGGGCATCCCGCCCACCCCGGGCCTACATTGGACCTAGGTCCCCCGCCGACGCCCAGGAGCCCACCATGGCGGTCACCCTTGCCCTCGAGACCGACGTCCTGCGGCAACAGGACCCCGAACTCGCCGACATCCTGTTCGCGGAGCTCACACGGCAGTCGACGACGCTCCAGCTGATCGCCGCCGAGAACTTCACCTCGCCGGCCGTGCTCGCCGCCCTCGGCTCGCCGCTCGCCAACAAGTACGCGGAGGGTTATCCCGGGGCCCGGCACCACGGTGGCTGCGAACTGGTCGACCTCGCCGAACGCCTCGCCGTCGAGCGGGCCAAGGCGCTCTTCGGGGCGGAACACGCCAACGTCCAGTCCCACTCGGGCTCTTCGGCCGTCCTGGCGGCCTATGCCGCCCTGCTGCGCCCCGGCGACACCGTCCTGGCCCTCGGGCTGCCCTACGGCGGCCACCTCACGCACGGCTCGCCCGCGAACTTCTCCGGCCGCTGGTTCGACTTCGTCGGGTACGGCGTCGACGCCGAGACCGGGCACATCGACCACGACCAGGTGCGCCACCTGGCCCGCAACCACCGGCCCAAGGCCATCGTGTGCGGCTCGATCGCCTACCCAC
This sequence comes from Streptomyces sp. NPDC002520, assembly GCF_053595235.1. NCBI lineage: Bacteria > Bacillati > Actinomycetota > Actinomycetes > Kitasatosporales > Streptomycetaceae > Streptomyces > Streptomyces sp. NPDC002520. The sequence goes on along the minus strand of NZ_JBSFXG010000017.1, from coordinate 69,589 downwards.
GCCACATCGACTACGCGTTCTTCCGCGAGGTCGCCGACGAGGTGGGCGCCTATCTGATCGCCGACGCGGCGCACCCGATCGGTCTGGTCGCCGGGGGAGCGGCGCCGAGCCCGGTGCCGTACGCCGATGTCGTGTGCGCCACCACGCACAAGGTGCTGCGCGGTCCGCGCGGCGGGATGATCCTGTGCGGGAGCGAGCTGGCCGAGCGGGTCGACCGGGCCGTCTTCCCCTTCACACAGGGCGGGGCGCAGATGCACACCATCGCCGCCAAGGCGGTGGCGTTCGGCGAGGCGGCGACGCCGGCGTTCGGCGCGTACGCCCATCAGGTGGTCGCCAACGCCCGGGTGCTCGCGGCGGGCCTGGCGGACGCGGGGCTGGCCGTCGTCACCGGAGGCACGGACACGCATCTGATCACCGCGGACCCGGCGCCGCTCGGTGTGGACGGCCGCACCGCGCGCGGCCTGCTCGCGGCGGCCGGGATCGTGCTGGACTGCTGTGCGCTGCCGCACGGGGACCTCAGGGGCCTGCGCCTGGGCACGGCCGCGGTGACCACCCAGGGCATGGGGGAGCAGGAGATGGCCACGATCGCCGCGCTGCTGGCGGGCGTGCTGCGAGGTGAGCGGGACCCGGCCGGGGCGCGTGCGCGGGTGCGTGAGCTGACCGGTAGATTTCCGCCGTATCCCGGCTGAGCGGGGGGTGCGAGGGGTTTCGCACACCCGGAGGTGGACGTCGTGCACAGCCGCACGTGCAACCATCGTCGCTACCCGGAAGTCCTCAACCATATGCGTCCGTCGCTAGGGTGTGAGGCTGAGATGGCCAGCGAGACCTGTGGGGAAGCCCGTGCGTGAATACCTGCTGACGCTCTGCATCACGGCCGCGGTGACGTATCTGCTGACAGGGCCGGTACGGAAATTCGCGATCGTGGCCGGAGCCATGCCGGAGATCCGGGCACGTGACGTGCACCGGGAGCCCACTCCGCGCCTCGGCGGGATCGCGATGTTCTTCGGGCTGTGCGCGGGTCTGCTGGTCGCCGACCACCTGACCAACCTCAACGAGGTCTTCGTCAAGTCCAACGAACCCAGGGCGCTGCTCTCCGGGGCCGCGCTGATCTGGCTGATCGGTGTGCTGGACGACAAGTTCGAGATCGACGCGCTGATCAAGCTGGGCGGCCAGATGATCGCCGCCGGCGTCATGGTCATGCAGGGGCTGACGATCCTGTGGCTGCCCATCCCGGGTATCGGCAACGTGGCGCTGACCCAGTGGCAGGGCACGCTGCTGACGGTGGCGCTGGTCGTCATCACGATCAACGCGGTGAACTTCGTGGACGGCCTGGACGGCCTCGCGGCGGGCATGGTCGGCATCGCGGCGACGGCGTTCTTCCTGTACTCGTACCGGATGTGGTACTCGTACGGCATCGAGGCCGCGGCGCCGGCGACCCTCTTCTCGGCGATCCTGATCGGCATGTGCCTGGGCTTCCTGCCGCACAACATGCACCCGGCGCGGATCTTCATGGGCGACTCGGGCTCGATGCTGATCGGCCTGGTGCTGGCGGCGGGCGCGATCTCCATCACCGGTCAGGTCGACCCGGACGCGCTGGCGCTGTTCACGGGTTCGGAGAAGGCGGCGGTCCACCAGACGGTGCCCGTCTACATCCCGCTGATCCTTCCGCTGACGGTCATCGCGGTGCCGGCCGCGGACCTGGTCCTGGCGATCGTCCGCCGTACCTGGCGCGGACAGTCCCCGTTCGCCGCCGACCGCGGCCACCTGCACCACCGGCTGCTGGAGATCGGCCACTCGCACAGCCGGGCCGTGCTGATCATGTACTTCTGGTCGGCCCTGATCGCGTTCGGCGCGCTCGCCTACTCGGTCAACTCGGCGTCGATGTGGATCGTCCTCGGCGTGGTCTTCCTCAGCTCCATCGGCCTGGTCCTGCTCCTGCTGCCGCGCTTCACGCCGCGTGCCCCGAGGTGGGCGGAGCGGTTCGTCCCGCCGCGCTACCGCAGGCGCCGGCGGGACGCGGAGGCGCCGGCCGGGGCCGAGGACGCCGTGGACGCCGTGGACGCCGTGGACGCCGAGGAAGCCGAGGACACGGCGGCCCTCGAGGACGAGACGGCGGAGGCCGCGGGACGCACTCCGGTCACGGCCGCCGCGTCCGGTGTCAACGGAGCGACCGCGATCGGCCCCCGTTCGCGCATCCGCTGAGGGCGCCAAGGTAAGAATCTGACTAGAGCATTGCCCAGTCATGGGGGAACGAAGTTCCCCAATACCAGACAAAGGGGCTCGGTTTTTGCTCAGACGTGCAGGTTCACTCTCACGTGTGACAGCAAGCACACCTAGCAGGTAAAGACCTCATCAAATAGTTTGTGATACCGTTCACGAGAACCCCGGAGAGAACCGAAGGACCGTAGTGCGACGGCCCCTTGGTGTGAGGTCTCGTTCACTCAGCCCGGGACTACGCTCGTCCATGACGACACCCCTTGCCCCCTGTGAAAAGCGGAGTTGCCGCCATGCCGTCCAATGACGTCCGGATCCTGGCCCAGGCCGCCGTGCCCACGGCTGCCGTCGGCGCGATCGCCGCCGTCGTCAGCGGTGTGGTCGCGGGCGGCAAGGGAGCCATCGGTGCGGTCGTCGCGACGCTGATCGTGATCCTCTTCATGGGGCTCGGTCTCTACGTGCTCCAGCGCACCGCCACATCATTTCCGCAGCTGTTCCAGATGATGGGCCTGATGCTCTACGCGGCCCAGCTGCTGCTGCTGGTCATCTTCGTCGCAGCGTTCAAGAACACGACGCTGTTCAACCCCCGGGCCTTCGCCATCGTCCTCGTGGTCTCCACCCTGACGTGGATCGCCGCGCAGACGCGTGCGCACATGAAGGCCAAGATCCTCTACGTCGATCCCGATGCCTCGTCGAAGGGCGACAAGCCCGAGAAGTCGGGGCACTCGTCGTGAGAGGTAGGCCCGGGATAAAGGCGCACGAGGGATCCTGCTATCGTCCGGTGCCAACTGCGGCATCGCGGGCGCGGGCATCCGAGCTGACGCCTGTTCCATCGCGAGGCGAGATGCCCCACAGCCGCCCCCACATCCGTAACACCAGTCCCGTGCCGAACTGCGGCCGCACGCCGCGCCGACACAACGAGGTTGCCGTACCTATGCGCCACGATGAAGGAGCCCGCGGTGAGTGCTGACCCGACGCAGACGCTCGCTTTCGACACGAGCTGTCACCTGTTCAACGGGTGTGGCTTCGACACCGTCGCCCCGGGCCTCCACTCGTTCCTCTTCGAGCCGCTCTGGGGCAACGCGGACAGCAACGCGTACTTCAACAAGACGATGCTGCTGGCGCTGCTCGGCTCCGTCATCGTCGTGGGCTTCTTCTGGGCCGCCTTCGCCAAGCCGAAGGTTGTCCCGGGCAAGCTCCAGCTGGTGGCCGAGAGCGGCTACGACTTCATCCGCCGTGGCGTCGTCTACGAGACCATCGGCAAGAAGGAGGGCGAGAAGTACGTCCCGCTGGTCGTCTCGCTGTTCTTCTTCATCTGGATGATGAACCTCTGGTCGATCATCCCGATCGCCCAGTTCCCGGTCACGGCGATCATCTCGTACCCCGCCGTCCTGGCCGGCATCGTCTACATCCTCTGGGTCTCCCTGACCTTCAAGCGGCACGGCTTCGTCGGTGCCCTGAAGAACTTCACCGGCTACGACAAGTCGCTGGGCGGGGTGCTCCCGCTCTCGATGACGATCGAGCTGTTCTCGAACCTGCTCGTGCGGCCCTTCACGCACGCCGTCCGACTCTTCGCGAACATGTTCGCGGGCCACACCCTGCTGCTGCTCTTCACGGTCGCCAGCTGGTACATGCTCAACGGCATCGGCATCGCCTACTCCGGCGTGTCGTTCGTGATGGTCATCGTCATGACGGCCTTCGAACTCTTCATCCAGGCTGTTCAGGCCTACGTCTTCGTACTCCTGACCTGCAGCTTCATCCAGGGCGCGCTCGCCGAGCACCACTGAGCCTCCCGACCACCCACCCAGACATCCGGTGGCCAACCCCCACCGGAATTTGAAAGAGAAGGAAGAACCGGCATGTCCGCTCTCGAAACCCTTGCCGCCGGCGTCCAGATCAAGGGCAACCTCGGCTCCATCGGTTACGGTCTCGCCGCCATCGGCCCGGGCGTCGGCGTCGGCATCATCTTCGGTAACGGCACGCAGGCCCTGGCCCGTCAGCCCGAGGCTGCCGGTCTGATCCGCGCCAACCAGATCCTCGGCTTCGCCTTCTGTGAGGCGCTCGCCCTGATCGGTCTGGTCATGCCGTTCGTCTACCCGGCCTCCTGACCCGACCGCCGCGTATCCATAGACGAAAGGCACTGATATGAGCCCCCTGGTTCAGCTGGCGGCTGAGGGACCCGAGAACCCCCTCATCCCGCCGATCCCAGAGCTCGTGATCGGCCTGATCGCCTTCGTCATCGTCTTCGGTTTCCTCGCCAAGAAGCTCCTCCCGAACATCAACAAGGTTCTGGACGAGCGCCGCGAAGCCATCGAGGGCGGTATCGAGAAGGCCGAGGCCGCGCAGATCGAGGCTCAGAGCGTCCTTGAGCAGTACAAGGCCCAGCTCGCCGAGGCTCGGCACGAGGCCGCGCGGCTGCGCCAGGAGGCTCAGGAGCAGGGCGCCGCGCTCATCACCGAGATGCGGGCCGAGGGCCAGCGGCAGCGCGAGGAGATCGTCGCCGCCGGTCACGCCCAGATCGAGGCCGACCGCAAGGCCGCCGCGCAGGCGCTCCGGCAGGACGTCGGCGCGCTGGCCACCGAGCTGGCCGGCAAGCTCGTCGGCGAGTCCCTCGAGGACCACGCCCGCCAGAGCCGTGTGATCGACCGCTTCCTCGACGAGCTTGAGGAGAAGGCCGAGGCCGCGCGATGAACGGAGCGAGCCGCGAGGCACTGGCTGCCGCGCGTGAGCGTCTCGACGCGCTGACGGACTCCACGTCCGTGGACGCGGTCGCGCTCGCCGACGAGCTGGCGGCCGTTACCGCGCTGCTCGACCGCGAGGCCGGCCTGCGCCGGGTCCTCACCGACCCGGCGCAGCACGCGGAGGCGAAGGCCGAGCTGGTCCAGCGCCTGATCGGCGGCCAGGTGAGCGGCCAGGCCGCCGACCTGGTGGCCGGGCTGGCCCGGTCCCGCTGGTCGCAGTCCCGCGACCTGGTCGACGCGCTGGAGGAGCTGGCGGACATCGCCGACCTCACCGCCGCGGAGAAGAACGGCACGCTCGACGACGCCGAGGACGAGCTGTTCCGGTTCAGCCGGATCGTCTCCTCGAACACCGAGCTGCGTGCCGCGCTCACCGACCGGTCCGCCGCCGTCGCGGCCAAGGTCGAGCTGCTGCACCGCCTGCTCGGCGGTCGGGCCAAGCCCGTCACCGAGCGTCTGGTGGTCCGCCTGGTCACCGCGCCGCGTGGACGTAGCCTGGAAGCGGGACTGGAGTCCCTGTCCAAGCTCGCCGCCGAGCGCCGGGACCGTCTGGTGGCGACCGTCACCTCCGCGGTGCCGCTGAGCGACCCGCAGAAGCAGCGCCTGGGCGACTCCCTGGCGAAGCTCTACGGCCGCCGGATGCACCTCAACCTCGACGTCGACCCCGAGGTCGTCGGCGGGATCCGGGTGCAGGTCGGTGACGAGGTCATCAACGGCTCCCTCGCGGACCGTCTCGAGGACGCCGCCCGCCGCATGGCGAGCTAGCAGCAAGCGGTAATCCACAACAGCAGTACGTACTTACGGCCCTGGTTGGGCCGTGCAGAGGATTCACCTCGTTCAGGGGGGAGTCCCCATCCCCCCAAGTGAAACTTCGGGCCCAACAAGGAGAGCAGGGAACCCAGATGGCGGAGCTCACGATCCGGCCGGAGGAGATCCGGGACGCGCTGGAGAACTTTGTCCAGTCGTACAAGCCGGACGCGGCCTCGCGCGAGGAGGTCGGTACGGTCACCCTTGCCGGCGACGGCATCGCGAAGGTCGAGGGCCTGCCCTCGGCCATGGCCAACGAACTTCTGAAGTTCGAGGACGGCACCCTCGGCCTCGCGCTCAACCTGGAAGAGCGCGAGATCGGCGCCATCGTCCTCGGTGAGTTCAGCGGCATCGAGGAGGGTCAGCCGGTGCAGCGCACCGGTGAGGTCCTCTCCGTCGCGGTGGGCGAGGGCTACCTCGGCCGCGTCGTCGACCCGCTCGGCAACCCGATCGACGGCCTCGGCGAGATCGAGACCAGCGGTCGTCGCGCCCTCGAACTGCAGGCCCCCACGGTCATGCAGCGCAAGTCCGTGCACGAGCCGATGGAGACCGGCTACAAGGCCGTCGACGCGATGACCCCGGTCGGCCGTGGTCAGCGTCAGCTGATCATCGGTGACCGCCAGACCGGCAAGACCGCCCTGGCTGTCGACACGATCATCAACCAGCGCGACAACTGGCGCACGGGCGACCCGAAGAAGCAGGTCCGCTGCATCTACGTCGCCATCGGCCAGAAGGGCTCCACCATCGCCGGCGTGCGCCGCGCGCTGGAGGAGAACGGTGCCCTGGAGTACACGACCATCGTCGCCGCCCCGGCGTCCGACCCGGCCGGCTTCAAGTACCTGGCGCCCTACACCGGCTCGGCCATCGGTCAGCACTGGATGTACGAGGGCAAGCACGTCCTGATCATCTTCGACGACCTGTCGAAGCAGGCCGACGCCTACCGCGCCGTGTCGCTGCTGCTGCGCCGCCCGCCGGGCCGCGAGGCCTACCCGGGTGACGTCTTCTACCTGCACTCCCGTCTGCTGGAGCGCTGCGCGAAGCTCTCCGACGACATGGGCGCCGGCTCGATGACCGGTCTGCCGATCGTCGAGACCAAGGCCAACGACGTGTCGGCGTTCATCCCGACCAACGTCATCTCCATCACCGACGGCCAGTGCTTCCTGGAGTCGGACCTGTTCAACGCCGGTCAGCGCCCCGCGCTGAACGTCGGTATCTCCGTCTCCCGAGTCGGTGGTTCCGCGCAGCACAAGGCGATGAAGCAGGTCTCCGGCCGTCTCCGCGTCGACCTGGCCCAGTTCCGTGAGCTGGAGGCGTTCGCCGCCTTCGGTTCCGACCTGGACGCCGCCTCGAAGGCGCAGCTGGAGCGTGGTCAGCGCATGGTCGAGCTGCTGAAGCAGGCTCAGTACCAGCCGATGTCCACCGAGGACCAGGTCGTCTCCGTCTGGGCCGGCACCACCGGCAAGATGGACGACGTTCCGGTCGCCGACATCCGCCGCTTCGAGAAGGAGCTCCTGGAGTACCTGCACCGCAAGGAGCAGGGCCTCATGACCTCCATCAAGGAGGGCGGCAAGATGTCCGACGACACGCTGACGGCCACGGCCGACGCCATCGCGGACTTCAAGAAGCAGTTCGAGACCTCCGACGGCAAGCTGCTCGGCGAGGACGCTCCGGCCGCTGCCGCCAAGTGACGTAAGGAAGGGACCTGACTCATGGGAGCCCAGCTCCGGGTCTACAAGCGTCGCATCCGATCCGTCAGCGCGACCAAGAAGATCACCAAGGCGATGGAGATGATCGCCGCCTCGCGCGTCGTCAAGGCGCAGCGAAAGGTGAGGGCCTCCACGCCGTACGCGAACGAGCTGACGCGCGCGGTCACGGCGGTCGGTACGGGTTCGAACACCAAGCACCCGCTCACCACGGCGGCGGAGAACCCGGCCCGTGCCGCGGTTCTGCTCCTCACGAGCGACCGCGGTCTGGCCGGCGCCTTCAACTCCAACGCCATCAAGGCGGCGGAGGAGCTGACCGAGCGCCTGGAGCGCGAGGGCAAGCAGGTCGACACGTACATCGTCGGCCGGCGTGGTGTCGCCCACTACAACTTCCGTGACCGCAAGATCGCGGAGTTGTGGACCGGCTTCACCGACGAGCCGACGTACGCGGACGCCAAGAAGGTCGCGGCGCCCCTGATCGAGGCCATCGAGAAGGACACGGCCGAGGGTGGTGTGGACGAACTCCACATCGTCTTCACCGAGTTCGTCTCGATGATGACGCAGACGGCGCTCGGCGCCCAGATGCTGCCGCTCAGCCTCGAAGAGGTCGCCGAGGAGGCCGCCCCCCAGGGGGAGATCCTCCCGCTGTACGACTTCGAGCCCTCGGCGGAGGACGTCCTCGACGCCCTGCTGCCGCGCTACGTGGAGAGCCGTATCTACAACGCGCTGCTCCAGTCGGCCGCTTCGAAGCACGCCGCCACGCGGCGCGCTATGAAGTCGGCCACCGACAACGCGGGTGAGCTGATCAACACGCTCTCCCGTCTTGCCAACGCGGCCCGCCAGGCCGAAATCACCCAGGAAATCAGCGAGATCGTCGGTGGCGCGAGCGCCCTGGCCGACGCGACCGCGGGGAGTGACCGATAATGACCACCACTGTTGAGACCGCGACGGCTACGGGCCGCGTCGCCCGGGTCATCGGCCCGGTCGTCGACGTGGAGTTCCCCGTCGACGCGATGCCGGACATCTACAACGCGCTGCACGTCGAGGTCTCCGACCCGGCGAACGCGGGCGAGAAGAAGACGCTGACCCTGGAGGTCGCCCAGCACCTGGGTGACGGCCTGGTCCGCACCATCTCCATGCAGCCCACCGACGGTCTGGTCCGCCAGTCCCCGGTGACCGACACCGGCGACGGCATCACCGTCCCGGTCGGCGACTTCACCAAGGGCAAGGTGTTCAACACCCTCGGTGAGGTGCTGAACGTCGACGAGAAGTACGACGGCGAGCGCTGGTCCATCCACCGCAAGGCCCCGAACTTCGACGAGCTCGAGTCGAAGACCGAGATGTTCGAGACCGGCGTCAAGGTCATCGACCTTCTCACCCCGTACGTCAAGGGTGGAAAGATCGGTCTGTTCGGCGGTGCCGGCGTCGGCAAGACGGTGCTCATCCAGGAGATGATCTACCGCGTCGCCAACAACCACGACGGTGTCTCCGTGTTCGCCGGTGTCGGCGAGCGCACCCGTGAGGGCAACGACCTGATCGAGGAGATGTCGGACTCCGGCGTCATCGACAAGACCGCGCTGGTCTTCGGTCAGATGGACGAGCCGCCGGGCACCCGTCTGCGCGTCGCGCTGGCCGGCCTGACCATGGCCGAGTACTTCCGTGACGTCCAGAAGCAGGACGTGCTGTTCTTCATCGACAACATCTTCCGCTTCACGCAGGCCGGTTCCGAGGTCTCGACCCTGCTCGGCCGTATGCCCTCCGCGGTGGGTTACCAGCCGAACCTGGCCGACGAGATGGGTCTCCTCCAGGAGCGCATCACCTCGACCCGTGGTCACTCGATCACCTCGATGCAGGCGATCTACGTCCCCGCGGACGACCTGACCGACCCGGCCCCGGCCACCACCTTCGCCCACCTCGACGCGACGACGGTTCTCTCCCGTCCGATCTCCGAGAAGGGCATCTACCCGGCCGTGGACCCGCTGGACTCCACGTCCCGCATCCTGGACCCGCGTTACATCGCGCAGGACCACTACGACGCCGCCATGCGCGTCAAGACGATCCTGCAGAAGTACAAGGACCTCCAGGACATCATCGCGATCCTCGGTATCGACGAGCTGGGCGAGGAGGACAAGCTCGTCGTCCACCGTGCCCGTCGTGTGGAGCGCTTCCTGTCCCAGAACACCCACGTCGCCAAGCAGTTCACCGGCGTGGACGGTTCGGACGTGCCGCTCGACGAGTCGATCGCCGCGTTCAACGCGATCTGCGACGGTGAGTACGACCACTTCCCCGAGCAGGCGTTCTTCATGTGCGGTGGTATTGAGGACCTCAAGGCCAACGCCAAGGAGCTGGGCGTCTCCTGAACTCACTCTGAGTTCGTGTGAGGGGGCGGGCGCGTCCCGCCCCCTCATCCACGCCCACTAGACTTGTAACCAACACCCGGCACAACCGCCGGGTGGTGACCCGAGGAGCCACCTTGGCTGCTGAGCTGCACGTCGCGCTGGTCGCGGCCGACCGAGAGGTCTGGTCCGGCGAGGCCACCCTGGTCGTCGCGCGCACCACGTCCGGCGACATCGGCGTCATGCCCGGTCACCAGCCGCTGCTCGGTGTGCTGGAGTCGGGCCCGGTGACCATCCGTACGAGTGATGGTGGAACGGTCGTCGCCGCGGTGCACGGCGGTTTCATCTCGTTCGCGGACAACAAGCTGTCGCTGCTGGCCGAGATCGCGGAGCTGGCCGACGAGATCGACGTCCAGCGTGTCGAGCGCGAGCTCGAGCGCGCGAAGGCGGAGGACGACGCGGAGGCGGAACGCCGCGCCGACGTCCGTCTGCGGGCGGCGACCGCGGCGCGGTGATCCACCGCGCCGTGTGATGACGTCACTCAGCCGCGGTCGGCCCGGAGCAATCCGGTGCCGACCGCGGCTGAGGCAGATGTGGGTGTTTTTTCCGTTCCATTACCTAGTTCGAGCCTAGTTCCACTATCTGGGAGACGAGGAGGTCGGTGCCGATGGTCCTCGCTCTGACTGTGTGCGGAATCGTGGTCGCGCTCGTGGTGGTGGGACTGTTCCTGTTCGGCCTGCGCCGCCGGCTGATCCAGCGCTCGGGCGGCACCTTCGACTGCTCGCTGCGCTGGGACGTGTCCGAAAGACCGGACGCCAACGGCAAGGGCTGGAGCTACGGCGTCGCCCGCTACAACAGCGACCGCATCGAGTGGTTCCGCGTCTTCTCCTACGCTCCCCGCCCGCGCCGCACGCTGGAGCGCGCCACGATCGAGGTGGCCGGCCGCCGGCTTCCCGAGGGCGAGGAGGAACTGGCGCTGCTCTCCGACGCGGTGATCCTCGCCTGTATCCACCGGGGCACGCGCCTCGAACTCGCCATGAGCGAAGACGCGCTGACCGGGTTTCTCGCGTGGCTGGAAGCAGCCCCACCCGGACAGCGCGTCAACGTCGCTTAGGGCCTCTTGGCCCTCCGAACCGTCTTACGACAGCCCGGTGTTGATGGCGCTCACCAGCTCACCGTTGCTGGTGTCACCGCTGAACTCCCAGAAGAACGCGCCGCCCAGTCCCTGGGACTTGGCCCACGACATCTTGCTGTTGATGGTGGCGGGAGTGTCGTACGACCACCAGTTGCTGCCGCAGTGCGCGTAGGCCGTGCCGGCGATCGTGCCGGTGGCCGGGCAGGACGACTTGAGCACCTTGTAGTCCTCGATGCCCTGCTCGTAGGTGCCGGCCGCCGGTCCCGTGGCCGTGCCGCCCGGGGCGTCCTGGGTGACACCGGTCCAGCCGCGGCCGTAGAAGCCGATGCCGATGAGCAGCTTGCTCGCGGGGACACCCTTCGCCTTGAACTTGGCCATCGCGTCCGCCGTGGTGAAGCCGGCGGTCGGGATGCCGCTGTACGAGGTGAGCGGGGAGTGCGGGGCCGTCGGGCCCTGCGCCGCCCACGCGCCGAAGAAGTCGTACGTCATCACGTTGTACCAGTCGACGGACTGGGCCGCGCCCGCGTAGTCGGCCGCGTCGATCTTGCCGCCGGAGGAGCCGTCCGCGGTGACCGCCGCGGTGACCAGGTTGTTCGAGCCGAACTTGGCGCGCAGCGCGGACATCAGGTTCTTGAAGGCCGCCGCACCGCTGGTGTCACAGGACAGGCCGCAGGCGTTCGGGTACTCCCAGTCGATGTCGATGCCGTCGAAGACATCGGCCCAGCGCGGGTCCTTGACCAGGTTGTAGCAGGACTGCGCGAAGGCGGTCGGGTTGGCCGCCGCCTGGGCGAAGCCGCCGGACCAGGTCCAGCCGCCGAAGGACCACAGCACCTTGATGTTCGGGTACTTGGCCTTCAGCTCGCGCAGCTGGTTGAAGTTGCCGCGCAGGGGCTGGTCCCAGGTGTCGGCGACGCCGCTGACCGACTGGTCCGCGGTGAACGCCTTGTCGTAGTCGGCGTAGGAGTCGCCGATGGCGCACTGGCCGCCCGTGACGTTGCCGAAGGCGTAGTTGATGTGGGTGATCTTGGCGGCCGAGCCGGACGTCACCAGGTTCTTGACGTTGTAGTTGCGGCCGTAGATGCCCCACTCGGTGAAGTAGCCGAGCTTGACCTTGTCACCGGTGGCCGGGGGAGGGTTGGTGCCGCCGCCGGTGGTGTGCACGGCGACCGCTCCGCTGACCGGTCCGGTCTGGTCGGCGGTGTCGCGGGCCTGCACGGTGTAGGAGTAGTCGCTGCCGGCGGTCAGACCGGTGTCCGTGTACGAGGTCGTCGTCACGGTGGCGACCTTGGCGCCGTCGCGCAGGACGTCGTAGTTCTTGACGCCCTTGTCGTCGGTGGCGGCCGACCAGGACAGCTTCGCCGAGGTGTCGGTGATGCCGGAGGCGGTCGGGGTGCCGGGCGCGGAGGGGGCGGCGTCGCCGGGAACCGTGGTGCCGTCACAACTGTCGCCGTTGAGCTTGCAGTTGGAGGGCGAGCCGGGGCCCGCGCCGTTGAAGCCGAAGGAGACGGTGGCGCCCGGGGCTATGGAGCCGTTGTAGGACTTGTTCCTGGCGGTCCAGTGGGTGCCGGAACTGGTGACGTCCGCGTCCCAGGCCGAGGTGACGGACGTACCGGAGGGGAAGTCCCACTCGATCGTCCAGGAACTGATGGCCGTGGTGCCGGTGTTCTTGACGGTCCACTTGCCCTCGAAGCCGGTTCCCCAGTCCTGGGTCTTGGCGTAGGAGGCGGTGGCGGTCGTCGCGGCATGGGCGGGTTCCGCGAGTCCGACCAGGCCGGCCAGGGGGAGCAACAGGGTCGCGAACCCTGCCGCGGCTCTGTGTCTGAAGCGCATGGAGCGCCTCCCTCACATATCGGGGGTGTCAGGGGCATGACTGAGCCTTCACGCCCACAGTGCCGCGAGAATAGAAAGGTCTGGACCATCGGTCAATAGGTCTGGACCAGTTGTTCTCTAGTTCGAGCTGATCCCCAACTCCTTTGCCAGCACGGAGGCTTGGACCCGACTGCGCAGCTCCAGCTTGGCCGGCAGACGGCTGACGTGCGTCTTCACGGTGCCCTCCGCCATCTCCGGCCGCCCCGCGATCTCGGCGTTGTCGTGCAACTCCCTGGCCATGCGAGCCCGTTCGGCCGTGACCGCCTGCGTCCGGTCCATCTCCGTGGGCAGCGCGGTCTGTTGGGCCCGCAGTCGGGCGGCCTCGGCGGCGTCCCGGTGGTTGCGTCACCCATCCGGTGGCGGCCGGCGCGAACGCCACCACGCCGACGCCCACCCCGATCAGCAGACCCTGCGGATCGCGCCACACGGCGGCGGGCACCACCCCGCCGAGCACCGTCAGCATCCCGGTGATCCAGGGTATGCGCCGGGCGGAGGCGGGACGGCCGTACGGGACGGCCGCGTACATCAGGTCCGTGTACCGCCGCCGGCTCCGGACGATCGACCGGACGACAGCGCTGCGTATCCTCCACGCGCTCAGCCGCCTGGGTGACGACCCCTACCGTGACGACGCCGACGTCAAGAAGCTGTCCGGACACGACGGCTTGTCCCGTCTGTGTGTCGGCGCGTACCGGATCGCCTACCTGATCGACGACGGCAAGCTCGTCATCCTCGTGGTCGAGGTAGGGCACCGCAGGGACGTCTACCGGCGTTTGTGACGAGGGCTAACGCTCCCCGCCCGGCACCCACAGCACGTCCCCGACCTCCTTGTTGGCGATCCGCGCCAGGATGAACAGCAGGTCGGACAGGCGGTTGAGGTAGGTCGCGGTGAGGGGGTTCATCGTCTCGCCGTGGACCTCCAGGGCCGCCCAGGTGGAGCGCTCGGCCCGGCGTACGACCGTGCAGGCCTGGTGCAGCAGGGCCGCGCCCGGCGTCCCTCCGGGCAGGATGAAGGAGCGCAGCTTCTCCAGCTGCTCGTTGAAGCGGTCGCAGTCCGCCTCCAGCCGGTCGACGTAGAACTGCTCGACCCGCAGGGGTGGGAACTCCGGGTTCTCGACCACCGGCGTCGACAGGTCCGCGCCCACGTCGAACAGGTCGTTCTGGACCCGGGTGAGCACCGCGACGACCTGCTCGTCCAGCCCGCCCAGCGCGAGCGCGGTACCGATCACCGCGTTGGCCTCGTTGCTGTCCGCGTACGCGGAGATCCGCAGATCGGTCTTGGCGACCCGGCTCATGTCGCCGAGGCTGGTGGTGCCCTTGTCGCCGGTCCTCGTGTAGATGCGCGTCAGATTGACCATGTGACCAGCGTAGTTACATCCCGGCCGGGCGGAACACCCACCTCGGTGTCAGCCGCTCCGGAAAGCACCAACCGGCCCGGGCCCGCACGGAATTCGCCCCTCGGCCCGCGTGGCCGCGATCCCGCCCCGGCTGCCCGCGGGAGGGGTGCCGAGCCCGCCGCACGGGACGTGACCGGTGTCTCACGCCCTGAGACCGTGACACGCATTACTTACGGTCCTCAAGAAGTCGCGTGAGCGCTAGGGTCCGCCGAAGAGGCAACCGTAAACAGCGCGTAAGGGGAGTCGAGTGGCACGGAAGCTTGCCGTCATCGGGGCCGGACTCATGGGATCCGGGATCGCTCAGGTCGCCGCGCAGGCGGGCTGGGAAGTCGTTCTGCGGGACGTCACCGACGAGGCGCTCGAACGTGGCACCGACGGCATCAAGGCCTCGTACGACAAGTTCGTGAGCAAGGGGAGGATGACGGCCGAGGACGCCGAAGCCTCCCTGGCCCGCATCACCGCGACCACCGACCTGGACGCCGCCGCCGACGCCGACATCGTCGTGGAGGCCGTCTTCGAGAAGCTGGAGGTCAAGCACGAGATCTTCCGCGCGCTCGACAAGATCGTGCGCCCGGACGCCGTGCTCGCCTCCAACACCTCCGCCATCCCGATCACCAAGATCGCGGCGGCCACCGAGCACCCCGAGCGGGTCGTCGGTGTGCACTTCTTCTCGCCGGTCCCGATGATGCAGCTCGTCGAGCTCGTCCGCGGCTACAAGACCAGCGACGAAACCCTCGCCACCGCACGGGAGTTCGCCGAGTCCGTCGGCAAGACCTGCATCGTCGTCAACCGCGACGTCGCCGGGTTCGTGACCACCCGGCTCATCTCCGCGCTCGTCGTCGAGGCCACCAAGCTGTACGAGTCCGGTGTCGCGACGGCCGAGGACATCGACCTCGCCTGCAAGCTGGGCTTCGGGCACGCCATGGGCCCGCTGGCCACCGCGGACCTCACCGGCGTGGACATCCTGCTGCACGCCACCAGCAACATCTACACCGAGTCCCAGGACGAGAAGTTCGCCCCGCCGGAGCTGATGCGCCGGATGGTGGACGCCGGTGACATCGGCCGCAAGAGCGGGCAGGGCTTCTACACGTACTGATCCGCACAGGTTCGGACACCCACCCCGGGAGTGTCACTCCCGGGGGTGAATTCGGTATCGGTTCGCTTACAAGCAGCAACCGCTCTGCCACTCGCACAGTCAGACGTTGCACAGCACCGTCACGGAGTACGCCACACGCACTCAACGGGGAGCGCATATGTACATCAGGGGCGACCACGCCGAGC
Source organism: Streptomyces sp. NPDC002520 (assembly GCF_053595235.1). NCBI lineage: Bacteria > Bacillati > Actinomycetota > Actinomycetes > Kitasatosporales > Streptomycetaceae > Streptomyces > Streptomyces sp. NPDC002520. Next base: position 54,112 of record NZ_JBSFXG010000017.1, on the reverse strand, counting down.
TGGTCGTCGGGGGCCGCCTCGACGTGCGCAGCGCCGCGGACGCCCGTACGGCCCTGCACTCGGCCGTCGACACCGGAGTCGGCGACCTGGTGCTCGACCTGTCCGAACTGGACTCCTGGGACGCCACCGGGCTCGGGGTGATCATGGGTGCCCACCGGCGGGCCGGCCGCTGCGGGCGCCGCCTGGTGCTGCGCGGGGTCCCGCTGCAGATGCAGCGCCTCCTCGTCGCCACCCGGCTGCACCGCATCCTCGCCATCGAGGGCGGCATCGGGGTCGAGTCGCTGCCCCGGGTGTGATCGCCGCGCAGCGGTGATCCGGCCACCGAGTGGTCCCGACGCCGGCCGGTGCCGCCGTCGCGCGGACGACGGGGGTGGACCGGGTGACGGGGGTGGACCGGGCGACGGGGAAGACGGGGACACAGCCGCCGAACCGTGCGTCGAGGGCAATCCTCGCCGGACCGTGACGTCTCGGGCCGCGCGGCACCCCGCCCTGTCGTGGATACTGTGCCAAGGTTTAGGGTTCGGTCGCCCGCTGCCCTGCAACCCTCGAGCGGGCCCGGACCATAAGCGACAGCGCGGTGTGCAGCCGGCCGGGAGGGGTCGACACCAGGCACACAACGCTTTTGGGGGCTTGAATCAATGGACCCGATGACTCCGGGACCCGAGGAGCACGGCCAGGCGTCGCACCGCCGCCCGGCCCGGGAATCTCTCACCTCCGACTTCGGCCAGAGCAGCACGCCGGGCCCCGCCCGCACGGTGGCGGTGGTCTCCGGCGACTTCCTGCTGACCGTCAACCCCGTGGACGGCAGCGAGATCGAGCCCTGCCCGCCGCACCGGCGCACCGAAGGGCACCGCAAGCGCACCGCCGAGGAGCGCGCCGAGGCCGAGCGTGCCGCCCGCCCGCCCGTGCCGCCCGGCCCGTCCCGGCCCGCGCTGTCCCTGCTGGAACGCCAGGACGAACGCGAGCGCCTGGTCCGGCTGCTGGCCCGCGGCCGCTCCGTCCGCCTCACCGGCCCCGGCGGCTCCGGCCGCAGCGCCCTGCTCGACCTCGTCGCCGAGGACTGCGTGGACCTCGCCCCCGACGGTGTGGTCCGGCTCTCCGGCTTCCACCGCACCGCCGAGGACCTCCTCCAGGACCTCTTCCACACCGTCTACGACGCCGAGCACCACCGCCCCGGACCGGACGAACTGCTCGGCCTGGTCCAGGCGATCGGCGCCGTCGTGGTGGTGGACGACATCGAGTTCGGCGCAGGCGCCCTCGAGGAGCTGCTCGACGCCACCCCCGAGTGCGCGTTCCTGTTCGGCGCCACCCCGGACGTCCCCGCGCCCTCCGCCGAGTCCGAGATCGAGGAGGTCTTCCTCGGCGGCCTGGACCGTGCGGCCGGCGTGGAGATCCTGGAGCGGGTCGTCGGCCGGGTCCTCACCGAGGAGGAGGCCAACTGGGCCGGCGACCTGTGGTTCGAGTCCGAGGGCCTGCCCCTGCGCTTCGTCCAGGCCGGCGCGCTGCTGCGCCAGCACGACCTGCTGCGCGCCAGCACCGGGGCGGTGGACGAGTACGGCGTCTTCGAGGACGTACGGCCCGCCGCCGACGCGGGGTTCGAGGTGCCGTACGACGCGCCCTTCGCCGCCGGCGGGGCCCCGGAGGTCCCGCTGCCCTCCCTCGGGGATGCCGCCGCGCCCGCCCCGCTGCTCGCCTCCCGGCTCAGCACCAGTGCGCGCGACACGCTGCGCTTCGCCGTCGCCCTCGGCGGTGAGGTGCCGCACCAGGCGCATCTGCCGGCGCTGATCGGCGACACCCACGCGGACGCCGCGCTCGGCGAACTCGCCGGCTGCGGACTGGTCTCCCCGGTCGGCTCCCGCTACCGCCTCGCGGCCGGTGTGCGCACCCAGCTGGAGGCCGCCGGGTACGACAGCGACGCGGCCGAGCGGGCTCTCACCGCGGCCCGGCACTACGCCTGGTGGGCCGGGCACCCCTCGGTGACCCCCGAGCGGGTGTCCGCCGAGGCGGACGCGGTGCTGGCCGCGCTCGCGATGGTGGTGCCGGCGACGACGGCTCCCGTCGAGGGCGAGGAGGCCCCCGCGGTGCACCTGGCCCGTACGGCCGCGCCCGCCTTCGCCGCGGGGCTGCACTGGGGCGCGTGGGAGCGTGCGCTGCGCTCCGGTGCGGAGGCCTCCCGGCTGGCCGGCGAGGTGTCCGAACAGGCTTATTTCCACCACGAGTTGGGCATTCTCGCGCTGTGCGGCGGCCAACTGGACCGGGCGCGTGCCGAACTGGAGGCCGCGAACGGGCTGCGGGGTGCGCTCGCCGACAAGCGGGGTGCCGTGTCGGGCCGGCGCGCCCTGGCCCTGGTCGCCGACCTCGCGGGGGACGTGCCCGGTGTGGTGTCGTCCTCGCCGGACGACGTGCCCGCCGCGCGCCTCGCCCAGCCCGCGTCACCGCCGGGCGGCTCTTCCTTCCCGGCGTACGACGCCTCCTTCCCGGCGTACGGCGCCGACGAGACCCTGGTCTCGTCCAGGACTCCGGCCGCCGAGTCCCGGGGCGGGATCCGCCGCATGGCCCGGCGCAACCTGGTGGCGGCCGGGTCGGGTGCGCTGCTGGTCGCCGTACTGGGCACGGTGATCACCCTCGGCATGACGTCCCACGAGAGCGTGGACAAGGACCCGGCCGGCAACGTCGACGCCACGCCGTCGGCCTCCCAGGGCCCGGGCGACGGCACACCCGGCACCGATCCGGCCGGTACCGGCGGCAACCCCGGCGGCACCGGCACGGCCTCCGGCAGCCCGACCAGCCCCGGCCCGGACGGCACGACGGACGCCCCGAGCCCGACCGCCCCGTCGGCGAGCCCTTCCGCCACGCGGAGCACGGGCGGCGGAGCCACGACGCCGACCCCCTCCACGTCGAGGCCGACCCACCCGAGCACGCCGCCTGCGACCGGAACGCCCTCGTCGACCCCGCACCCCAGCTCGTCGTCCTCCTCCTCCAGCCCGCCGAGTTCTTCTCCCCCGCCGTCGTCGAGCCAGTCCTCCTCCCCGGCCAGCAGCACCTCGGCCAGCGGCCCGGCCTCCGGCTCCCCGGCGGCGTCGAGCAGCTCGGCGGGCGCACCGTCCGCCGGCGGACCGGTGATGTAGGGCGGCAAGGCGACGAAGGGGCCGGGCCGGTGCGATCGAGCACCGGCCCGGCCCCTTGTCGGAGCGGTCCCGTCAGAACAGGCGGAGCTTGTCGTCCTCGATGCCCCGGAGGGCGTCGTAGTCGAGGATCTGGCAGTCGATGCCGCGGTCGGTGGCGAGGACGCGGGCCTGGGGCTTGATCTCCTGGGCCGCGAAGACGCCGCGGACGGGGGCGAGATGGGGGTCCCGGTTCAGCAGGTCGAGGTAGCGGGTGAGCTGCTCCACACCGTCGATCTCGCCGCGGCGCTTGATCTCGATGGCGACCGTCCCGCCGTCCGCGTCCCGGCAGAGGATGTCGACCGGGCCGATCGCGGTCATGTACTCGCGGCGGATGAGGGTGTAGCCCTCGCCCAGCGTCTCGATGCGGTCGGCGAGCAGTTCCTGGAGGTGCGCTTCCACGCCGTCCTTGATCAGCCCCGGGTCCACGCCGAGTTCGTGCGAGGAGTCGTGGAGGATCTCCTCCATCGTGATGATCAGTTTCTCGCCCGCTTTGTTGATGACGGTCCAGACGCCCTCGTCCTCGCCGGTGCCCTCCTTCAGTGTGCAGGGCGGCGACATCCAGTTGAGGGGCTTGTAGGCCCGGTCGTCCGCGTGGATGGAGACGCTGCCGTCCGCCTTGACCAGGATCAGGCGGGGCGCCGAGGGCAGGTGGGCGGTGAGCCGGCCGGCGTAGTCGACCGAGCATCGGGCAATGACGAGACGCATGGTCGGCAACGCTACTCGACGCACACGGGTGCACGCGATTCGCCCGCCCCGCTCCACCTCTCACCCACCCCGGAGGCACACGGAGTCACCCCATTCATCCCTGGAAACTCTTGTTTCTCCGTGGCCGATTGTGGGCGCAAAGGGATCGTTCCATATACGCAATCTGCTGGTGTGGTCACCGACCGTTGCCTACCGTAGGAACGGGAGGTCGCGCCCCGTGTACTGAGCGTGTTCGACTTCGCGATCTCCCTTACCTGTCCGGCAACCCCTGCTCCACGGGGGTGCGAGAGGAGAACCCATGTCGCTCGACGTCTCACCGGCCCTACTCGAACAGGCCGAGCGAGGCGAGGTCGACGACGCAGCGTTCGTCGACTGCGTCCGGACCTCCCTGCCCTATGCATGGGAGATGATCAGCTCCCTGGTGGCCCAGCTGAAGGTGGACGGCGGAGCCTTCGCCGACAACCAGACGCCCCCGCCGGACGAGCAGGCGCGTGGCCAGCTGCTGCGCGCACTCGCGAGTGACGCCATACGCGGCGCGCTGCAGCGGCACTTCGGTGTGCGGCTGGCCTTCCAGAACTGCCACCGGGTGGCGGTCTTCCCGCCGGACGCCTCGGTGGACGAGACGTTGGCCCGCTTCACCTCGGTGCGCAGCCAGTTGCTGAACCAGTCGCCGGAGTTCCGGGACTGCTGAGGCAGTCCCGGTCCGCGATCCAGTGAGCCGCTTGCTTGCCGCTCCACCCGCGGGAGGTGCATTCAGTACTGGGGCGGCAAGCCCCCCGGCGGCAGGGAGCCGGCGCCGGTCAACGCAGCTGGGGCAGTACCTCGGTGCCGAGGCGCCGCAGGTTCTCCTCCGTCGCCGCGAGGTCGCCCGAACCCTCGGTCAGCAGGGCGAAGCGGGAGATGCCGGTGCGCTCGGAGGTGGCCGCGAGCCGGTCGGCGGCCAGCCGCGGTGTGCCCACCGGGTGCAGCCCGCAGAGCAGTTCGGTGTAGGCGACCGGGTCGCGCATCGCGCGCACCCGTCCGTCGACCGTCACATGCGCGTCCAGGCCCTGTTTGAGCCAACTCGGCATCGCCTTCAGCAGGGTCTCCTCCGCGTCGGTGCGCCGGTCGGCGAGCTGGCAGACGCCCGCCGAGACGTGCGCGGCGCCCGCGATCTCCTCGGCCGGCCGGCCCGACTCCCGCGCGGAGCGCCGCCACAGGGCGACCATCTCGGCCTTCTCCTCGTCCCCGACGTGCATCCCCAGGAGCATCGGCAGCCCGCGCTCGGCGGCCAGCCGCACGCTCGCCGGCGAGGTGCAGGCGACGACGACCTCGGGCCCCGGGGTCTCCGACAGCGCCTCCGAGGGACGCGGTACGACGGGCACCTCGCGGAAGGAGTACCGCTCGCCCGAGGCCGACACCGCCGGTTCGCGCAGCCAGCGGACCAACAGATCGAGGGATTCGGGGAATCCGTGTTCGTACGCACCGAGTCCCGCGCCGAACACCTCCAGGTCCACCCACGGCCCGCCGCGCCCCACGCCCAGCGTGAACCGTCCGCCGCTGGTCAGGTGCAGCAGCGCGGCCTGTTCGCCGAGGGCGACGGGGTGCGCGGTGGGCAGCACGCTGACCGCCGTGCCGACGCGGATGCGGCGGGTGCGGCCGAGCAGCAGGGCGGCCAGGGTGACCGCGGACGGACAGGTGCCGTACGGTACGAAGTGGTGCTCGGCCAGCCATACCGCGTCCAGCCCGGCCTCCTCGGCGACCTCCGCCGAGCGGACCGCGCGGTGCAGTGCCTCCCCGGGACCCTGGCCCGGGAACTGGGCCGCCAGCACAAAACTTCCCACGTGCATCGCTTTTCCTGCTTCCTTGGCTCCGACCGGAGCTCCCCCGCCCGGCATAACCGTCTGACACGTGCCCAGGACACGGCTTGACGGGGAGATTTGCGGATTGTCTGCAGAATCGGTCGCCCCTGAAGGGGACTTGTACGGGTTGGTTCCCTACGCGTACCCCTGGAGGCGCCGCGTACGCTGGATGCAGCCCGTGCTTCCTGTATCAGCCCCGAGAGGTGTCCCGTGTCCCCGCGTCACAACCGACCGAAGGCAGCCGGCTCGTCCGGCCGGAGCGCCGAGGACGACTCGGCCGGCCGCTACGGCGGCTGGCAGTCCACGGAGAGCTGGCAGGGCGAGGAGTGGAGCGTGCGCCATGTCGCCGGGGCGAGCGCGGAGGGCAAGACGTACCGCTGCCCCGGCTGCGACCAGCTGATCCCCTCCGGTGTCCCGCACGTGGTGGCCTGGCCGGAGCACGCGGGCGTCGACGACCGCCGGCACTGGCACAAGGCGTGCTGGAACGCGAAGGACCGCCGCACCACGCGGGTGCAGCGGCCCCGTAACGCGCCGAAGTTCTGAAGGCCGGCGCGGGCTACACGTCCCGGCTCTCCAGCAGCGCGTAGGCGCCCGCGTAGGCCGCCGCCGTCACACCCAGGATGATCCACAGCGGGTCCCAGCCCGTCGGTCCTGACTGGCTCAGGGTGTTGTCGTAGAAGACGCCCATCTGGCTCGGGATCGAGTACTCGAGCAGCGCCTTCTGCACCTTCTCCAGCGAGGACGCGTTCATGAACAGCGCGATCACCAGCGGGGCGAGCACCGTGCCGATCATGATCGTGATGGCGCCGGCCGAGTGCCGGATGATCGACCCGATGAGCAGCGAGATCAGGCCGAGCAGCGCGATGTAGAGGCTGATGCCGACCGTGGCCTTCATCCACTCGCCGCTGGACGGGGTGCGCGCGCCGTGGTCCTTGAGCATCGACGCGTGCACCATCGCCACGAACGACACGGTCACCAGCGTCACGACGAAGGCGATGACGAAGAACACGATCGACTTCGCGGCCAGCACCCGGCCCCGGCTCGGGCACGCGGTCATCGTCGTACGGATCATGCCCGTGCCGTACTCGGAGGCCGTGGTCAGCACGCCGAGCGTGATGACGCACATCATGCCGACCAGCACGCCGAAGAAGCCGAGGGTCAGCGGGCTCTGGCCGCCCAGGTCGGAGCTGGAGCCGCGGACCGCCACACCGGCCAGCAGGCCGATGCCGATCACGAGCAGCACGAACACGCCGAGCGTCCACATCGTCGAACGCACCGACTTGATCTTCGTCCACTCCGAGGCCAGCGCGTAGCCGAGGTGGGTGCGCACGACCGGGATCGGCGAGTTGTAGCCGGGGTACGAACCGCCGGGCGCCGCCTGCCAGTCGGATGCGGGGGCGGCGGAGGGGGCCCCCGGCATCGGGGGCTGGTGGGTGCTCATCGGGCGTCCTCGGGCTTGGTCAGGTCGGAGGCGGGGGCGGCGGCCGGCGGCTGTGCCGGGGGAGCGGCGGCCATCGGAGGCTGCTGGGGCTGCGCGGCGGGCGCGGCGTACGGGTTCGGGGCGCCCGCGCCGGGAGCGCCGTACGCGCCCACGGGCGCACCGCCGTACAGAGCCGCGGGCGCGCCCTGCGGCGCGTACGGCCGGCCGTCCTGCTGGGGCGGCGGCGGGGCGTACCAGCCCGGCTGGCCCTGGCCGGGGACCGGCATGGGCGGCTGGGCGCCGGGCGGCAGCGGCTGCTGGAGGCCGCTCTTCTGGTCGATGGTGGAGCGGTAGTCGACGGCGCCCTGCGTCATGCGCATGTACGCCTCCTCCAGCGAGGCCTGGTGCGGCGACAGCTCCCACAGCCGGACGTCCGACTCATGCGCGAGGTCGCTGATGCGGGGCAGCGGCAGCCCGGTCACGCGCAGCGCGCCGTCCTGCTCCGGCATCACATGGCCGCCCGCCTCGGTGAGCGCGACGGTCAGCTTCTCGCGCTGCTGCGGCTCGGTGTCCGGGGTGCGCACGCGCGCGAAGTCTGCGGAGTTGGCCGAGATGAACTCCTTCACACTCATGTCGGCCAGAAGCTGTCCGCGCCCGATCACGATCAGATGGTCGGCGGTCAGCGCCATCTCGCTCATCAGGTGCGAGGAGACGAAGACCGTGCGGCCCTCGGCGGCCAGCGCCTTCATCAGGTTGCGGACCCACAGGATGCCCTCGGGGTCGAGGCCGTTGACCGGCTCGTCGAAGAGCAGCACCTGAGGGTCGCCGAGCAGGGCGGCGGCGATGCCGAGGCGCTGGCCCATACCGAGGGAGAAGCCCTTGGAGCGCTTCCTCGCCACGCCCTGGAGGCCCACGACCCCGAGCACCTCGTCCACGCGCCGGGCCGGGATGCCGGACAGCTGGGCGAGGCTCAGCAGGTGGTTGCGGGCGGACCGGCCACCGTGCACCGCCTTGGCGTCGAGCAGCGCACCGACCTGGCGCGGGGCGTTGGGCAGCTTGCGGTACGGGTAGCCACCGATGGTCACCGTGCCGGAGGTCGGGTTGTCCAGTCCGAGGATCATCCGCATGGTCGTCGACTTGCCCGAGCCGTTGGGCCCGAGGAAGCCGGTCACGGCGCCGGGCCGCACCTGGAAGGAAAGGTTGTACACGGCGGTCTTGTCGCCGTAGCGCTTGGTCAGGCCTGCAGCCTCGATCATGCTCCGCACCCATCGAAAGGTTCAGGACAGCGGGGCACACGCCCCCGTAAGGGTTAGGAGGATATCCGGGCGCTGACGGTTCCGCTCAAAAGAAAGTAAAGCCAGAGGGTCGCGGAACGTGAACATGGGGCGTGGACCGGGGCCGTGGGCATGGGCCGTGAGCGTGGCCTCACTGGGCGTCCCGCCGCCTCAGCAGGACGTACCCGCCCGCCACCGCCGCGATCACCCACAGCGCCATGATCCCGAGCCCGCCCCACGGGCCGTACGGAGTGTCGTCGCCGATCCTCGGCACCACCTGCATGATCCGGCTGCCCGCCTGGTCCGGCAGGAAGCGGCCGATCTTCCTCGTCGCGTCGACGTTGCCGAGGATGTTGGAGATCAGGAAGAAGAACGGCATCAGGATGCCGAGCGAGAGCATCGGCGAGCGCAGCATCGCGGCGACGCCCATGGAGAACACCGCGATCAGGGTCATGTACAGCCCGCCGCCGATCACCGCGCGCAGCACCCCGGTCTGCCCGAGGTCCGTCCGCAGCGGGCCGAGCGCGGCCTGCCCGAGGAAGAACGCGGCGAAGCTGGTGACCATGCCCACGAGCAGGGCCAGCGCGGCGGCCACGGCGATCTTGCAGAACAGGAAGGTGCCGCGGCGCGGTACGGCGGCGAGCGAGACGCGGATCATGCCGGTGCTGTACTCGTTCGAGACGACCAGCACCCCGAACACGATCATGGCGAGCTGACCCAGGGTCATGCCCGCGAAGCTGATCACCGTGGCATCGAAGTCGAGCCGTTCCCGCACCGGCAAGTCGCCGTACTGGCTCTTCGACAGCGCCGAGATCAGCACCCCGAGGCCGACGGTCACCACCAGCGCCAGGGACAGCGTCCACACCGTCGACGCCACGGACCTGATCTTCGTCCACTCGGACCGGATCACCTGCACGGCCGCCATGGCTCAGGCCCCCTTCCAGTCGGCGCCCCAGTCCCGGGGGACCGGAGCGGGCCCGGTGTGCGCGTGGTACTCCACCGACTCCGCGGTCAGCCGCATGAACGCCTCCTCCAGCGAGGCCTGCTGCGGACTCAGCTCGTGCAGCACGATCCCGTGGCGCGTGGCCAGCTCCCCGATCCGCTCCGCCTTGCCGCCCTCCATCTCCAGCGCACCGCCGCCCGCCTCCACGACGGTGATCCCGTCCGCGTGCAGCACGTCGAGCAGCCGCTCGCGCTGCGGCGAGCGGACCCGGACGTACGAGCGCGAGTTCGCGCGGATGAAGTCGGCCATCGAGGTGTCCGCGAGCAGCCGGCCCTGCCCGATGACCACCAGGTGATCGGCGGTCAGAGCCATCTCGCTCATCAGATGGCTCGACACGAACACGGTCCGGCCCTGCGCCGCCAGCGACTTCATCAGGGTGCGGATCCAGTGGATGCCCTCCGGGTCCAGCCCGTTGACCGGCTCGTCGAACATCAGGATCCGCGGGTCCCCGAGGAGCGCGGCCGCGATGCCGAGCCGCTGCCCCATTCCGTAGGAGAAGCCCTTGGCCTTCTTCCGCGCCACCGTCGTGAGCCCCACCGTGTCCAGCACCTCGCCCACCCTGCGGCTGGGGATGCCGTTGCTCTGCGCCAGGCACAGCAGGTGGTTGTGGGCACTGCGGCCGCCGTGCACGGCCTTGGCGTCCAGCAGGGCGCCGACGTACGTCAGCGGGTCCTCGAGCTGGTCGTAGTGCTTGCCGTCGATCCGGACGTCACCGGCGGTGGGGTGGTCGAGCCCGAGGATCATGCGCATGGTGGTGGACTTCCCCGCCCCGTTGGGGCCGAGGAACCCGGTCACGATGCCCGGCGTGACCGCGAAGCTGAGCCGGTCCACCGCGACCGTCTCGCCGTACCGCTTGGTCAGCCCCTCCAGCTCGATCATGCGGCCACGCTAGAACGGGACAAAGCCCCCTGCCACTTGGGACAGGGGGCTTCGACTCGCTCAGCGGCCGTACGTCGAGGCGTTACCGGGTCTGCTGCGCCGGAACCCCACGGGAAACCGGCTCGTCGTCGCCGGGCGCACCGGCGGCGGCGACGGCCGCGCCGGTCAGCGTGGCGAGCATCTCGCGGACGTTCGTCAGCTGGGCGTTGATGCTGTCGCGGCGGTTGGTGAGCGCCGCCAGCTCGCGCTCCGATTCCGAGCGGATGCGGTCGGCCTTGGCGTTGGCGTCGGCCACGATGTCCTCGGCCTGGCGCTGGGCCGTCTCCACCGTCTGGCGGGCGCGGCGCTCGGCGTCGGTGCGCAGCTTCTCGGCCTCCAGGCGCAGCTGCTCGGCGCGGTGCTCGATCTCGGCGAGACGCTTCTCGGCCTTGGCCTGGCGCGACGCCAGGTCGCGCTCGGACTGCTCGCGGCGCTTGGCCAGGTTCGTCTCGAAGTCGGCGGCGGCCTGCGCGGCCTTGGCGCGGGTCTCCTCGAAGAGGGCGTCCGCCTCCTCCCGCTTCGACTGCGCGTCCTTCTGCGCGTCGGCACGCAGCTGGGAGGCCTCGCCCTTGGCCTTCTCGACGATCCGGACGCCCTCGTCCTCGGCCTTGGACTTGCGCTCGGCGGCGAACGACTCGGCGTCGTTGCGGACCTGCTGGGCGGCCGACTCGGCGAGCTCGCGGTGCTGCTCGGCCGCGCGCCGCGCCTCCTCACGCAGATCCTTCGCCTCTTCCTCGGCGAGACGCAGGATCTTCTCGACCCGCGCGCCGAGACCGGCGTACGACGGCTCCGCGTCGGTCACCTGGGCCTGGGCGTTCTGCGTCTCGAGGTGCAGCTCCTCGATGCGCTTCTCCAGAGCGGTGACGCGCGAGGTGGCCTCGTCGTGCCGGGAGCGCAGCCGGGCGATGTGTTCGTCCACCTGAGCGCGGTCGTACCCACGCCGCACAAGCTCGAAGCCGTTGGGGGAAATGTCGCTCATGGGGTTCCTGTCGAATGAGACCGGTGAGGTGATAGGTGGAATCCTAGGCGCCGAAGCGGTGTGTCATCGAGCGGATACGTGTTTGATCTGGAGAATGACACCTCTTTCGGGTGGCCACCCCTCGGACAGCTTGCCAGACAGCAGGACAAAGCCCCCAGAAGACACCGGAACGCGCCCGGGGCGCTAGCCGTCTGACGACTTGCCACCCGATCGGGGGGCGCCCACGCTGGCACCGGCCTTGACCCCGCCGTCCTTGCCGCTCGCCGGAGCCTCGAAGGACTCCAGCGCCTCCAGGACGTCCTGTACCCGCGAGATCTCGGCGTTGATGTCCTCGCGCCGGCGCACCAGGACCTCCAGCTCGCGCTTGCCCTCCTCGACCGTGCGCCGCGCCTCGTGGATCGCCTCGGCCTTCAGCTCCTCGGCCTCCTTGACGAGGCTGGCCTTCTTCTGCTCGGCCTCCTTGAGCAGCCCCTCCGCCTTCTTGACGGCGGCGATGCGCACCTTGCCGGCCTCGGAGCTGGCCTCGGAGACCAGCTCCTTGGCCTTCGCCTGCGCCTTGGCCAGCTGCTCCTCGGACGCCTTGATGAGCGCGTCGCAGCGGTCGCCGGTGGACTTCATCGTCTCGGCGGCCTCGCGGCGGGCCCGCTCGTGCAGCTCCTCGATCTCGCCGGTGATCCGGTCGCGCAGCTCCTCCGCGCGCTCCCGGATGGCGGTCGCGTCCCGGCGGGCACCGACCAGCAGCTCGTCCGCGTCGGTCCGGGCCTTCTCCACCCGGGAGTTGCCCTCGACCGTCGCCTCGGAGACGATCCGGTCGGCCTCCGTGCGGGCCGCGCCCACCATCGTGTCCGCCTGCGACTCCGCGTCCGCGGTGGTCTGCAGCGCCTGCTGCTGGGACTCCGTGAGCAGCCTGTCGGCCTCGGCCGCGGTCTCCGTGATGAGCGTGTCGACCTGCTCGGCCGCCTCCGAACGCCGCTTGTTGGCGTCCTTGCGGGCCTCGTCCAGGGTCCGCTCGGACTCCTCGCGCGCGGAGTTGACGAGCCGCTCGGCCTCCGCCTCCGCGTCCGCCTTGACCCGCTCCGCCTCGGCGCGCAGCCGCTCCGCGTGCTGCTGGGCCGAACCGACCGTGTCGGCGGCCTCCGCCCGCAGCCGCTCGGCGTCGCCGGTCGCGTCCGCGATCAGCTGCTCCGCGGTGGCCACGGACTCCGCGCGCACCCGCTCGGCCTCGGCGTTCGTCTCCGTCTGGAGACGTTCGGCCTCTCTGCGGGCCTCGGTGATGAGGGTGTCCGCCTGCGTCGCCGCGTCCGAGCGGATGCGGTTCGCGTCCTCGCGGGCGTCCGCCCGGGTCCGCGACGCCGCCTGGTCGGCGTCGGCCAGCGCGTCCGACGCCTCGGTGCGCACCCGCTGGGAGTACTCCGACGCGTCCGTACGCAGCCGCTCGGCCTCCGCGATCGCCTCCGCGACCGTGCGCTCGGCGAGCGCCTTGGCGGCCTCCGTCTCCTCGTTCGCCTCCCGGCGCAGCCGCGTGGCGTCCTCGCTCGCGCGCTCCCGCTCGGCGTAGGCGTCGGCGCGGACCCGGTCCGCCTCCTCCTCGGCCTCCCGCCTCGTACGGTCCGCCGCGTGCTCGGCGGCCGAGCGCAGCCCGGCGATCTCCTCGTGGGCCTGCTCGTGCAGCCCGGTGACGGAGTCCCGAACCTGCTGGGCGTGCTGCTCGGCCGCGGACACCATCTCGGTGGCGCGCCGGTCGGCCTCCTCGACCAGCCGGGTCGCCTCGGTCTGCGCGTCCTCGACGCGCTTGCGCGCCGAGGCCAGCAGCTCCTCGCTCTGCTCGCGGGCCCGCGAGCGCTCCTGGTCGGCCTCCGCGCGGGCGCCGCCGAGCAGTTCCTCCGCCTCACGGCGGCGCCGGACGGCCTCCTCCTGGGCGGCGGCCAGCGTCTCGGACGCCTCGGCGCCCAGCCGCTCGGCGGCGTGCTGCGCCTCCGAGCGGACCCGGTCGGCGGTGTCCTGCGCCTCGGCCTTGAGCCGCTCCGCCTCCGCCGCGGCCTCCGACCGCAGCCGTACGGCGACGGCCTCGCCCTCGGCACGCGAGGTGGACGCGTCCGCCGCGGCCTCCGTGCGCAGCCGGTCGGCCTCGGCCTCGGCCTGGTGCTGGAGCGTGCGGATGCGCTCCGCCGCCTCCGAGCGCAGCCGCTCGGCCTCCTCGCCGGCCTCCCGGCGGATACGGGCCGCCTCCTCACGGGCGTCCGTGAGTGCCAGCTCGGCCGCCGTCAGCCGCTCCTGGGCCTCCGCCTGCAGCCGCGTCAGTTCACCGGCGGCCTCGGCGCGCCGGGCCTCGACCGCCCGCTCGGCCTCCTCGCGCAGCTCGCGCGCGGCGTTCTCGGCCTCCGCCACCAGCGCCTCGGCCTGCTCGCCGGCCTCCGTGCGGTGCCGCTCGGCCTCCGCGCGGGTGCGCTCCAGGGTCTCCTCGGCCTGCCGGCGCAGCGTGGTCGCCCGCTCGATGGCCTCGGTGCGCACCTTCTCGCTGTCCGCGGTCGCGGTCCCCCGCAGCTCGTCGGCGTCGGCCTTGGCCTTGGCCAGCAGTTCCTCGGCGGACTTGGCCGCCTCCTCGATCTGCGCCACCGCCTCCCGGCGGGCCTCGGCGCGGATCGACTCGCCCTCGTCGACCGCGTCGGAGCGCAGCTGTTCGGCCTCGCCGCGCAGCCGGCGGGCCTCCTCCTGCAGCTCGACCGTCTTGGCGCGGTACTCCTTGGTGTCGTCCTTCGCCGCGCCCTTGAGCTGCTCGGCGATGTCGTGCGCCTCCGCGCGCAGCCGGTCGGCCTCGGTCTCGGCCTCGGTGCGGATCCGCTCGGCCTCCTCGGCCGCGGCCCTGGTGGTCTTCTTGGCGTCCTCGGACGCCTTGTCGAGGACCTCCTCGGCGGTCTTCGCCGCCTTCGACAGCTGGCTGGCCGTCTCCTCGGCGGTGACGCTGCGCGCCTTCTCGGCCGCCTCGGCGGCGATCTTCTCGGCCTCGGCGCGCGCGTCGGCGACCAGTTGCTCGGCCTCGGACCGGGTGGTGTCGGCCTCCTTGGTGGCCTCCTCGACCAGCCGGGCGACCTGTTCCTTGGCCGTACGCGTGCGTGCCTCGCCCGCGGCCTCGGCGCTCGACAGCGTCTTGGCGGCGGCCTGCTCGGCCTCCGTGACCAGCTTCTCGGCCTCGGTCCGCGCCTTGCGCAGCGCCTCCTCGGCCTGCGCCATCCGCTCCTCGGCGGCCCGGCTCAGCTCGGCGGCCTGCCGGCGGGCGGTGTCCGACTCGCTCGCGGTGGAGGAGCGCAGCTGCTCGGCGTGGTCGGTGGCCTCCTGGGCCTGCGCGGACGCGGCGTTCAGCAGCCGCTCGGCGTCCGTGCGGGCGCGGCGCAGGAGCTGCTCGGCCTCCGAGCGGGCCGCCTCGGCGTCGTTCTCCAGCCGCTCCCGGGCCTCCCGGGTCAGCCGCTCGGCCTCGGCGCGGGCGGCCGTCATGGCCTGGTCGGCCTCGGCGCGGGACTCTTCCAGCAGGCGGCGGGCCTGCGCCTCGGTGCGGGCGCGCAGCTGTTCGGCCCACGCCACGTTCTCGTTGACGTGCGACTCGACGGTCTGCCGGCGCTCGGCCAGCTCCTGGTCAAGCTGCTGGCGCCGGGTCACCGCCTCCTGGTGCAGCTCGGACTGGAGCTGGGCGGCCTGCTCGGCGTGCTCCTGGAGGATGCGCTGGGTCTGCGCGCGGACCTGGCTCAGCTCGCGTTCGGCGTCCTGGCGCAGCTGATCGGCCTGCATCTGGGCATTACGGAGCAACTGTTCGGCCTGATAGCCGATGTCGCCGCCCTCGTAGGAGGGTCGGGTCATCAAGGTGCGGCGCGCCTCGTGCAGCTTGGCGCGCAGCACCTCGACCTGGTAGCCGAGGTCCTCGGCGTGCTGGATCGCCTTTTCCCGCTCGGTCTTCAGCCGCTTCATCTCGGCCTCGAACCGAGAGAGGTGGTCGACGTCAGCCGCCGGCTCTCGCTCCTGGCTCTCGTAGCCCCGCACTGCGCGGTCCCATCCGTCCCCTGGTCAGCTTCTGCAACGAGCTCCGTCCATCCGCCGAACGGGGCCCCCGGGGGAATGGTGTCAGATCAACGGCGGAGCATGGGCTGCTGCCCCGACGCACGTCCCCCGAAACCCGGACCCCGGCATGCGGCCGCCCCCCGCCTACAGAGACGACCGACCCCAACCCTACCGGCCCTTATGTACGCGGGTCAGTGCTCAGGTGACTCAACAGGGGCCGAAGTGACCAGTTCTGTCAGGACACCGTGGCAGTCCTTGGGGTGCAGGAAGGTGATCCGCGACCCCATGGAACCGCGCCGCGGCTCGTCGTACAGAACCCGCACGCCCTTGCCGCGGACGTCCGCGGAGTCCGCGTCCACGTCCGCCGTGCCGAAGGCGATGTGGTGCACACCCTCGCCGTTCTTCGCCAGCCACTTGCCGACCGCGGAGTCCTCCCGGGTCGGCTCCAGGAGCTGCAGGTAGGAGGCGCCGCCGTCGGACGTCTCGTTGATCTTGAGCATGGCCTCCCGTACGCCCTGCTCCTCGTTGACCTCGGTGTGGAACACCTCGAAGCCGTAGGTTTCCTTGTAGAACTCGACAGTGGCGTCGAGGTCGTGGCAGGCGATCCCGATGTGGTCGATTCGCGTCAGCATGGACTCAGTGGAGCGCTCATGAGGTGGTTACGCAACGTGCGCGCGATCACATGGACGGCCCGATGACGGCACGGAGTGCCACTCAGTACATTCGAAGTAAACCCTCGTTCACTCCTCGGCTGTACAAGCCGGTAAGGGGATCGCAGCTCATGTCTTCTGGAACGAACACCTCTGTGATCGTCGCGGGCGCGCGTACGCCCATGGGGCGGTTGCTGGGCTCCCTGAAGTCCTTCTCGGGAGCCGACCTCGGCGGCTTCGCGATCAAGGCCGCCCTCGACCGTGCGGGGATCGGCGGCGACCAGGTGCAGTACGTGATCATGGGCCAGGTGCTGCAGGCCGGTGCGGGCCAGATCCCGGCCCGCCAGGCGGCCGTCAAGGCCGGCATCCCGATGAACGTCCCCGCGCTCACCATCAACAAGGTGTGCCTCTCCGGTCTCGACGCCATCGCGCTCGCCGACCAGCTGATCCGCGCGGGCGAGTTCGACATCGTGGTCGCCGGCGGCCAGGAGTCCATGACCAACGCCCCCCACCTGCTGCCGAAGTCCCGCGACGGCTTCAAGTACGGCGCCGTCGAGATGGTCGACGCGATGGCCTACGACGGCCTGACCGACTCCTTCGAGGGCATCGCCATGGGCGAGTCGACGGAGAAGCACAACACCCGCCTCGGCATCCAGCGCCCCGAGCAGGACGAGATCGCCGCGCTCTCCCACCAGCGCGCCGCCGCCGCGCAGAAGAACGGCGTCTTCGAGGCCGAGATCACCCCGGTCGAGATCCCGCAGCGCAAGGGCGACCCGATCCTGTTCAGCAAGGACGAGGGCATCCGCGCCGACACCACCGTGGAGTCCCTGGGCAAGCTGCGCCCGGCCTTCGCCAAGGACGGCACGATCACGGCGGGCACCTCGTCGCAGATCTCCGACGGCGCCGCCGCCGTGGTCGTGATGAGCAAGGCCAAGGCCGAGGAGCTCGGCCTTACGTGGCTCGCGGAGATCGGCGCCCACGGCAACGTGGCCGGCCCGGACAACTCCCTGCAGTCGCAGCCCTCCAACGCCATCCAGCACGCCCTGAAGAAGGACGGCCTGGAGGTCTCCGACCTGGACCTCATCGAGATCAACGAGGCCTTCGCCGCGGTCGCCGTCCAGTCAATGAAGGACCTCGGCGTGTCCACGGAAAAGGTGAACGTCAACGGAGGCGCCATCGCCCTGGGTCACCCGATCGGTATGTCCGGCGCCCGCCTCGTGCTCCACTTGGCGCTGGAGCTCAAGCGCCGGGGCGGCGGCGTCGGCGCGGCCGCGCTGTGCGGTGGCGGCGGCCAGGGTGACGCGCTCATCGTGCGGGTGCCGAAGGCCTGACCGCGGTACGCGTGAGTTCAGAGTTACGTCGGTGAAGTGAACGGAGCTGTGATGCAGGACGTCTCCTCTCTGGTGGCCCAGGCCAGGGAAGGCCGGCCGCGGGCCGTGGCCCGGCTGATCTCCCTGGTGGAGGGGGCGTCCCCGCAGCTCAGGGAGGTCATGGCGGCACTGGCTCCGCTGACCGGCAACGCCTACGTGGTCGGCCTGACCGGCTCCCCGGGCGTCGGCAAGTCCACCTCGACCTCCGCACTCGTCACCGCGTACCGCAAGCAGGGCAAGCGGGTCGGCGTCCTGGCCGTCGACCCCTCGTCCCCGTTCTCCGGCGGCGCCCTCCTCGGCGACCGCGTGCGCATGTCGGAGCACGCCTCCGACCCGGGCGTGTACATCCGTTCGATGGCCACCCGCGGTCACCTCGGCGGCCTGGCCTGGTCCGCCCCGCAGGCGATCCGCGTCCTCGACGCGGCGGGCTGCGACGTGATCCTGGTCGAGACGGTCGGTGTCGGTCAGTCCGAGGTGGAGATCGCCTCCCAGGCGGACACCTCCGTCGTCCTGCTGGCTCCCGGCATGGGCGACGGCATCCAGGCGGCCAAGGCCGGGATCCTGGAGATCGGAGACGTCTACGTCGTCAACAAGGCCGACCGTGACGGCGCCGACGCCACGGCCCGCGAGCTGAACCACATGCTCGGTCTCGGCGAGGCCCGCGGCCCCGGCGACTGGCGCCCGCCCATCGTCAAGACCGTCGCCGCCCGCGCCGAGGGCATCGACGAGGTCGTGGAGGCCCTGGAGAAGCACCGGGCCTGGATGGAGGAGCGGGGCGTCCTGGCGGAGCGCCGGCTGGCCCGCGCCTCCCGCGAGGTCGAGACCATCGCGGTGACGGCCCTGCGCGAGCGCATCGGCGACCTGCACGGCGACCGCCACCTCGGCGCCCTGGCGGAACGGATCGTCGCCGGCGAACTGGACCCCTACCGCGCCGCCGACGAACTGGTGGCGAGCCTGACGGAGGGCTGACACCGGAACCGCCGCCCCGGCCGCCCCGGCCGCCCCGGCCGCCCCGGACGGGGCACGGCAGTGGGCTTGGCTGTCTTCGGCGGGGCGCTGCCGCCGGTGGGCCGTTGCGGGGTCGGGCGGTGCAGTCGGCCCGGCTGCTCCCGACCGGGTACTGCAGTCGGCCTGGCCGCTCCTGACCGGCCCCTGCGTTCGGTGCGGTTGGCTGTCTCCGGCGGGATACTGCCGTCGGTGGGCCGTGTCGGCTCGGGCGGTGCAGGTTCCCCCCGCTCGGGTGTAGTCGAGGGCCCGGGGGAGGGGCCGCGCCGGCACCGGGCCGCGCGACCCTCCCCCCGCCCCACTTACACCCCGTTCAGTTCGTCAGCAGGCGTCAAGGACGTCCCCGCTGCCCTCTCAGATGGTCGGCGATCGGCTTGAGCGATGCCTCCAGCTCGGCCAGCGCCTCGGGCGAGAGGAGATCGATGAAGTGCCGGCGCACGGACGCCACGTGGTACGGCGCGACCTTCTTCATCGTCTCCATGCCATGCTCGGTCAGCACGGCGAAAAGTCCCCGCCGGTCGGACTCGCAGTTCTCGCGGCGCACCAGGGCCGCGTTCTCCATCCGAGTGATCTGGTGCGACAGCCGGCTCTTGGACTGCAGCGTGGCCGAGGCCAGGTCGCTCATGCGCATCCGTACGCCGTCCGACTCGGACAGATTGACGAGGATCTCGTAGTCGTTCATCGTCAGGCCGAAAGGCTGCAGATCCTTTTCGAGCTGGTACGTCAACAGCCTGTTGACCTCCAGGTGGGTGCGCCAGGCGCACTGCTCCGCATCGGTCAGCCAGCGCGTGGCCGTCTCGGTCTCCATGAATGAAGTCTACCTAAGATGTTGAATGGCGAACTACTTCGGATGATGTGACGGTGCGCACGCGTTCGATGTCACACTCCGCAGATTACCGCTCACAGACCGAAGCGACGCTGGAGATCTCCGAGCTGTCCGGGAAGGCGCGGTGCACCCGACGGACCCGGACCGTGTCCACCCGGCGCCGGTCCGCCACCACCGGGAACCCCCGGTTCGGACGGAACCGCCCCCGTGGCCTGCTCGGCCATCAGGGCCTCGCTCGACTGCAGCAGGACCGTCCCGGCTCCCACGAACTCGAACTGATGCTCCTCCCCGGAGGCGCCCCCGAGGCCCGTCATCGCACGTAGACCGCCCATCACGCCCGTCAGGTACCCGTGGTCGTAGTGATGACACGGTGACGGGCAGTCGGCCCACCCGACCAGCGCCTGGGGGTCCACCCGGATCGGAGGTTCCATGAACACCACCGGACCGTTAGATGCGGCCACGAACTTTCCGGTTCCGATGAGGGTCAGAAAGCCCGGCACGATCGACTGTTTGAGTGCGAGACTTGGCTGAAAAGCGAGCAGATTGCCCGCGCGAATGGTCAAGTTCCCGTCGTCCAGGTCATAGGAATTGACGTCGAAGGCCCGGTCGGCGAGCAGCATCTTCCCCGAGCCCTCCGCCACGACCCAGTCGCTCGCGTGCAGTGGCGAATGGAACGAGGTGCGTACGAGCCGGTCGAGCCGCCCGTGCCCGATGCCGTTGAACTCGATCGCCCCGTAGTAGGCGATCATCTTCCCCTTCTGCAGGAACCACTGCCCGCTCTTGAGCTCGACGCAGAACGTGTAGCTGTTCACGTTGTCGTCGACGGGCAGCGTCATGGGGTCGTACACGACCGGGCCGCCGGCGGTTCCGTACGCGCTCAAAGCTTCTCCTCCGATGCCTGGACGTACACCGTGCCGCTGCCGCTCAGCTCCAGCTGGAAGGCCTCGCCGGAGCCGCGGCCCACCATGTCGCGCCAGCCGAGCGCGGTGGAGAGCTTGTTGCGGACGTCGCCGT
This sequence comes from Streptomyces sp. NPDC002520, assembly GCF_053595235.1. Taxonomy (NCBI): domain Bacteria; kingdom Bacillati; phylum Actinomycetota; class Actinomycetes; order Kitasatosporales; family Streptomycetaceae; genus Streptomyces; species Streptomyces sp. NPDC002520. The sequence continues at coordinate 33,890 of NZ_JBSFXG010000017.1, read as the reverse complement.
GGTGGGCGACGTAGGCCTGCGGGTCCACATGGACCGGGCGCTGGGGGGTGATCGGCACCTCGAAGACACCGCCGTGCGCCATCACGGCCACCGAGCCGTGGCCCTGGAGGGTGGTGGTGAACAGGCCCTGCCCGGTGACCTGGCCCCGGACCAGGCCCATGACACCGCCCTGCGAGCCCATGAACATCGTGCCCTGCTGGAGGGTGCCCTCGAAGGCGAGGAGCCGGTCGGCCTCGACGTACAGGGTGTCGCCGGAGAGGTTGACGACATGCACGTGGTGGCCGCCGTGCCCGAAGAAGACGGTGCCGCTGCCCTCGACGCTCATCAGCGGGGTCGCCTCGCCGGCCACCCGTCGCCCGATCATGGACATGAGCCCGCCCTGGCCGCCCTGGATGTTGGGGGTGAAGGACACGTCCCCCTTGTAGGCGAGCATCGCCCCGCGCTGGCTGAACAGCCGCTGCCCGGGCAGCACGGTCGCCTCGACCATCTTGGAGTTGATCTCCCGGAAGCTCATCTCACAGATCCCCCGCGATCGTGTTCCGCTCGCTGGGCTGCACGTAGACCAGACCGTCGCCCTCGAAGCGGATCTGGAACGCCTCGCCGCCGCCCTCCCCGAACAGCGTGCGGAACGTCACACCGGACTGGAACGACTGCCGGACGTCGCCCTGATGGGCGATGTAGGCGCCCGGGTCGACGGTCAGCGGGTACTGCTGGCTGACCCGGAGCACCACCGCCGGCCCGTCCGAGAGGATGGCCGCCTGGCCGTGGCCCTCGACGGTCGTGGTGAAGAGCCCGTTGCCCTGCGCGGCGCCGCGCATCCCGGTGAACGTCGTGCCGGTCCGCAGTCCCGCGTCCGTCGCGAGCAGGTTGCTCGACTCGACGTAGAGCTTGTCCCCCTGAAGGGCGACCAGGTTGATCTCCGAGGCCCGGTCCGCGAACCAGCAGGTCCCCTGCCCCTTCACCTCCATCACCGTCATCTGCTCGCCGGTCAGCCGCCGGGTCACCATCCCGCGCAGCCCCTCGCCGCCGCCCGTCAGTTTCTTGAAGGTCATCTGCCCGTCGTACGCGACCATCGAGCCGTTCTTCGCCTTCACGGCATCCCCGGTCATGTCGACGGCGAGCACCTTGCTCCCTTGGAGCCGGAACATCGCCACGCTGCGAAAGTAGCGGCCACGCGGGTGGACCGAACAGGGCCCCCGGGTGGAGACCCACCCTGAGCGAACCCCTAGGGCGAGGGTTTGTCACAATGGGGGACCGCTTGTGCTTGCGTTCACAAACAGTGGACGTCTCTCCCACCGAAGGTGACCCGTGGACATCAAGACCGCCACCGCCCTCCGCCGCCTCCGTCTGGTCTCGGCCCCGGAGGCCGTGTCCTTCCTGATCCTCCTCGTCTGCTCGGTACTGAAGCGGACCACGGACTTCGACGCGGTCCGCGAGATGGGTTCGGTGCACGGCATCCTGTTCATCCTCTACGTGATCTTCTGGGCGGACGCCTGGAACCGCGCCAAGTGGTCGCTGAAGACCGCGGCCCTCTACTTCGTCCTCTCGGTGCTGCCCACCGGCGGCTTCTTCGCCGAGCGCAAGCTGCGCCGTGAGTCCGAGTCCGCGGTCATCGCCGCCCGCGCCCGCAAGGAAGGGATCGTCAACGCATGATCGTCGCCTTCTCCGTGACGCCCCTGGGTGTCGGCGAGGACGTCGGGGAGTACGTCGCCGACGCCGTCCGTGTGGTCCGCGAGTCGGGCCTGCCCAACCGCACCGATGCCATGTTCACCTCCATCGAGGGGGAGTGGGACGAGGTCATGGACGTCGTCAAGCGTGCCGTGGCCACCGTCGAGGAGCGGGCGCCGCGCGTCTCGCTCGTCCTCAAGGCCGACATCCGGCCCGGTGTGACCGACGGCCTCACGTCCAAGGTCGAGACCGTCGAGCGCCATCTGGCGCAGTAGCGACCCGCCGAACTCGGCGCAGACCCCGGCCCGTTGGGGCCGGGGTTTTCTCGTGCCCACTCTTTGAGCGATCGCTCAAACGGTGTACGTTGCATACCAGATGCTTTTGAGCGGTCGCTCAAATATGACTCTGACGTGGGGGAACACCATGGGTCTCTACATAGAGACACGTATCCGCGCCGACCTCGACGAACTGTGGGCTCGCACTCAGGACCCCGCCCAGCACCGGCGCTGGGACCTGCGGTTCACCGAGATCGACTACCTCCCGCGCGCGGAGGGCGAGCCGCAGCGTTTCCGCTACGCCGTCCGCCTGCTGCCGTTCCTCACCGTGTCCGGCACCGGCGTCGCCGCCGGTGAGAAGGAGCGCCCCGACGGCACCCGCACCTCCGCCCTGCGCTTCAGCTCCCCGCACCCCCTCTCCCTGCTCGCCGAAGGCAGCGGCTACTGGCGCTACGTGCCCGATGGCGACGGCGTCCGCTTCCTCACCGGCTACGACTACCGGCCCCGCTGGGGCGCGTTCGGCGCCGTCGCCGACCGGCTGGTGTTCCGGCCGCTCATGGGCTGGGCGACCGCCTGGTCCTTCGACCGGCTGCGACTGTGGCTGGAGCGCGGGATCACCCCCGGGCGGGCCCTGGTCAACTGGCTTGCCGAACTGGCGGTTCGGGCAGTGGTGCTCGTCGTGTGCCTGACCGGACTGGGGCTGGGTCCCGTCATAGGGGCCTTCGGGGCGCTCGCCGTCTTCGTGCTCTACTTCTGCCCCGTCCTGCTCGTGGTCGCCGTGTCACTGGCGCTCCTCAAGGCGCCGCTCGGCTGCACCCCGGCCGCTCGCCGCTGCCTGCGCAGCCCCCTCGTCCAGACCGGCACACCCCGGATCCTGCGCACCTTGGAGGAGCGCTGATGGCGACGGCCTCGATGTTCCGCACGGTCATGGGCGACGCCTTCGACCGTCTCCACCCCGAGCTCCGGCGCCGCTTCTCGGTGGGCCTGCCCGGCGGGGAGGCCTGCACCGGCCGGGGTGTGATGCACCGGATCTGGCACGGGCCGGCCTTCGTGAAGCCGTTCCTGGCGCTCGGCACCACCCGCAACATCCTGGTGCCCGAGGCCGGCCGGAACGTCCCCTTCGTCATCGAGAACGTGCCGTACGCCGACACCTTCGGCCGTGAGACGGTGAGCTTCGTGCGCACTTTCGACCTGCCCGGCCGCCCCCGGCGCTTCGACGCCCAGATGGTGCTCAGCCCCAAGGGCGACCGCGTCCTCGACTACCTGGGCACCCACCAGCACCTCGCCAGCGAGCTCCACTTCGCCGCCGAGCCCGACGGATCCCTCCTGATCCGCTCCGGCGAACACCGCTTCCGGGAGGGACCGGTGGACGTCCGTGTGCCCGAACTCGTCGGTGCCACGGCCGAGGTGCGGGAGTCGTACGACGACGCGGCCGGCCGTTTCCGTATCCGTGTCCGGGTGGTCAACCGCTACTTCGGTCCGCTCTTCGGCTACGAGGGCTCCTTCACGGCGTCGTACGCGTCCGTGCGCGGCCCCGGGGTGCGGGCGGGGCTGCGGCCGGTGCGGGAGGAGGCGCGGGCATGACGCCGGAGCGGGCGGGGCGGGGGGCCTCGGGGAGCGAGCCGGTCAGGGCCGGGACCGCCAAGTCCCAGGAGACGAGGACCAGGCTGCTGGAGGGCGCCCTGCGGGTGCTCACCGAGCAGGGCATCGCGAAGACGTCCGCCCGTACGGTCGCGGCGGCCGCCGGGGTCAACCAGGCGTTGGTCTTCTACCACTTCGGATCCGTGGACGAACTCCTCGCGGCGGCCTGCCGGTACGGGGCCGAGCAGACCGTGGCGCGGTACCGGGAGCGGTTCGCCGCGGTGGGATCGCTGTCCGAACTCCTCGCCGTCGGCCGGGAGATGCACGAGCAGGAGCGCGCCGTCGGCCATGTGGCCCTGCTCGGGCAGCTGATCGCCGGGGCCTCGACCCACCCCGTGCTCGGGCCGGCCACGACCGCGGGGCTCGATCTGTGGATCACCGAGATCGAGCAGGTGCTGCGGAGGGTGCTGGCGGCGACGCCGTTCGGTGAGTGCGCCGATCCGGCGGGGCTCGCCCGTGCGGTCGCCGCGTCGTTCGTCGGGATCGAGCTGTACGAGGGGGTGGACGAGGCCGGGGCGCATGCGGCGCTGGACGCGCTGGAACAGCTGGGCGCGCTGGTCGCCGCACTGGAGGATCTGGGGCCGGTGGCGCAGCGTGCGGTGCGGTATCGCTTGCGCGGCGTCGGTAGGGGGGCGCCGTAGGGGGACGGGTGCGTTTTCGGGTGCGGCGGCGTTGTGGCCGGTCGCGCCCACGCGGCGGAGCCGCATATCGAACACAGCCCCGCGCCTCTGGGGGGGGTGGTGGCCGTCGGGACGAGGTTCGGGTGTCTTGGGTCGTTGTGGCTGGTCGCGCGGTTTCTCGGGCTCCTGGGCGGGAGGCCTGGTGACCGAGGGTCGAGACGGGGCTGCTCGGGATATGACCGGCCGGTAGGGTCTGATGCCGTGCCGAAGCCTCTCAGCCTTCCCTTCGACCCCATCGCCCGTGCCGACGAGCTCTGGAAGCAGCGCTGGGGAAACGTGCCCGCGATGGCCGCGATCACCTCGATCATGCGGGCGCAGCAGATCCTGCTTGCCGAGGTCGACTCCGTGGTCAAGCCGTACGGACTGACGTTCGCGCGGTACGAGGCGCTGGTGCTGCTCACCTTCTCCAAGGCCGGTGAGCTGCCGATGTCCAAGATCGGTGAGCGGTTGATGGTGCACCCCACGTCCGTGACGAACACCGTCGACCGGCTGGTGAGGTCCGGCCTGGTGGCCAAGCGCCCCAACCCCAACGACGGTCGCGGCACCCTCGCCGTCATCACCGACAAGGGCCGCGAGGTGGTCGACGCGGCCACCCGCGACCTGATGGCCATGGACTTCGGCCTCGGGGCGTACGACTCGGAGGAGTGCGGAGAGATCTTCGCGATGCTGCGCCCGCTTCGGATCGCGGCACACGACTTCGAAGAGGGGTGACCCGGGGCAAGATCTCCCGGAACGGGTCGTTACGCTCGTCGGCATGAAGAAGAGCGTGCTGACCCGCTACCGCGCCCTGGCCTACATCACAGGTGTACTGCTGGTGCTCCTGTGTCTGAGCATGATCGCGAAGTACGGGTTCCACATCGACGGTGCCGCCGCCGTCACCCGCGTCGTGGCCATCGCCCACGGCTGGCTCTACGTCGTCTACCTGGTCTTCGCCTTCGACCTGGGCTCCAAGGCGAAGTGGCCGGTCGGCAAGCAGCTGTGGGTGCTGCTCGCCGGCACCATTCCGACCGCCGCCTTCTTCGTCGAGCGGAAGATCAGCCGCGAGCTGGACTCCACGGTCCAGGGACAGGCTCCGGCGGTCGCCAAGGTGTGAGACGCACCGCCGTACGGGTGCCTTCCGGTGCCGTACGGCGGTTGCCCATCGACATTTACTAGGACGTCCAAGTAAATTCGTGGGTATGGACGCTCACGCCATCGAGGAAGGCCGCCGGCGCTGGCAGGCCCGCTACGACGCCGCGCGCAAGCGCGATGCCGACTTCACCACGCTCTCCGGCGACCCCGTGGAGCCGGTGTACGGGCCCCGGCCGGGAGACACGTACGAGGGATTCGAGCGGATCGGCTGGCCAGGGGAGTACCCCTTCACCCGCGGTCTGCATCCGACCGGCTACCGCGGCCGTACCTGGACGATCCGGCAGTTCGCCGGGTTCGGCAACGCCGAGCAGACCAACGAGCGGTACAAGATGATCCTCGCCGCCGGTGGCGGGGGTCTGTCGGTCGCCTTCGACATGCCCACGCTCATGGGCCGCGACTCCGACGACCCGCGCTCGCTCGGCGAAGTCGGGCACTGCGGGGTCGCCATCGACTCGGCCGCCGACATGGAGGTCCTGTTCAAGGACATCCCGCTGGGCGACGTCACGACCTCCATGACCATCAGCGGGCCCGCCGTGCCCGTCTTCTGCATGTACCTGGTCGCCGCAGAGCGGCAGGGTGTGGATCCGGAGGTGCTCAACGGGACCCTCCAGACCGACATCTTCAAGGAGTACATCGCCCAGAAGGAGTGGCTCTTCCAGCCCGAGCCGCACCTGCGGCTGATCGGCGACCTGATGGAGTACTGCGCGGCGGGCATCCCCGCCTACAAGCCGCTGTCCGTCTCCGGCTACCACATCCGGGAGGCGGGCTCGACGGCCGCGCAGGAGCTGGCGTACACGCTCGCGGACGGCTTCGGCTACGTGGAGCTGGGGCTCTCGCGCGGCCTGGACGTGGACGTGTTCGCGCCCGGACTGTCCTTCTTCTTCGACGCCCACCTCGACTTCTTCGAGGAGATCGCCAAGTTCCGGGCGGCCCGGCGGATCTGGGCGCGCTGGATGCGGGACGTGTACGGCGCGAAGAGCGAGAAGGCGCAGTGGCTGCGGTTCCACACGCAGACCGCGGGCGTCTCGCTGACCGCGCAGCAGCCGTACAACAACGTGGTCCGTACGGCCGTCGAGGCGCTCGCGGCGGTGCTCGGCGGGACGAACTCGCTGCACACCAACGCGCTGGACGAGACCCTCGCCCTGCCCAGCGAGCAGGCCGCCGAGATCGCGCTGCGCACCCAGCAGGTGCTGATGGAGGAGACCGGGGTCGCCAATGTGGCCGACCCACTGGGCGGTTCCTGGTACGTCGAGCAGCTGACGGACCGGATCGAGGCGGACGCGGAGAAGATCTTCGAGCAGATCAAGGAGCGGGGCCTGCGGGCCCACCCGGACGGACAGCACCCGATCGGTCCCATCACCTCCGGCATCCTGCGCGGCATCGAGGACGGCTGGTTCACCGGCGAGATCGCGGAGGCGGCCTTCCGCTACCAGCAGGCGCTGGAGAAGGACGAGAAGAAGGTCGTGGGCGTCAACGTCCACACCGGGTCGGTCACCGGGGACCTGGAGATCCTGCGGGTCAGTCACGAGGTGGAGCGGGAGCAGGTGCGGGAGCTCGCCGGGCGCAAGGCCACGCGCGACGAGGGGGCCGTGCGGGCGGCACTGGACGCGATGCTGGCCGCCGCGCGGTCCGGGACCAACATGATCGAGCCGATGCTGGACGCCGTACGGGCCGAGGCGACGCTGGGCGAGATCTGCGGGGTGCTGCGGGACGAGTGGGGCGTGTACACCGAGCCCGCGGGCTTCTAGGCGCCCTGTGGCGGCCCGGCCGCACCCGGGGGCTCCGTCCCCCGGTTTCCCGGCCCTCCCGCCCGCCAGAGCGCGACCGACGGCCGGGAAGCGGCCACTCAACCCGTCCCGGCCGCCTCGGTTGTCTCAGCCGTCCCGGCCGTCCCGGCCGTCCCGGCGGTCCCACCGGTCCCGGCCGTCCCACCGGTCCCGGCCGGCTCGGCGGGCCGGGCACCGTCCGTCCCTTCCGTCCCGTCCGCCCCGGTCGGCTGCGCGGCCTGCGTTCCCGCCGCGCTCAGGCCCAGCAGGAGGACCCGGGTGAAGCTGCGGACCCACTCCTCGTCCGCCGGCTTTCCGCTGACCAGCGTGCGGTGGACCACCGCGCCCGCGACCATGTCGAAGATCAGGTCCGCCGTGCGGGCGGACTCCGCCGGGTCCGGTTCCGAGGGGAGCTCGCCGCGGCACTGGGCGCGGGTGCGGCCCTCCAGGACCAGGCGCCGCTGCCGGCCGACGATGGAGCCGCGGATGCGCTCGCGCAGGGCTTCGTCGCGGGTCGACTCCGTCACCACCGCCATCAGGCCGCTCTTGGCCTCCGGGCGGGCCAGGATGGCAGCGAACTGGAGGACCACGCCCTCGATGTCGGCGGCCAGGCTGCCCCGGTCGGGAAGCTCGAGTTCGTCGAAGAGTTCGGCGACCGCGTCGACCACCAGCTCGTTCTTGCCGGCCCAGCGCCGGTACAGCGTCGTCTTGGCCACCCCGGCCCGTGTCGCCACGTCCCCCAACGTGAGCTTGGACCAGCCCAGTTCGACCAGAGCCTCACGCGTGGCGGCCAGGATCGCGGCGTCCGCCTCGGCGCTGCGCGGGCGCCCGGAACGGCTGGCTGGGGTGCGGCTCTGCATCCCCCGACCATAACCGGCGCGTTCTGTGCGGTCGTGAGGGAGATCACCGGGGGATGGTGTCGCGGAGTCCCCTCCTGCCATTACGCTACGACTCGTATCGAAAGCTCGTGAGGGACGTACGCGAGCGACGAGCGCCGACGTGGGGTGGGGACCCGGCGTCACATCACATCTCACATCGCTTTTTTCTTTCATACGCGGGAACGGGGGAGGATAGACGCATGCAGCCACGGAACATGTCCATGAGCGGCGTCGTCGACCTCGCCGCGGTGAAGGCGGCCCAGGAGGCCAAGGCCAAGGCCGAGCAGACGCGCGCAGAGGCCGCCCGGCAGGGCGGCACGGGGGCGATCTCCCCGGCCGATCTCGTCATCGACGTCGATGAGGCGGGATTCGAGCGGGACGTCCTCCAGCGGTCCGCCGAAGTGCCGGTCGTCATCGACTTCTGGGCCGAGTGGTGTCAGCCCTGCAAGCAGCTGAGCCCGGTCCTGGAGCGGCTGGCCGTCGAGTACGACGGCCGCATCCTCCTCGCCAAGATCGACGTCGACGCCAACCAGATGCTGATGCAGCAGTTCGGGATCCAGGGCATCCCGGCGGTGTTCGCCGTTGTCGCCGGGCAGGCGCTGCCCCTCTTCCAGGGCGCGGCCGGCGAGGAGCAGATCCGGCAGACCCTGGACCAGCTGGTGCAGGTCGCCGAGGAGCGGTTCGGCCTGACCGGCCTGACCGTCGATCCGGACGCCGAGGCGGGCGCCGTCGCCCAGGAGGTGCCGGCGGGGCCGTACGACGCCCTGCTGGAGGCCGCAGTGCAGGCCCTGGACGCGGGCGACCTGGGCGGGGCCGTCCAGGCGTACAAAAACGTGCTCAGTGACGACCCGGCCAACACTGAAGCCAAACTCGGGCTCGCGCAGGCCGAGTTGCTCCAGCGCGTGCAGAACATGGACCCGCAGCAAGTGCGCAAGGACGCGGCCGAAAAGCCGGCCGACGCGGACGCCCAGATCGCCGCGGCCGACCTGGATCTGGTGGGCGGTCATGTCGAGGACGCCTTCGGGCGGCTCATCGAGGCCGTGCGGCGCACGGTGGGTGACGACCGGGACGCCGTGCGTCGTCGGCTGCTGGAGCTGTTCGAGGTCGTGGGCCCCGAGGACCCGCGTGTGGTGGGGGCGCGAAGGGCGCTGGCGCGCGCCCTGTTCTGACCAGTCGCTAAACACCACGGCTTGTGATGCCGAGGTGAAAGATTTGCCGACGAACCGTCAGGACGGCTCTGCTTTACCAAATCTTGGTAATCGCAGGGGCTGTTACTCGGAGTAAATCAAGGCCGTTGATCTGTCTGGTTTCACCCAGGGATCAACGGCTTTGTTCTGCCCATGGGCGGCACCCTGTGTCGCATCCCGAAAGCGTTGGGTCGCTGCTCGGTTATCCGTCCGTTACTAGCCAGTAACGAACCCCCTTGTGTCCGGGGCGAGAATGCACCACGATCGGCGACGCTCGGTCCATTCCCGTCCCCCGACAGCCGGTTGGGTCGCGGGAGATCCTGGGTCCCCACCGAGCAGAGCCGGCGGCAGTGGCGCCGGCTCTAGGGCAGGGGGGTCTTCGCCTCACCGGTGAAGCCTGTCCGGAAGGTTGTGCGTGATGCGTGTCAGGCGCGACCAGTGGTTGTCGCTCGGGGGTGATCGCCGGTGATTCGGGCGCTGTTCGCGCCACCGAGTGCAGGCGCTCTCCTTCCCGAGGACGTAGCACTTCTCCCATCCCTGTCCGGCTGAGCCGCCGACCGGCTCGAGCCGGGACCAGGAGATGTACGTCCGAGAAGGAGGAAATATGGAGTCCCAGGTGCGTGGCGGGACCAGATGGAAGCGCTTCGCTGTGGTCATGGTGCCCAGCGTCGCCGCTACGGCTGCGATAGGTGTCGCCCTCGCGCAGGGCGCTCTCGCTGCTTCGTTCAGCGTTTCCGGTCAGTCGTTCAAGGTGAGCGCGGACCGGCTCGAAGGCAAGGGCTTCGAACAGTACGGGGCCATCGACAACGGTTACACCCTGGACGGCAAGAAGACCGCCCACCCGGTGGCCGTCTCGGCGTTCAACCACGCCGAGATCACCAACCTGTGCCAGTCCGTCGTCACCCCGGACGTGCCGATCTTCGGCAAGGTCAGCCTCATCCTGCGGGCCGGCGGCGCCGGCGCGAAGCACGTCCAGGCCGACCGGATCTACATCGACGTCGCGGACCTCAACGCCGACGCGACCTTCAACAACATCGACATCGGTGTTGCCGCCAAGGACGCCGGCAAGGGTCCGGGCATGAAGGGTGGCGGCGAGCAGGCCAACCCGTACGGCTTCGCGCAGCAGGCCGACTCGGCCACGCTGCTCAACGTGAAGCAGACGGCTTGGGCGACCACCGCCGGTACTTTCGAGCTCAGCGGGCTGCACATGTCGCTGTCCACGGAAGGCAAGGAGTGCTACTAAGCACTCGCTGACGGGCGGGGGAGCCTCTGGCGCCCCCGCCTGTCCCTACTCCGGCCGCGTCTTCACGCGCGGCACACATCACCACCACAGCAACGCCGCACCAGGGAGCTGTTTTCCATGAGCGCCGAGACCCCTGCCGCCGCACCCGGCCAGTTCACCCACCGGAGGCAGCAGTTCCGCGCCTGGCGGGGTGACCGTCCGTTCTGGGCCGGTCTGTACGTCCTGCTCAGCGGCCTTCCGATCATCTACTTCCCGTACTTCCACCTGCAGGTGGGCCACCTGACCCTGGCGATGGCGACCACGGCGGGGGCGGGATCCCTGATCATCGGCGTGCTCCTCATCGTCCTGGGCATCAGCCTCTGGTTCCAGAAGCACATCCGGACCTTCGCGGGTGTCGCGTCGATCCTGCTGGCGCTGGTGTCCCTCCCCGTGTCCAACTTCGGTGGCTTCATCGTGGGCTTCCTGCTCGCCCTCGTCGGCGGCGCGATGGCCATCTCGTGGGCCCCGGGCGGGACGCCGCAGTCGGAGCCGCCGGCCAAGGCCGCCCCGGGCGAGGGTGACGCCCCGGCGACCGCACCGCTGCCCCACCAGGCCGCGGCCGGGATGAACGATGGGGGCCCCTCCCAGGCCTTTGGGGCACTGGGGGCGAACGACCTGTCAGGAACGAGCCCGGCCAACGGGGCGAACGGGAGGCACAGTGCCGGCTGACGAGGTGACCCACGGGACCGATGTGGACGGGTCCCGTGAGAGAACCAGGGCCCGCCACGCGGCACCCAAGAAGCCGCTGTTCACCAGGTTCCACATGCCGGCGGGCAAGGCGATAGCCTCCGTGGCCATGCCCACGGCGGTGCTGGTGGGTCTGGGCTTCACGTCCTCGCTCGCCCTCGCCGACAACGGCGGTGGCACGGCGACGGCCAACAGCCAGAAGGCTTCCGACTACAAGGACTGCGTCACGGCGCTGGACGGGGCCGAGGACGCCTCCGCCTCGCCCTCGCCGTCCGCGAGCGAGTCCGCCGACAAGGCCACGCCGAGCCCGTCGGCGTCCGCCGACGCGAAGGACACCAAGGACGCCAAGGACACCAAGGGTTCGGGCACGACCTCGCCCTCGGACCCGGGTTCCGGCGACACGGCCACGCCCGAGCCGACGGCGACCCCGGGCTCCGGTGGCACCAGCACGCCCTCCCCGTCGGCGTCCAAGAGCAGCGGCGGTCTGCTCGGGGCCGTCGGTGACACGCTCGGTGGCCTCCTCGGGGGCGGCGGCGACGACTCCGGCACGTCCGCGAGTCCGACGCCGTCCGCGTCCCCGTCCGGTACGTCCGCCAAGTCGCCCTCGACGGACTCCTCGGCGTCCCCGGGCAAGACCGGCGGCACCCTCACGGACACCGTCGGCAAGGTCACGGACACCGTCGGCAAGGTCACGGACACCGTCGGCAAGACCGCCGGCAAGGTCACGGACACCGTCAAGGACACCACCGACGCGGTCTCCAAGACGGCGAAGGGCGCCACCGACGCGGTCGGGGGCGCGGCCTCGTCGGCCACGTCCGGCGCCGCCGCCGGTGCCGTCCCGGACAACTGCGAGAAGGCCACCGGCGACGTCGGCGGCGTCGACAACCAGGTGCCGGTGGCGGACGACCCCTGGTACCTGAACGCCAGCTCGCTGCTGCTCAAGGGCGCCGACTACCAGGGCATCGTCGAGGTGAAGAGGGCCAACGGCACCACCAAGAAGGTGCTCAAGTACGTCATCTCCGGCGGTACCGACATCGGTGACCTGCACCAGACGGTGAACGACAAGCTGTCGGGCAAGACCTACCACGTGCAGGCGGCATCCGGTTCGACGTCGACCATCCGCGGCGGCGACACCGTGATGTACACCGAGAGCATCTCGGGCAACCTGTTCGGTCTGGTCCCGTTGACGTTCAGCCCGGACAGCCCGCCCCCGCTGAACCTCCCGCTGATCTACTTCACCAACGTGAAGGTGGTCCAGGCCGCCCAGTTCGGTGGCAATCTGCACGTGCCCGGGATGCACGTGTACACCACCGACAACTGATCGGTCCCGCAAGCCCGTCCGGGAGCCGCAAACGCCGTGGCCCGGCCCTCCTCACGGAGGGCCGGGCCACGGCGTTTCGCGCTGCGGGAGTGTCAGCGGACCTCGCCGCCGCCGACGTGGTGGACGCGCACCATGTTGGTGGTGCCGGGGACGCCGGGGGGCGAGCCGGCGGTGATGATCACCGTGTCGCCCGCGTTGAAGCGGTTGAGCTTGGCCAGCTCCTGGTCGACCATCTCCACCATCTCGTCGGTGGTGTTCACGAACGGCACCACGTGCGACTCCACGCCCCAGCTGAGGGTCAGCTGGTTGCGGGTGCCCTCGTCGGTGGTGAAGGCGAGGATCGGCTGGGCCGCGCGGTAGCGGGACAGCCGGCGGGCGGTGTCACCGGACTTGGTGAAGGCGATCAGGCCCTTGGCGCCGAGGAAGTCGGCGATCTCGCAGGCCGCGCGGGCCACCGAACCGCCCTGCGTGCGCGGCTTCTTGCCGGGCACGAGCGGCTGGAGGCCCTTGGAGAGCAGCTCCTGCTCGGCCGCCTGGACGATCTTCGACATCGTCTTGACGGTCTCGACCGGGTAGGCGCCCACGCTCGACTCGGCGGACAGCATGACCGCGTCGGCGCCGTCCAGGATCGCGTTGGCCACGTCGGAGGCCTCGGCGCGGGTCGGGCGCGAGTTGGTGATCATCGACTCCATCATCTGGGTCGCCACGATCACCGGCTTGGCGTTGCGCCGGCACAGCTCGATCAGGCGCTTCTGCACCATGGGGACCCGCTCGAGCGGGTACTCGACGGCGAGGTCACCGCGGGCGACCATCACGCTGTCGAACGCCATCACGACGTCTTCCATGTTCTCCACCGCCTGAGGCTTCTCCACCTTGGCGATGACCGGGACGCGGCGGCCCTCCTCGTCCATGACCTTGTGGACGTCGTGGATGTCCTTGGCGTCGCGGACGAAGGACAGCGCGACCATGTCGCAGCCCATGCGGAGAGCGAAGCGCAGGTCCTCGACGTCCTTGTCGGACAGCGCGGGCACGTTGACGGCCGCGCCGGGAAGGTTGATGCCCTTGTGGTCGGAGACGACACCGCCCTCGATGACGATCGTCCGCACCCGGGGGCCCTCGACGTCCAGCACCTTCAGCTCGACGTTGCCGTCGTTGATCAGGATCTGGTCGCCGCGCGAGACGTCGCCCGGCAGCCCCTTGTAGGTCGTACCGCACATGTGCTTGTCGCCCGGGACGTCCTCGGTCGTGATGACGAACTCGTCACCGCGCTCCAGTTCGACCGGACCCTCGGCGAAGGTCTCCAGGCGGATCTTCGGGCCCTGCAGGTCGGCGAGGACGCCGATGGCCCGGCCGGTCTCCTTGGACGCGGCCCGGACGCGGTCGTACCGCGCCTGGTGGTCGGCGTGGGTGCCGTGGCTGAAGTTGAACCGGGCCACGTTCATGCCCGCCTCGATCATGGCGACGAGCATCTCGTGGGTGTCGACCGCGGGGCCGAGAGTACAGACGATTTTCGAACGGCGCATGGGGCGATCCTATCGGTTTGTTTCGCTGCGGAATATTCCGTCTGGCGGAAGATACAAATGGGCGGACATGCGCTCAGGCGTGTTACTGCGCTGTATTGCTCAGCTGCTCTTTTCGACCAGCTCATACGTCTCTGTGGCGATCTCCAGTTCCTCGTCGGTGGGTACCACCGCGACCGCCACCCGCGCGGAATCGGGCGAGATCAGCCGCGGACCGTCGCCGCCTGCGGCGTTCCGCTCGGCGTCGACCTCCAGGCCCAGGCCTGCCAGGCCCGCGATCGCGGCCTCGCGCACCGGCGCCGCGTTCTCCCCGACGCCCGCCGTGAAGGCGACGGCGTCCACCCGGCCGAGTACCGCGTAATAAGCGCCGATGTACTTCTTGATCCGGTGAATGTAAATGTCGAAGGCGAGCCGGGCCTCTTCGTCATCCTCGTCGATGCGGCGGCGGATCTCGCGCATGTCATTGTCCCCGCACAAGCCGAGCAGGCCGCTCCTCTTGTTGAGAAGAGTGTCGATCTCGTCCATGGACATTTTGCCAACGCGCTCCAAATGGAAGATGACCGCGGGATCCAGATCGCCGGAGCGCGTCCCCATCACGAGCCCCTCCAGTGGCGTCATCCCCATGGAGGTGTCCACGCACCGGCCCTTCTCCACCGCCGCGGCGGAGGCGCCGTTGCCGAGGTGCAGCACGATCACGTTCACCTCGGACGGGTCCTTGCCCAGCAGCCGCGCCGTCTCCCGGGAGACGTACGCGTGCGAGGTGCCGTGGAAGCCGTAGCGGCGGATGCGGTACCGGTCGGCGATCTTCGGGTCGATCGCGTAGCGCGCCGCCGACTCCGGCATCGTCGTGTGGAACGCCGTGTCGAACACCGCGACCTGCGGCAGATCCGGGCGCAGCGCCCGCGCGGTGCGGATGCCGGTCAGGTTGGCCGGGTTGTGCAGGGGAGCGACGGGGATCAGCCGCTCGATCTCGGCGAGCACGGCGTCGTCGATCACGGTGGGCTCGGTGAAGAACATGCCGCCGTGCACCACCCGGTGCCCGATCGCGGCCAGCTCCGGCGAGTCCAGGCCGAGACCGTCCCGGCCCAGTTCCTCGCCGACCGCCTTCAGGGCCGCCTGGTGGTCGGCGATCGGGGCCCGGTGCTCGCGGGTCTCGCCGCTGACCAGGCAGGTGTGCTTCAGCCGCGAGGTCTGCTCGCCTATGCGCTCGACCAGACCCACCGCCAGCCGGCTGCCGTCCCGCATGTCCAGCAGCTGGTACTTCACCGACGACGAGCCGGAGTTGAGGACGAGGACACGGGTGGGGGAGCTCACTGCCGGTACGCCTTCTCGTTCGGGTGCTGGGCCTGGATCGCCGTGATGGCGACGGTGTTGACGATGTCCTGGACGAGCGCGCCCCGGGACAGGTCGTTGACCGGCTTGCGCAGACCCTGCAGTACCGGGCCGACGGCGATCGCGCCGGCCGAGCGCTGCACGGCCTTGTAGGTGTTGTTGCCGGTGTTGAGGTCGGGGAAGATCAGCACACTGGCCTGCCCCGCGACCTCGGAGCCGGGAAGCTTGGTCGCGGCGACGGAGGGCTCCACGGCCGCGTCGTACTGGATCGGCCCCTCGATCTTCAGGTCGGGGCGGCGCGAGCGCGCCAGTTCGGTCGCCTCGCGCACCTTGTCGACGTCGGCTCCGGAGCCCGACGTGCCGGTGGAGTACGACAGCATCGCGATCCGCGGATCCACGCCGAACCGCGCGGCCGTGCCCGCCGACTGGACGGCGATGTCCGCCAGCTGCTCGGCGTTCGGGTGCGGATTGACCGCGCAGTCGCCGTAGACGAGCACCTTGTCGGCCAGGCACATGAAGAAGACGGACGACACGATCGAGGAATCCGGAGTGGTCTTGATGATCTCGAAGGCCGGCCGGATGGTCGCGGCCGTGGAGTGCGCCGAACCGGACACCATGCCGTCGGCCAGGCCCTCCTCGACCATCAGGGTGCCGAAGTAGTTCACGTCGGAGACGACGTCGTAGGCCAGCTCCACCGTGACGCCCCGGTGCGCCCGCAGTTTGGCGTACTTCTCGGCGAAGGAGTCGCGCAGCTCGGAGGTGGCCGGGTCGATCAACTGGCTGTCGCCGAGGTCGATGCCGAGGTCGGCGGCCTTCTTGCGGATGCGGTCGACGGGGCCGAGCAGGGTCAGGTCGCACACGTCCCGGCGCAGCAGCACCTCGGCCGCGTGCAGCACCCGCTCCTCGGTGCCCTCCGGGAGCACCACCCGGCGCCGGTCCGCGCGGGCCTGCTCCAGCAGCTTGTGCTCGAACATCATCGGGGTGACCCGGTCGCCGCTCGGCGCCGAGACCCGGCGGGCGAGTTCCGTGGTGTCGGTGTACCGCTCGAACAGGCCGAGCGCGGTCTCCGCCTTGCGCGGCGTGGCCGCCGTCATCTTCCCCTCCAGGGAGAAGAGGTGCTCAGCGGTGGGGAAGCTGTTGCCGGCCACCGAGAGCACCGGGGTGCCGGGCGCGAGGCGGGCGGCGAGGGTGAGGATCTCCTCGCTCGGCACCTCGTTCAGGGTCAGCAGCACACCGGCGATCGGCGGGGTGCCGGCGCTGTGCGCGGCCAGCGAGCCGACGACCAGGTCGGCGCGGTCCCCGGGGGTGACGACCAGAGCGCCCGGGGTCAGGGCGCGCAGGAGGTTCGGCAGCATCGCGCCGCCGAAGACGAAGCCCAGCGCGTCGCGGGCGAGCCCGGACTCGTCGCCGAGCAGCACCCGGGCGTCGAGGACCTGGCCGATCTGCGCGACCGTCGGCGCGGACAGCGCGGGATCGTCGGGCAGCACGGAGGTGGGGACCGGGAGGCGGCCGGCCAGCCGCTCGGCTATCTCGTCGCGGTCCTCGCGGGCCACCCGGTTGGCGACCATGGCCAGCACGTCGCAGCCCAGGCCGTCGTAGGCGCGGTACGCGTTGCGGGTCTCGGCCAGCACGGACTCCGCCGTCTGCCTGCGGCCGCCCACCACCGGGATCACGGACGCGCCGAACTCGTTGGCCAGCCGCGCGTTCAGGGCGAGTTCGTCCGGCAACTGGGTGTCGGCGAAGTCGGTGCCGAGGACCAGGACGACGTCGTAGTCGCGGGCCACCAGGTGGAAGCGGTCGACCAGCGTGGAGACCAGTTCGTCCGTGCCCTGCTCGGCCTGGAGCGCGGACGCCTCGTGGTAGTCCATGCCGTACACCGTGGCGGGGTCCTGGGCGAGGCGGTACCGGGAGCGCAGCAGCTCGAACATCCGGTCGGGCCGGTCGTGCACGAGCGGCCGGAACACCCCCACCCGGTCGATCTGCCGGGTCAGCAGCTCCATGACTCCCAGCTCGACGACCTGGCGGCCGTCGCCGCGGTCGATCCCGGTCACGTACACGCTGCGCGTCACGCGTGCTCTCCGATCCTTCTCGTCCTTATCGCGGGTCGGTCCCTGTCACAAAAATCGCCCACCGAGGTGAGCAGAACCCTCTTGACGGTACCCCTGAGGGCAGCTACGGCGCCCGTCAAGTCGGCGTGGATCCCCTCCCTCCCCGTACGGTCGTCCGGGTTCCGGGGAGCGTGAAAGAATCGAGACGGCTCACCGGTACCGACAGCGAGCAGGAGACACAGCACGATGCGCATCGGAGTTCTCACCGCAGGCGGCGACTGTCCCGGCCTGAACGCCGTGATCCGGTCGGTCGTGCACCGCGCGGTGGCGCAGTACGGCGACGAGGTCATCGGCTTCGAGGACGGTTACCGGGGCCTGCTCGACCGCCACTACCGCGGCCTGGACCTGGACGCGGTCAGCGGCATCCTGGCCCTCGGCGGCACCATCCTCGGCTCCTCCCGGCTGGAGCGCGACCGGCTGCGCGAGGCCTGCGAGCGGGCCACCGACATGGTCGAGGAGTTCGGCATCGACGCGCTGATCCCGATCGGCGGCGAGGGCACGCTCACCGCGGCCCGCATGCTGTCCGACGCGGGCCTGCCCGTCGTCGGCGTCCCGAAGACGATCGACAACGACATCTCCGGCACCGACCGCACCTTCGGCTTCGACACCGCCGTCGGCGTCGCCACCGAGGCCATGGACCGGCTCAAGACCACCGCCGAGTCCCACCAGCGCGTGATGGTCGTCGAGGTCATGGGCCGGCACGCCGGCTGGATCGCCCTGGAGTCCGGCATGGCCGCCGGCGCCCACGGCATCTGCCTGCCCGAGCGCCCCTTCGACCCCGCCGACCTGGTCAAGATGGTCGAGGAGCGGTTCTCCCGCGGCAAGAAGTTCGCCGTCGTCTGTGTCGCCGAGGGCGCCCACCCCGTCGAGGGCACCATGGACTACGGCAAGGGCGAGATCGACCAGTACGGCCACGAGCGCTTCCAGGGCATCGGCACCGCGCTCGCCTACGAACTGGAGCGGCGCCTCGGCAAGGAGGCCAAGCCGGTCATCCTCGGCCACGTCCAGCGCGGCGGCGTCCCCACCGCGTACGACCGTGTCCTCGCCACCCGCTTCGGCTGGCACGCCGTCGAGGCCGCCCACCGCGGCGACTTCGGCCGGATGACCGCGCTGCGCGGCACCGACATCGACATGGTGCCGCTCGCCGACGCGGTCACCGAGCTGAAGACGGTCCCGCAGGACCGGATGGACGAGGCGGAGTCGGTCTTCTAAGCGGAGTCGGTCTTCCAAGGGGCGGCGAGCGCCCAGAAGCGCTCGACGATCCCGTCGAGGAACTCGCGGCCCGAGTCGCCCGAGGCGGTGGCCGCCCTGTTTCCGCCCCAGTTGAGGCTGGCCACCATCTGCCCCTGGTAGTCCGTGTGCAGCCGCTGCAGGGCGTCCTCCAGCAGTCGCCGGTCCAGGGGCACCAGCTTGGCGACCGGCCGCACATAGGCCTGCCAGCGCGTGGTCACCGCGCTGCGCAGCAGCTCGGCCAGCTTCCCGTCCTGTTTGGTCACACTGACGAAGTCCGGCAGTGACAGATCCAGCACCCCGGCGAGGGCGGCGGACTGGCGTTCGTTGCCGCGCCAGTCGTCACTCTCCTCCATGCGCAGATACACGCGGTGCTCCAGGCCGGCCGCACGAGCCACGTCCTCGCTGGCGAGCTCGCGGGAGACGCGGTGCTCCCGCAGCGTGCGGGGCCGGCCGATCAGTTCGGCGGGGGAGCACCACAACACCCCTGCGAGAGCCGTGAGTTCGGGGCTCGAGGGAGCGACCGCGCCCCGCTCCCAGGCGGTCACCAGATCGGGCGTGACATAGGGCAGACCGTACGAGGCCCGCATGCCGTAGGCGACATGTTCGGGGCCCATGCCGAGTGCGGCGCGCAGTCTGCGGGCGGCCGGGGCGTTGAACGGGAGAGCTGGGGGTTGGCGCACCTCGCACAAGCTAGGGGCACGGGACCGCGCTGACCACGGTCCGTTCGAACGAGATCACACATCGTAGATTCGTACGTCTCGACCCCGCCGGCGGCCGTGGCACCCGGTGTCATCACCGGCGTCGGATGGATCACCCATGCGCCGACCGCCCGCCGGACCGGGATACGGCGGTCACCGCAGCCGTACGGGGATCTCCCGCCAGCCGGTCGCGATGAAGGACGGCACCTGACGGAGTTCCTCGGAGGAGAGGCCGAGGCTCAGGCCGGGGAAACGCTCGAAGAGCGCGGGCAGGACCGTACGGGCCTCCATCCGCGCGAGCGGGGCGCCGATGCAGCGGTGGACGCCGACGCCGAACGCCAGGTGGTCGTCCGTGGCGCGAGCCGCGTCGAACACGGCGGCGTCCTCGCCGTACCGCTCCGGGTCCCAGCCCGCCGCGCCGAACGTGGTGATGATGGCGTCCCCGGCCGGAATCGTGACACCCGCGACCTCCAGCTCCGTCACCGCGAACCGCAGGGGCATCTGGGCCAGCGGCGGGTGGGTCCGCAGCGTCTCCTCGATCACCGCGTCCCAGGTGATCTCGCCCGCGCGGACCTTGGCGAGCTGCTCCGGGTCACGCAGCAGGGCCACGACCGCGTTGCCGATCAGGTTCACCGTCGTCTCGAAGCCGGCGCCGATGACCAGCGTCAGGGCGTTCATCAGCTCCTCCTCGCTGAGCCGGCCGCCCTCCTCGTCCCGGGCCCGGAGCAGTTCGGTGGTCAGATCGTCGCCGGGGTGCTCGGTGCGGTGTTCGACCAGCGCCTTCCCCAGGGCCAGACGATTCTCCGCGATGAACGCCGCGTGCTCCGCGGTGGCGACCGGGGCGATGATCGCGTACATCAGCCGACGGGTCGGCTCCATCAGGAACTCGGGGACACCGACCAGCTCGCATATCACCCGCATCGGCAGCGGATAGGCGAGCTCCTCGATCAGATCGACGGTCTCGGCGTCCTGGGCCGCCAGTTCGTCCAGGAGTTCGGTGACGATCGCCCCGACCCGGGGGCGCAGCGCCTCGGTGCGGCGGTTGGTGAAGCTGGGGGCGATCAGGCCGCGCAGCCGGGCCCGGTAGGTGCCGTAGGTCGCGAGCATGTGGTCGATGGCGGACCATGTGCGCACCCAGCCCCAGGCGGGGTGCTCGTCGAAGCGCGACCAGAGGTTCCAGTGCAGCCGGGCGTCCCGGCTGACGTTCGGGTCGAGGATCAGCCGGCGAAGGGTGTCGTAACCGGTGGGCGCCCAGGCGGGGATGCCACCGGGCAGTTCCACGGGGACGATCGGACCGAGGGCGCGCAGCCGGGCCGTCTCGGCGGGGATGTCGGCGCCGAAGGGGTCGATGACGACGCGGTCGATCGTGGTCACTGCGGATCTCCAGACTGTTCGCGGCAAACCGGGCGGGAGCGGACGCGCGGACGACGAACGGACCGGGAGGGGGAAAACGGTGGCCCGGACGGGAGGTGGCGGCCGGGACGGAAAGCTGTGGCAGGCGTGGGGAACGGGGGTCGTGACCGGTCCGGGGACCGTGGCCGGGGCGTCGCGCTCGCCAGCCAGTACACATCGCGCTCGCGCGGCAGCCCACAGTGAACGCACAGGCTCTGCCCGAACCGCCCCCGGGGCTGCACGCTGGGGCGGCGGAAGGGTTTCTCCGATCGACGCGGGGCGGTCGTGGCGGTGGGCGGCGCTTCTGAAGGCGCCCCGCCGTCGTGTCGGGGGCCGGACGGCACTCCCCGTCAGCGGCCCGACGGCGCCCCCCGCACCCACCGGTACACCAACTCCGGCCTTCCCACCTGCCCGTACAGCGGACTCCGCCCGGCCCTGCCCGCGTCCACCAGGTGCTCCAGATACCGGCGGGCGGTGATCCGAGAGATCCCGACCGCCTCCGCGACCCCGGCCGCGGTGAGCCCCGCCGGCGCCTTCCTCAGCGCCACCGTCACCCGCTCCAGCGTCGGCCCGCTCAGCCCCTTCGGGAGAGCCGCGGGCGAGGGTGCCCGCAGGACGGCGAGGGCCCGGTCCACCTCGTCCTGGCCGCTGGCCTCTCCCGCCGCCGCGTGGAACTCGGCGTACCGCACCAGCCGGTCCCGCAGGGTCGCGAAGGTGAAGGGCTTGAGCACGTACTGGACGACGCCCAGGGAGACCCCCTCGCGGACGACGGCGAGGTCGCGCGCCGAGGTCACCGCTATCACGTCGGCGTGATGCCCGGCCGCCCGCAGCGACCGCGCGAACTGGAGGCCGTGCACGTCCGGCAGATGCAGGTCCAGCAGCAGGAGGTCCACCGCCGTACGGTCCAGGATCCGCCGCGCCTCCGCGCCGGTGTGCGCCTTGCCGACCGCGACGAACCCGGGCACCCGCCCGACGTACATCACGTGCGCGTCGGCGGCCACCGGGTCGTCCTCCACCACGAGGACCCGGATCGGCCGGGGGTCCGTCATGCGTCCCCTCCCCGGGCCGGGGAGTGCCCGGCCGTCGTGCGCAACGGCAACCGCACCTCGAACACCGCGCCACCCTCCTCCGACTCCGCCACCGCCAACGTACCGCCGAGCAGGGTGACCGCCTGGCGGACCAGGGCGAGCCCCAGACCCCGTCCGCCCGGTCCGGCCGGCTTCGTCGAGAACCCCCGCTGGAACACCAGGTCCGCGTGGGCGGGGTCGACACCGGGTCCGGTGTCCGCCACCCGCAGCACCAGCTCGGTGTCCGAGGCGTACGCCGTCACGGTCACCCGGGCCCGCGCGCTTCCCAGCGCGGCGTCGACCGCGTTGTCGATCAGGTTGCCGAGGATCGTCACCAGGTCCCGGGCCGCGAGGCCCGGCGGGAGCACGCCGTCGTCCAGCCGGCTGTCCGGCGACATCACCAGCTCGACGCCCCGCTCGTTGGCCTGTGCCGTCTTGCCCAGCAGCAGCGCGGCCAGCACCGGCTCGCCCACCGCCGCCACCACCTGGTCGGTGAGCGCCTGCGCCAGCTCAAGTTCCGCCGTCGCGAACTCCACCGCCTCCGCGGCCCGGCCCAGCTCGATCAGCGAGACCACCGTGTGCAGCCGGTTGGCCGCCTCGTGCGCCTGGGAGCGCAGGGCCTGCGTGAAACCCCGCTCGGAGTCCAACTCGCCCATCAGCGACTGGAGTTCGGTCACATCGCGCAGGGTGGCCACCGTGCCCCGGCGCTCGCCGCCCGACACCGGCGAGGTGTTGACCACCAGCACGCGCGACGCGGTCAGATGCACCTCGTCCACGCGCGGCAGGGACGACAGCAGCGCACCCGTCAGCGGTGCCGGCAGGCCCAGGTCGGCGACCGAGCGCCCGACCACGTCCTCGTCGGGGCCCACGCCCAGCAGCTCCCGCCCGCCGTCGTTGATCAGCGCCACCCGGTACTGCCCGTCCAGCATCAGCAGCCCCTCGCGCACCGCGTGCAGCGCCGCCTGGTGGTAGTCGTGCATCCGGCTCAGCTCGGACGCGTTCATGCCGTGGGTGTGCCGGCGCAGCCGCGCGTTGATCACGTAGGTGCCGACCGCGCCCAGCAGCAGCGTCCCGCCGGCCACCCCGAGCAGGGCCGTGACCTGGTCCTGGACCCGTGCGCTGATCGCCTCCACCTTGATGCCGGCGCTGACCAGGGCGACGATCCGGCCGTTCTCCTCCACCGGGGTCACCGCGCGCACGGACGGGCCGAGGGTGCCGGTGTACGTCTCGGTGAAGGTGTGGCCGTGCTGGGCGGGGCCGATACGGCCGAGGAAGCGCTTGCCGATCTGCTCGCGGTCGGGGTGGGTCCAGCGGATGCCCTGCGGAGTCATGATCGTCACGAAGTCGACGTCCGCGTCCCGCATGACCTGGAGCGCGTACGGCTCCAGCTCGGCCGAGGGGTCGGAGGTGTGCAGCGCCGAGCGTACCGAGGGGGCGTCCGCGATGGACCGGGCCACCGCGACGACCTGGCGGACCGCCGCGTCCTCGGCCTGCCGCTGGTCGCTGACGTAGGTGAACAGCGCGTACCCGGCCACCACCATCGCTATCAGCACGGCCTGCATGGCGAACAGCTGGCCCGCCAGGCTGCGGGGTCGGGGCGGATACGGGAAGCGCATGTCAGCAGTGTGCCCCCCGGGTTAAGCATGAACTAAATGAACGGAAGGGTGACCGCCCTCACAGTCCGGGAGATAGTCACGGCATCCCCCACAACCCCCGGGCGTGAGCCGCACTCCGGCGGGTGATGCCGACGAAGACGTCAAGGAGGGCAGCCGTGGCCGCCACTTCCCCCGATACGGCCCCAGCCGCACCCGCCGTGAAGCGGGACCGTACCCACTATCTGTACATAGCCGTGATCGTGGCGGTCGCGCTCGGTATCGCGGTGGGCCTGATCTGGCCCGACGCCGGGGTCGAGCTGAAGCCGCTGGGCACCGGCTTCGTGAACCTGATCAAGATGATGATCTCGCCGATCATCTTCTGCACGATCGTGCTCGGCATCGGATCCGTCCGCAAGGCCGCGAAGGTCGGCGCGGTGGGCGGTATCGCGCTCGGCTACTTCCTCGTGATGTCGCTGGTCGCCCTCGGCATCGGCCTGGTCGTCGGCAACGTGCTGCACCCGGGCGACGGGCTGCACCTCACGAACGCCCTGAAGGCGACCGGGCACGAGCAGGTGTCCCCCGACGCGCTGCCGCCGGTCGACTTCGTCCTGTCGATCATCCCGACGACCTTCGTGTCCGCCTTCACCGAGGGCCAGGTTCTGCAGACCCTGCTGATCGCGCTGCTCGCCGGGTTCGCGCTCCAGGCGATGGGGTCGGCCGGGCAGCCGGTGCTGCGCGGCATCGAGCACATCCAGCGGCTGGTCTTCCGCATCCTGTCCATGGTCATGTGGGCCGCGCCGATCGGCGCGTTCGGCGCCATCGCGGCGGTCGTGGGCTCCGCCGGTCTGGACGCGCTGAAGAGCCTCGCCGTGCTGATGCTCGGCTTCTACGTCACCTGCGTGCTGTTCGTCTTCGTCGTGCTGGGCGCGCTGCTGCGGATCGTGACCGGGCTGAACATCTTCTCGCTGTTCAAGTACCTCGGCCGCGAGTTCCTGCTGATCCTGTCGACGTCTTCGTCCGAGTCGGCGCTGCCGCGGCTCATCGCGAAGATGGAGCACCTGGGCGTCAGCCGGGCCGTCGTCGGCATCACCGTGCCGACGGGCTACTCCTTCAACCTCGACGGCACGATGATCTACATGACCATGGCGTCGCTGTACATCGCCGACGCGCTCGGTACGCCGATGTCCGTGGGCGAGCAGATCCCGCTGCTGCTCTTCCTGCTGCTGGCGTCCAAGGGGGCCGCGGGGGTCAGCGGTGCCGGTCTGGCGACGCTCGCGGGCGGTCTCCAGTCGCACAAGCCCGCGCTCGTCGACGGGGTCGGGCTGATCGTCGGCATCGACCGGTTCATGAGCGAGGCGCGTGCGCTGACGAACTTCGCGGGCAACTCCGTCGCCACGGTGCTGATCGGTACGTGGACGAAGGAGATCGACCGGGATCGGGTCAAGCGGGTACTGGCCGGCGAGGTGCCGTTCGACGAGACGACGCTGCTGGACGAGGAAGGGGCGACCGGGGCGCCCAAGGAGCTCGCGGCCGCGTAGTTCGGCCTCGCTCCCATCGGCCGGCGTGCCGTTCCGGGTCGACCGGAACGGCACGCTCGTGTGTGGCGTCAGTACGTGTGACGAGTCAGTACGGGTAAGCGGAGGCACGGGGGATGACGATCGACTGGGACCGGCGGCACTGCGCGCGCAAAGGGCACGTGACCTACGCGCCCGACGATCCGAGACTGCGGGTACGGCTGCACGCCCAGACCGCGCTCGGCGACGTGTGGCGCTGCCTGCGCTGCGGCGACTTCGTGCTCGGCGAGCCGTACGGCTCGGGACCGGCCGCCGACGCGCCGCTGGTGCCGCGCGGCAAGGTGCTGCGGGACCTGTTCATCCTGCGCTTCCTGGCGATCGAGCGGGCCGTGCGCGGCGTGTTCATCGTGCTGGTCGCGGTCGCGGTGTGGAAGTTCAGCAACAGCCAGGACGCGGTGCGCCGCCTCTTCGACGAATACCTCGACGTATTCCGCCCGGTCTTCAGGCACTTCCACTACGACCTCGACCACTCACCGGTCGTCGGCTCCCTCCAGAAGGCCTTCGGTTACCGGCACTCCACGCTGCTCATCGTGGCGGGCCTGCTGCTGGCCTACGCGCTGATCGAACTCGTCGAGGCGGTCGGCCTCTGGTACGCCAAGCGATGGGCGGAGTATTTGACCGTCGTCGCCACCGCCGCTTTTCTCCCGCTCGAGATCTACGAACTCACCGAGCACATCAGCTGGCTGAAGATCACCACTCTTGTCCTCAATGTCCTCGCCGTTCTCTACATCGCCCTCACCAAACGCCTCTTCGGCCTGCGCGGCGGTCGCCGGGCCTTCGACGAGGAGCGGCACAGCGCCTCCCTGATGGAGGTGGAGGAGTCGGCGGGCGTGCCCGTCTGACCGCGCTTCCCGCCCGCCGCGGGGCGGATGGAAAACGCCGCTTGCCCTGACGCCGACGTCAACGCCTACCGTCGTACCCATGCGAATCGGCGAGCTGGCCGCACGGGCCGGGACCACCACCCGCACCCTGCGCTACTACGAGGCGCGGGGACTGCTGCCCGCCCGGCGCGACGACAAGGGACACCGCACGTACGACGAGGGCGACGTCCGGCTGCTCGAACAGATCCGGACGCTGCGGGACTTCGGGTTCGACCTGGAGGAGACGCGGCCGTTCGTGGAGTGCCTGCGCGCCGGGCACCCGGAGGGCGACTCCTGTCCGGCCTCGCTCGACGTCTACCGGCGCAAGCTGGACGAGCTGGACGCGCTCGTCGAGCAGCTCCGGCAGGTGCGGGAGACCGTCGCGGGGCGGCTGGTGCGGGCCATGGGGGTCCCCCCGCTCGAGCGAAGCCGAGAGTGGGGGACGGCCCGGGACGAGCTGGCCGCCGAGGCGCTGGTTCCGGGGGGCCCGGAACCCCTGTGCGAGCTGGGAGGGCTGACACGGTGAGCTTGGTGAGCGGACTGGCCGAGGTGACGGACGCGGACTTCGAGGCGGAGGTGATCGGCTCGGACCTCCCGGTCCTGGTGCAGTTCACGGCGGACTGGTGCGGGCCGTGCCGGCAGCTGGCGCCGGTACTGAAGGACATCGCCTTCGAGGAGGGCGACCGATTGAAGGTCGTCCAGCTGGACGTGGACCGCAATCCGGGGACGACGGTCTCCTACGGTGTGCTGTCCACTCCGACCCTGATGGTCTTCCGGGACGGTGAGCCGGTGCGGTCGATGGTGGGCGCGCGGCCCAAGCGCCGGCTGCTGGAGGAGCTGGCCGACGTGCTGTAAAGCGGATCCGCCCACGAAAAAATCCCCTGAGCAATTGCGCTCGGGGGATTTCGCTGCGTATATTCGGTGGTTCGCGACTTCAATTCGATGCGGTCGCGGAGAAGTTCACTGAGCAGAGTATATCCGGGCGGGAGCGGAATTGTCAAACACCGAATTTCCAGACGATGAATTGCGCCACGAGCAGGAATTCATCGACGGACTGTACGCGCGCGTCGACGTGCTGCGTGGCGAGGCCGAGACCTCGGTCGCGGACGCGCTCGCCCAGGGCGACAAGCCCATGCAGGCCCGACTGGAGCGGGACATCCTGGTCGCCGAGCGCTCGGGGCTGCTCGCCGCGCTGAACGCCGTCGACGGCTCGCTCTGCTTCGGCCGGATCGACCTTTCCCCCACTCTCGGCTCCGCTCGAGCGGGGGGACCCCCATCGGCTGCCGTCCACCACATCGGCCGGATCGGGCTGCGCGAGGACGACGCCGAACGCACCCCGCTCCTCGTCGACTGGCGGGCCGACGTCGCCCGCCCCTTCTACCTGGCCACCGGCCACACCCCGATGGGCCTGCGCCGCCGCCGGCACATCACCACCCATGACCGGACCGTCACCTCCCTGCACGACGAGATCCTCGACCTCGGCGACGCGACCCGCACCGGGTACGAGGACCCGAGCGGCGACGCCGTCCTGCTCGCCGCGCTGAACTCGGCCCGCACCGGCCGCATGAGCGACATCGTGCAGACCATCCAGGCCGAGCAGGACGAGATCATCCGGGCCCCGCACCGCGGCGTGCTCGTCGTGGAGGGCGGCCCCGGCACCGGCAAGACGGCGGTGGCCCTGCACCGGGCCGCCTACCTCCTCTACGAACACCGGGAGCTGCTGGCCCGCCGGGCCGTGCTCATCGTCGGACCCAACCCGGCCTTCCTCGGCTACATCGGCGAGGTGCTGCCCTCGCTCGGCGAGACCGGTGTGCTGCTGGCCACGGTCGGCGAGCTGTTCCCCGGCGTGAAGGCGACGGCGACCGACAGCCGGGAGGCGGCCGCGGTGAAGGGCCGCGCCGACATGGCGGACGTGCTCGCCGAGGTCGTGGGCGACTGGCAGTCGCTGCCCGATCCGGTGATCGCGATCGAGCACGACCGCGAGATCCTGATGCTCGACGACGGACTGGTGAAGGTGGCCCGCGAGCGCGCCCGCGCCGCCCGGCTGCCGCACAACGCGGCCCGGGAGCACTTCGAGGGCCACATCCTCAACACGCTCACCGAGCTGTACGCCGAGCGCGTGGGCACCGACCCGTACGACGGCGGCAGCCTGCTGGACCCCGCCGACGTCACCCAGATCCGCGACGAGCTCGCCGAGAACCCCGAGGTCTGGGCCGCCATCGACCAGTTGTGGCCCCGTCTGACGCCCGAGCGCCTGGTCGCGGACTTCCTCGCCGACCCCGTCGGCTACGTATCCGACGACGACGTGGCCGCCATCCGCCGCCCGGTGACGCGGCAGTGGACCGTGGCGGACGTGCCGCTGCTGGACGAGGCGGCCGAACTGCTCGGCGTGGACGAGCGGGCGGCACGCGCGCGGGCGGAGCAGGAGCGGGAGACCCAGGTCGCCTACGCGCAGGGCGTGCTCGACGTCTCGTACGCCTCCCGGACCTACGAGTTCGAGGACAAGGAGGACGGTGACCCGGACGCCTCCGAGGTGCTCTCCGCCCACGACATCATCGACGCCGAGCGGTTCGCCGAGCGGCAGGAGGAGGCGGACCACCGCAGCGCCGCCGAGCGGGCCGCGGCCGACCGCACCTGGGCCTTCGGCCACATCATCGTGGACGAGGCGCAGGAGCTGTCGCCGATGGCCTGGCGGCTGCTGATGCGGCGCAGCCCCACCCGCTCGATGACACTCGTCGGAGATCCGGCGCAGACGGCGGAGGCGGCGGGCGTCGGCTCGTGGTCGGAGATCCTCCGGCCGTACGTCGAGGACCGCTGGGAGCACACGCGCCTCGGCGTCAACTACCGCACGCCGGCGGAGATCATGGACCTCGCGGCAGCCGTCGTCCGTGCCGAGAACCCCGACTTCGAACCGCCGAGCTCGGTGCGTTCGACCGGGGTACGGCCCTGGGTGCGGGACGCGGGCGACGACCTGCCCGGCGCGGTCGCCGAGGCGGTCCGGGAACTGACCCCCGCCGAGGGCCGGCTCGCGGTCATCGCCCCGCGCCACCTGCACCGCGGGCTGGCCGCGGAGCTGGACGGGGTGACGGCGGACGCGGAGCCGGACCTGACCCGGACCGTCGTCCTCCTCGACCCCCGCCAGTCCAAGGGCCTGGAGTTCGACTCTGTCCTGGTCGTCGAACCGGCCCGCTACGGCACCAGCGACCTGTACGTGGCCCTGACCCGCGCCACCCAGCGCCTCGGGGTCCTGCACACGGGAACGCTGCCGCGCGGGCTGGCCGACACACCGGCGGAGTGACACCGGCCGCCGGATGAACCAGCCTCCTGGTGAGGGGGCGAAGGGGCGGAGCCCCTGGGGACGGGAAGGGCTTGGACGGCAGGGGCGAGAACCCCTAGGCCGGCCTCAGCCACACGGTCGCCAGGGGCGGCAGGGTCAGCCGGATGCTCGCGGGGCGGCCGTGGGCGCCTTGTGGCTCCGGCTTGACCGGGTGAGGGTGGACGACGTCGCTGCCGCCGTACTTCGCCGTGTCGGTGTTCAGCACCTCCAGCCAGGCCGGGACGTCGTCGGGGACGCCGACGCGGTAGTCGTGGCGGACCACCGGAGCCAGGTGGGAGACGGCCAGCAGGGGGTTCCCGTCGGCGTCGTGGCGGAGGAACGCGAACACGTTGTCGTCCGCCGCGTCGCCGGCGATCCACTGGAAGCCCGCCGGGTCGGTGTCGCGCTGCCACAGCGCCCGGGTCGAGCGGTACAGCGCGTTCAGGTCCCGTACGAGATCCCGCACACCCCGGTGGTCGGCCTCGGCGCCGTAGGACGGATCGAGCAGCCACCAGTCCGGGCCGTGCGCCTCGGACCATTCCGCGCCTTGGGCGAACTCCTGCCCCATGAAGAGGAGTTGCTTGCCGGGGTGCGCCCACATGAAGCCCAGGTAGGCGCGGAGCGCCGCGCGCTGCTGCCACCAGTCGCCGGGCATCTTCGAGACGAGGGACCGCTTGCCGTGCACGACCTCGTCGTGGGAGATGGGCAGGACGTAGTTCTCGCTGTACGCGTACACCATCGAGAACGTCATCTCGTGGTGGTGGTATTTGCGGTGCACGGGATCGTGCTGCATGTACTCCAGCGAGTCGTGCATCCAGCCCATGTTCCACTTCAGCCCGAAACCCAGCCCGCCGAAGCCGCTCGGGCCCCTGTGGTGCGTGGGCCGGGTGACCCCGTCCCAGGCGGTAGACTCCTCGGCGACCGTCACCACCCCCGGGCAGCGCCGGTAGACGGTGGCGTTCATCTCCTGCAGGAACGCCACCGCGTCCAGGTTCTCCCGGCCGCCGTGCTCGTTCGGCGTCCACTGGCCCGGCTCGCGCGAGTAGTCGAGGTAGAGCATGGAGGCGACGGCGTCCACCCGCAGCCCGTCGATGTGGAACTCCTCGCACCAGTACACGGCGTTGGCCACCAGGAAGTTGCGCACCTCGCGGCGCCCGAAGTCGAACTCCAGCGTGCCCCAGTCCGGGTGGGCCGCCCGCAGCGGATCGTGGTGCTCGTACAGCGGGCGCCCGTCGAACTCGGCCAGCGCCCACTCGTCCCGCGGGAAGTGCGCCGGCACCCAGTCCATCAGGACGCCGATGCCGGCCTGGTGCAGCCTGTCCACCAGGTACCGGAAGTCGTCCGGGGTGCCGAGCCGGGCCGTGGGGGCGTAGAAACCGGTGACCTGGTAACCCCAGGAGCCGCCGAAGGGATGCTCGGCGACCGGCATCAGCTCCACGTGCGTGAAACCCATGTCGGTGACGTACGCGGGGAGTTGCTCCGCCAGTTGGCGGTAGGTCAGACCGGGGCGCCAGGACGGCAGATGCACCTCGTACACCGAGAAGGGCGCCTCGTGAACGGGCGGATCGCCCCGGCGGGCCATCCACCGCGCGTCGCCCCACTCGTACTCCGAGTCGTCCACGACGGAGGACGTGGCGGGAGGGACCTCCGTACGGCGGGCCAGCGGGTCGGCGCGCAGGGTGCGGGAGCCGTCCGCGCGGGTGATCTCGAACTTGTACAGCTCGCCCGCGCCGATGCCGGGCACGAACAGCTCCCACACCCCGGAGGAGCCGAGCGAGCGCATCGGGAACCCGGACGCGTCCCAGAAGTTGAAGCTCCCCGCGACCCGCACACCCCGGGCGTTCGGCGCCCACACCGCGAACCGGGTACCGGTCACGCCCTGATGGGTCATGACGCGCGACCCCAGCGCCTGCCACAGCTGCTCGTGCCGGCCCTCACCGATCAGGTGCAGGTCCAGCTCGCCGAGCGCGGGCAGGAAACGGTAGGCGTCCTCGGTCTCGTGGACGGTGCCGTCGTACGTCACGAGCAGCCGGTGGGCGGGGACCTCGGTGAGCGGGAGCAGCCCGGAGAAGAAGCCGTCCCCGTCGTCGTGCAGCTGTGCCGTGAGGTCCCCGGAGACCACGGTGACCGCCTGCGCGTACGGCCTGAGGACCCGGAAGGCGACCCCACCGGGGACCGGGTGCGCGCCCAGCACGGCATGGGGGTCGTGGTGGGTGCCGTTCAGCAGCCGCTCCCGGTCGACGGCGTCGACGGCGGGGGAGACGGCGACGGGCAGCGGGTACTCGGGCGCGGAGGACGCGGCCCCGCTCCTGCCGGACCGCTTCTTCGCGGAGGCCGGCTTCTTCGCGGGTACGGGCTTCTCGGCTTCGGCCGCCTTCTGCGCGGGCACGGGCTTCTTCGAGGCGGCGGGCTTGTGATCGGGTGTCGCCTTCTTCGAGGCGGCGGGCTTGCGATCGGGTGTCGCCTTCTTCGAGGCGGCCGTCTTCTGTACGGGCACCGGCTTCTTCGAGGCGCCCGGCTTGCGGTCGGGCGCCGCCTTCTTGGAGGGCGTCGGCTTCGGCTGCTTCGGCACGGCCGCGTTCTCGGGGGTGGCCGAACTCTTGGAGGTGGCGGGCTTCTTTGACGTCACGGACGAGTCTCCCGGGCGGGTCGGGTCGGGTCGGACGTGGCGAGGCGGCGGACGGCCGCGAGGGGGACGGGGAGCCAGTCGGGGCGGTGCCGGGCCTCGTAGACGACCTCGTAGATCGCCTTGTCGGTCTCGAAGGCCCGCAGCAGCACCGGGTCGGTGCGCGGGTCCCGGCCGCTGACCTCGGCGTACCCGGAACAGTAGGCGGCCCGGCAGGCGCGGGCCCAGTCCGGTGCGGGCGGGGTCGCCGAGCGGGCCGCGTAGTCGAAGGAGCGGAGCATCCCGGCGACGTCCCGGGCCGGCGGTTGGGGCATGCGCCGCTCGGCCGGCGGCCGGGCCGGCTCGCCCTCGAAGTCGATCAGCGACCACTGTCCCGACGGCGAGCGCAGGCACTGGCCGAGATGCAGATCGCCGTGGACACGCTGGGCGGTCCACGTACGGCCCTCGTCGGCGAGCCGGCCCAGCGCCTCGAAGGCGGACCGCAGCCCCGGCTCGTGGGGGCGCAGCGCCGGCACCGCCTGGGCGGCCGCCGTGAGCCGCTCGGTCATGCCGTCCGCGAGCGGCCCCAGCTGGGCGTGGCCCAGGGTGACCGTGGGCAGGGCGCGGGCGAGGGCGGTGTGCACCTCGGCGGTGGCCCGGCCGAGCGCCCGCGCCTCTGCCGTGAAGTCCTCGCCCTTGGCCAGCTTGTCCAGTGCCAGCTCCCAGCCGTCGTCCGCGCCGCTCACGAACGGCTGGAGCACGGCCAGCACGTACGCCTCGCCGTCCAGCTCGGCACGGAGCCAGGCCGTCGGCGCGGGCACCCGCGCGCAGCCCTCGCGGGCCAGCGCGAGCGGTAGCTCCAGGTCGGGATTGACGCCGGGCACGACCCGGCGCAGCAGCTTCAGGATGAACGTATCTCCATAGACGACCGACGAGTTGGACTGTTCGCCGGTCATCAGCCGGGCCACGAGTCCCTCCCGGATCTCCTGGCGCGGGTCCCCTTCGAAACGGAGCCCGCCGACGCGGGCCCGGGTGCGCAGGGCCTCCAGGAGCACCTCGGCGGGCCGGGAGTCGTGCAGCGCCTCGTACACCGTGCGGCCGGCGAGCGGGCCCTCGGTGACATGGCCGATCAGCGCGGGCGCCAGCCGGGGCGGCAGCGCCTCGCGCACGCCTATCAGCAGCTGGTAGCAGTCCCCGGGATGCGGCGCGGCGCCCGGCACGGACGGCTGGTGGACGCGCAGCAACAGGTGGAGGAGGCCCAGGCGGCCCTCGGCGGGCAGCAGTTCGGTGACGGCCACGGGTGTGAACCCGGTGACCGGGCGGCCCTTGCCGGCGAACCAGCGCTGTCTCGGCAGCCACTGGCGCAACAGGGGATCGAGCGAGGCGAGAAGGTGTGCGGTCGTGCTGGAGGTGTCGGACGGGTTGACCGCTTCCGCCATGGGCGTCACGTCCCTTCCCCGGATCGTCGGGGTGTTACTGATGCGTGCCCCGGGTGGGGCGGCGGAAACCGCCGGCCGCCCCACCCGGCCGCACTAGGAGGCGTCCCGGCGCAGCCGGAACCAGTAGAAGCCGTGCCCCGCCAGGGTCAGCAGGTACGGCAGCTCGCCGATCGCCGGGAACCGCACCCCGCCGAACAGCTCGACCGGATGCCGTCCGCCGAACCGCCTCAGGTCCAGCTCCGTGGGCTGCGCGAACCGCGAGAAGTTGTGCACGCACAGCACCACGTCATCCTCGCCGCCCTCGCCGCCCTCGGAAAGGGGGGCCTCCCGCAGGAAGGCGAGGACCGCCGGGTTGGAGGACGGCAGTTCGGTGTAGGACCCCAGTCCGAAGGCGGGGTTCTGCTTGCGGATCTCGATCATGCGGCGCGTCCAGTGCAGCAGCGACGACGGCGAGGACATGGACGCCTCGACGTTGGTGACCTGGTAGCCGTAGACCGGGTCCATGATCGTCGGCAGGAACAGCCGTCCGGGATCGCTGGACGAGAAGCCGGCGTTGCGGTCGGGGGTCCACTGCATGGGGGTGCGGACGGCGTCGCGGTCGCCGAGCCAGATGTTGTCGCCCATGCCGATCTCGT
>NZ_JBSFXG010000016.1:0-200644 GCF_053595235.1 Streptomyces sp. NPDC002520 | reverse complement strand
AGGGGCGATCTTGCAGTCGTGCTCGGTCAGCACGCGGCAGATCGGCTCGACACCGCCGAAGCGGTCCCGGTGCTCGTCGATGAACGCTACGAGCGCGTGTGTGGCCGGTCGAGCTCGGCCGCGAAGAAACTCGCCGCAGCCTTCAGGATCTCGTTGGCCCGCTTGAGCTCTGCGTTCTCCTTCTTCAACCGCTTCAGCTCGGCCGACTCCTCGGTGGTCACGCCGGGCCGCACGCCGGCGTCGACCTGGTCCTGCCGCACCCACTTGCGCAGCGTCTCGGTCGTACCGATGCCCAGTTTCTGGGCGACCGCTTTCATCGCGGCCCACTCGGTGTCGTACTCCGGCCGCACCTCGGCGACCATCCGCAGCGCACGACGGCGCAGCTCAAGCGGGTACTGGGAAGAACCTGCCATGACTCGATCCTCTCAAATGATCGAGTCCCTACCGAACCCGGAACGGTTCAAAGTGGAATGCTCCGGTTGGCCACGAGCCTTCGTCAGTGGAACCAGACGACGAGGCACACGTTGGATGCGCCGTGCAGATCGCTGAGCGTGCGCATCACACTCCAGGCGGGTCCCCGGTGCGAGTCGTGCGAGAGACCACGGCGGCGAAAGTCCGGAGATGTCCGTGGCGTACAGCACCGGGCGCATCGAGCATCTGCTGGCCGAAGGCGCCGGCACCTTCACCGCACCGGCAGCGGTGCCCTCACGAGCAGGACCAGGGGCACCACCCCTCCATGAATCAACGAATTGCGAAATTCTGCAATTCGTTACATGCTGTGTTGGCTGTGTCCGCAGGTAGCCGCGGGCACAGCGCCAGACGACACCCCGAGGGCTCGGGGCGGTGAAGGGAGTTCCAGGCCGTGCCGGTTCCGCTGTATCAGGCCAAAGCCGAGTTCTTCCGGATGCTCGGCCATCCGGTGCGCATCCGGGTGCTGGAGCTGTTGCAGGGCGGCCCGATGCCGGTACGGGACCTGCTGAGCGCGATCGAGGTGGAGCCCTCGGCCCTGTCGCAGCAGCTGGCGGTGCTGCGGCGCTCGGGCATTGTCACCTCGGCCCGGGAGGGCTCGACCGTGGTGTACGAGCTTGCGGGCGGGGACGTGGCGGACCTGATGCGGGCCGCCCGGCGGATCCTGACCGAGATGCTGGCCGGGCAGAACGAACTCCTTGCCGAGCTGCGCGAAGCCGAGGTCACGGCCTCGTGAAGACGCTCCTCACCCAGGCCGTGGGCCGGGTGCGTGCCCTGCTGCCCGCCCGCGCCGACTTCGCGGTCATGGGCCGCGATCCGCGTCGTGACCTGCTCGCCGGGCTCACCGTTGCCATCGTCGCGCTGCCGCTCGCGCTGGGCTTCGGCGTCTCCTCCGGCCTCGGCGCCGAGGCCGGGCTCGCCACCGCCGTGGTGGCGGGCGCGCTCGCGGCGCTGTTCGGCGGCTCGAACCTGCAGGTCTCCGGTCCGACCGGCGCGATGACGGTGGTGCTGGTGCCGATCGTGGCCCAGTACGGGCCGGGCGGGGTGCTGACCGTCGGGCTGATGGCCGGGGTCCTGCTGATCGCGCTCGCGCTGCTGAGGGCTGGCCGCTACATGCAGTACATCCCGGCGCCGGTGGTGGAGGGCTTCACCCTCGGTATCGCCTGCGTCATCGGCCTCCAGCAGATCCCGAACGCACTCGGGGTGGCCAAGCCGGAGGGCGACAAGGTCCTGGTGGTCACCTGGCGGGCGCTCGAGGAGTTCGCGAAGGCGCCGAACTGGACCGCCCTCGCCCTCGCCCTCGCCGTGGCGGCCGTGATGCTGCTCGGCGCGCGGTGGCGGCCCACCATCCCGTTCTCCATCGTCGCGGTCATCGCCGCCACCCTCGTAGCCCAGCTCCTCCACCTGGATGCGGCCGCCCCGATCGGTGACCTGCCCTCCGGACTGCCCGCCCCCTCACTGGCCTTCCTGGATGTGTCCGCGGTGGGCTCGCTGCTCGCCCCCGCGATCGCGGTCGCAGCTTTGGCCGCATTGGAGTCGCTGTTGTCGGCGACGGTCGCGGACGGAATGACGGTCGGGCAGAAGCACGACCCGGACAAAGAGCTCTTCGGGCAGGGCATTGCGAACCTGGCCGCCCCGCTGTTCGGCGGCGTCCCCGCGACCGCGGCGATCGCCCGGACCGCGGTCAACGTCCGCACCGGCGCGGGCTCCCGCCTCGCCGCGCTGACTCATGCCGCCGTCCTGGCCGTGATCGTGTTCGCAGCCGCCCCGCTCGTCTCCAAAATCCCCCTCGCCGCGCTGGCAGGGGTGCTGCTGGCGACCGCGATCCGCATGGTCGAGGTCGGCGCGCTGCGCGCGATGGCCCGCGCCACCCGCTCCGATGCGATCGTCCTGGTCCTGACGGCCGTCGCCACCCTCGCCCTGGACCTCGTCTACGCGGTCATCATCGGCTTGGTCGTCGCGGGCGCCCTGGCCCTGCGGGCCGTCGCCCGCCAGGCCCGCATGGACCAGGTCGACTTCAAGGCAGATCTTCCCGGGGAGCACAGCGAGGAGGAACACGCTCTCCTGGCCGAGCACATCGTGGCCTACCGGATCGATGGGCCGCTGTTCTTCGCCGGCGCCCACCGCTTCCTGCTCGAACTGTCCGAAGTGGCCGACGTGCGGGTGGTGATCCTGCGGATGTCGCGGGTCACCACGATGGATGCGACCGGCGCCCTGGTGCTCAAGGACGCGGTCGACAAGCTGAACCGGCGCGGCATCGCGGTGATGACCTCCGGGATACGCCCCGGCCAGCGCCAGGCCCTCCAGTCGGTCGGCGCGCTGGACCTTCTCCAGCTGGAAGGCCGCGAGTACGCCACCACCCCCGAGGCCATCGCCGCAGCCCGCGCCCACCTGCACCACACCGGCGTCCTGCCCGCCGCCCCCGTCACCGAAGAAGCTTCCCGATGACCACCCCCACCGCACGCCACATGGTCGAGGTCTCCGGCACCGAGGCTCTGTGGCTGCTGGAAAGCACCACCCAAGGCCGCCTGGTCTATGTTCAGCGCGAGCAGCCCGTCCTGCGCCCGGCCGTCCACATCCTGGAGTACGGGCGCCTGATCGTCCGTACGCCCGCGCAGGCCGCCGCCCTGTCCACGAGGGCCTCGCTCACCTACCAGTCGGACGAGATCAAGGTGGCCGACGGCACCGGGTGGACGGTCACCGCCACCGGCCCCACCGAGATCATCACCGACCCGGACGAGGCCGGCCACTACCGCCGTACGCTGCCCGGCTGGGCGCACGGCCCGCACGACACCCTGGTGCGGATCCGCCCGCAGACGGTGACCGGGTTCCGCCTCGCCCACGCCGGGGCCGCCCGGTGAGCACTCAGCTCGAATCCTTGCCGCTGCGGCATGTGCTGACGCTGCCCGCGATGGGCTCGGCCGTACGGATCGCCCGCGAGACCACCGAACAGGTCCTGATGGAGTGGGGCATCAACCGGCGCCATCCCACCGTGGATCCGGCCCTGTTGATCCTGTCCGAGCTGGTCACCAACAGCGTCCAGCACGCCGCCGTCCTCTCCCCGAACGTCACCGTCATCTACGCGGCCGGAGCGGACACGCTCGCGTTCGCCGTCCACGACCGCCATCCCTACCAGCCCGCCCTGTTCTCCGCGGCCACCGGAACGGGCCGCGGCGGGCTAGGCACCGTGATGGAGCTGACCCTGGGCCTGGGCGGCACCGCCGTCATCCGCGGCGACGCGGACGGCAAGGGCAAGACCATCTGGATCACCCTCCCCCTGTAAACAGATCGAGGCAGCAGCCGATGACCATAGAGTGGCGCTACACCACCCACCCCAGCCTGGGTGTTCTCTCCCTGGCCGGGTACCTGGGCCCCGACGCGGTGGCCCGGTTCACCGGCGCGATCGGCTGGGTCCTGGCCCGCGGGAATGGGCCGGTCATCCTGGACCTGACCGAACTGCGCGGCTGGTCGGCCGGCGGACAGACGGCCGTGGCCCAGGCGGCCCGCCAACTCGCCGACGAGGGACGCCGCCTGGAACTCGCCGCGATCCCCGCCGACGGCTCCCTCGTGCCCGACGGCGCCCATCCGCCGATCCCCGTCCACGTGGACCTGCCCGCCGCCCTCACCGCTCACCAGGCAGTGCCCGGTGAGCAACGGCAGTGGTGCAGCGACGCATGGCCCGGCACCCGCGCCGCGACGCCATGACACCCGATGTAAGCGAAGCAACGAACAAGGCAAGGAAACCCAGAACACCATGAGCGATGCGACCCAGGCGCTGCCGCCGTGCCCCGAGTGCTCCAGCGCGTACACCTACGAGATGGGCGCGCTGCTGGTCTGCCCCGAGTGCGGCCACGAGTTCTCGCCCACGTCCGCCGAAGATGCGGGCAGCGACGCCGCGGATGGGGTGATCCGGGATGCGGTCGGCAATGTACTCGCTGACGGCGACACGGTCACGGTGGTCAAGACCCTGAAGATCAAGGGCAGTCCGTCCGGCATCAAGGCGGGCACCAAGGTGCGCAACATCCGCCTCGTGAACGGGGTGGACGGCCACGACATCGACTGCAAGATCGACGGCTTCGGCCCCATGCAGCTCAAGTCCAGCGTGGTCAAGAAAGCCTGACCACCCGTCGATCACGCACGGAATGCAGACCCAGGTGGACTCGTCCCCGGCAAAGGACGGGACCCTCGCATGTCGAGGCCGGGCGCCTACTCGGGGCCCGTCTCCAGGGCGTTCAGGGCGGCATCCAGATCGCTATGGACGGTGATCGGGATCAGCCGGTTGGCGGCCAGGGTGCCCATCGGCAGGGCGCCCACCCCACACAGGGCGAGCGGACGGGGCCGGCCCGACAGGCGGCGGGCCAGGTCCAGGACGGCCACCTGGCCCTCCGGGCTCCAGCCGAGCAGCCCGCTGACCTCCAGGACGACGGGGCCGCGGGCGCGGGCCAGCACCCAGGCGATCGCGCCGGTGAAGCGTCCGGTGCCGTCCGCACCGAGGAAGCCGGCCAGATGCAGGACGCCCGCGCCACGCCGTTCCTCGTAGTGCCGGCTGAAGCTCATGGCCGCCTTCGCAACGCAGGTCAGCCCTCGGTGTCGGCCGGCTTGCCGGCACGGGTCGTACGGGAACTCTGCCCGCTGTAGCCGGACAGGATGCCCACGCGGATCAGGCGATCGTGGCCGTGCCCGGGCAGTTGCCGTCCTCACCGACCGCGGCCGGCAGGCACTTGAGACGGCAGGCCCGGCACTTCAGGAGGTCTCCCTTTGAGCCGGGTGGTCGTGGGATACGCACCGAACCCCCCTCTCGCGGCTTATGGAATTGCTAATGTTAGCAATTGCCGAGGTCATCACGTGGGTGTGCAGGGGCGAGGATGTCCCCATGGGAATGAGTTTTAGGCGGATGCGATGCACGGTGCACGCGCGGCAGCGGTTCTCCGGCACCCCGGCGACCTCCACGGGCGCGGGACGGGCGCGGTGAACGCGCCGCTGTACCAGCTGAAGGCAGAGTTCTTCAAAACCCTCGGCCACCCGGTCCGGATCCGCGTGCTGGAACTCCTCAGCCAGCGCGAGCACGCCGTCTCCGAAATGCTGACCGAGGTCGGTGTCGAGGCGGCCCACCTCTCCCAGCAGCTGGCCGTGCTGCGCCGCGCCAACCTCGTCACCCCCCGCCGCGAGGGCTCGGCCGTCTATTACTCCCTGGCCAATCCCCAGGTGGCAGAGCTGCTGCGGGTCGCACGGACCATCTTGTCCGGGGTCCTGGCGGGGCAGGCCGAACTGCTGGCCGGCCTTCAGGCCGCCGAACCCGACGCCACACTCCAGCGACGCCGGCCGTCCTAGTGTGATGCGCCAGACAACGTTCGCCCTGTAGCCCCGCTGGAAAACTCGTCAAAATGGTGTCCCCGCCGCAGCCCTGGATGCCCCCATTCTGGCTCCTGATGGATGGCTGGGCGGACGCGGGGTCGGGGTCTGGAGTGGGTGCTTGCCGGTGACCTCCGGGGCTCGCAGCAGCTCATTCCAGTCGCCGCAATACACCGCCTGACCTGGCCTTTTGCCATCCTCGCTCCTATGATCGACGTCGGTCGAAAGGGGGGCCGGATGGACCGGACCGTACGCACCGTCGAGGACGTTCTCGCACTCTTGGACGGGCTGTTCACATCCGAATCCGAGGCCGGCCGCTTGGGGACCGGCGACGGCAAGGACTTCTGGGACCGCTTCTACGCCGACCGGTCGAGGCCGGTCCCGTTCTTCGCGGCGAAGCCCGACGAGAATCTGGCCGCCTACCTCGACCAGGGGCTGATCGCTCCCGGTCGGGCCCTTGACCTGGGGTGCGGGGCGGGCCGCAATGCCCTGCACCTCGCGTCGCACGGCTTCGAGGTGGACGCCGTGGACCTCTCCCCGGTGGCCATCGCCTGGGCCGAGGACCGGGCTCGCCAGGCCGGGGTCGACGTCCGCTTCCTCTGTGGTGACGCCTTCGCCCTCCCCACCACCGAGTTGACCGGCCCGTACGACCTGGTCGTCGACTCGGGATGCTTCCACCACCTGTCGCCGCACCGCCGGGTCAGCTACCTGGCCCTTCTCGACCGCGTCCTGGCCCCCGGCGGTCATCTCGCGCTCACCAGCTTCGCCGCCGGCGAGCAGGGCATGGGGTTGGAGATCGCCGACGCGGACCTCTACCGCGAGCGTGATCTGCAGGGTGGCCTCGCCTACACGCCCGAATCACTGCGCCGGATCTTCTCCGATCTGACAGAGGTCGAACTGCGGCGCATGCGGGAGGAGCCGCCCGAGTCAGCGCTGTTCGGCGTGACCTTCCTGTGGACCGCGTTGTTCCGTCGGGGTGCGGCTGCCTCAGGCGACGTTCGGCCTGTTCACGACGTCGCGTAGGCGCTCGTCCTGGGCGTGCTTGTTCCGCCAGATGATGTAGCGGCGGATCATGCTTCCCTTCTCCTTGTGGCTGGCGTGGTCGGTGCCGTCGAGGGTGAAGTAGCGTAGGGCGGTGAACTGGGCCTCGATCCGGTTCAGCCACGAGGAGTTGGTCGGGGTGTAGGCGATCTCGACGTTGTTCGCCTCGGCCCAGTTGGCGACCCGGCGGCACCGTTTCGTGGTCAGGTGCGGCGAGTAGTTGTCGCACACGATCGCGATGCGCTTCCCGATGGGTGCAGGGAGCGCAGGTAGCGGCAGAACTCCAGGAACTTGGAGCGGTTCTTGGTCTTCTTGATGTGGCCGTAGAGCTGGTCCTTGCCCAGGTCGTAGGCGGCGAACAGATGCCGGACACCGTGCGGGCGGGTGTAGGTCGCACGGCGGCGGGGCCGTGGCTCGCGGTCGGGGTCCTTGTACTTGCCGCCGCGCTCGGCCCACTGGCGTCCGGGGTGGGGCTGGAGGTTGAGCGGGCCGAACTCGTCCATGCAGAAGACGACTTCGGGCTCGCCTTCCTCGGGGACGACCTCGCCGTCGGCGATCGCGTAGAGGTGCTCGACCCGGGCCTTCTTCGCGGCGTAGTCGGGGTCGTTCGAGGACTTCCAGGTCTTCACGCGTTGAAAGGAGACGCCCTCCTCGCGGAGCAGGACCCGCAGGCCCTCGTGGCTGATGTCGTCGACCACCCCCTCGGCGACCAGGAAGTCGGCCAGCTTGACCAGGCTCCAGGTCGAGAAGGGCAGGCCGTGCTCGGACGGCTTGGACTTGGCGATCTTCTTGATCTCGCGGCGCTCGGGCAGCGTGAATGTCCTGGGGCGCCCACCCCTGTACTTCGGGTAGAGCGAGTCGAAGCCGTCGGCGTTGAAGTTGTGGATCACGTCACGGACCCGGTCCGGGCTGGTGAACGTCACCGTCGCGATCTTGTCGACGGGCATACCCTGCGCGGACAGCAGCACCATCTGGGCGCGCCGCCACGTCACCACCGACCCGGTGCCCCGGCGGACGATCCGCAGCAGCCTCTTGCCCTCACCGTCGTCGATCTCACGCACCCGCACCAGTTCAGCCACCAGGACAGCGTGGCCGACGCGCGCCGTCCGGGCCCGTAGCCGGACGGCGTGTCACAAAGAGGCGAACGTTGGCTGATGCGGCACTAGCTTGACTCTGTCGGGGATCTTGGAGTTTTCCGGTCCAGCGGCGTGATCAACATGGATGCTCGGTACTGTACTGCAGGCCGATGTAGCTGTTGGGGTGTGCGTTGTTCCTCCGTTCCCGTTCCGGTGAGCAAGTCCCTTCTCTGACCGCGCAGATCGCGCGGGCGAGCAACCCGCACGGTACGACGGCGATGTAGGTGCGGGACCGGTTGGACGGGCTGTGGCACGACGAGGACTTCGCCGGCTGGTACCCGCGCGACGGCCGTCCGGGTCTGTCGCCCGCCCAGCTGGCAACCGTTTGCGTGCTGCAGTTCGTGCTGGGGCTGTCGGACCGCCAGGCGGCGGAAGCGGTCCGCTGCCGCATCGATTTCAAGTACGCGCTGGCCATGGAACTGGACGATCCCGGTTTCCACCACAGTGTGCTGGCCGACTTCCGCGAGCGCCTCACCCAGGACGACCGCGCCGACCGACTTCTCGATCTGGCGCTCGCCCGCCTGAAGGAGGCTGGACTCGTACGCGAGCGCACCACGCAGCGCACCGACTCCACCCACGTCCTGGCCACGGTACGCGACCTGACCCGGCTGGAACTGCTTACCGAGGCCGTCCGTGCCGCGCTGGAAGAAGTTGCCCGCACGGCCGAGCACCTGCTGGTCGGCCGGGTCGACGAGGAGTGGGGGCGCCGCTACGGCCGTCCGGTCCGCCTGGGCAAGGACCCCACCCGGCCCAAGACCAGGATCCTCGCCGCCGGCGACGACGCCTGCCGGCTGCTGGAACTCCTTCACCAGCACGAACCGGGCTACCGGCCCGGCCCGCAGGCCGAGGCCCTGCGGCAGATCGTCGTGCAGAACTACTACCGCGACGCGACAGGCCGCCTGCGCTGGCGCACCGCCGACGACGGTGGGCTGCCGCCCTCCTCCTCGGCGGTCGTCTCCCCATACGACACCACGGCGCGCTACGTCCGCCACGGGCACATCATCCGCTGGAAGGGGTTCGCCGCGCATGTCACCGAGACGTGTGCCGCCGGCAGCGTGAACGTAATCAAGGACGTGGCCACCACCTCGGCCGCCACGAACGACGGACAGGCCCTGCCCGGCATCCACACCCGGCTGGCGTGTCGCGGACTGCTGCCCGCCGAGCACCTGGTCGACGGCGGCTATACCTCCCTGGTCCACCTGGAACGAGCCGCCCGCACACACCAGGTCACCGTCAGCGGCCCGCTGCCGGGCAACCCCACCCGCCAGCACAGCAAGAACGAGGGCTTCGACCGGGACGACTTCCATATCCATTTCG
Source organism: Streptomyces sp. NPDC002520 (assembly GCF_053595235.1). Taxonomy (NCBI): domain Bacteria; kingdom Bacillati; phylum Actinomycetota; class Actinomycetes; order Kitasatosporales; family Streptomycetaceae; genus Streptomyces; species Streptomyces sp. NPDC002520. The sequence goes on along the minus strand of NZ_JBSFXG010000016.1, from coordinate 191,330 downwards.
ACCGCCGGCAGGTCACCTGCCCCCAGGGCCAGGTCAGCCAGGGCTGGCACGGCCCCTACCCGACGTCCTCGCCCACCGCCGCCCCGCTGATCGTGGCCCGGTTCACCAAGAGCCAGTGCCGCCCCTGCCCGGTCCGCACCCGGTGCACCTCCACCGCCGACAGCGCCCGGACCGTGGGCTTTCCCCCGCGAGAACTCCGCGACCTGCAACTCCGCGTCCGCGCCGAGCAGCAGACCCTCGACTGGAAGACCCGCTACGCGGTCCGCTCCGGAGTCGAGGGCACCATCAACGAGTTCGCCCACGGACACGGCATGCGCCACTGCCGCTACCGAGGCCAGCCGAAAACCCATCTGCAACACGTACTCACGGCCATCGCCGTGAACATCGAACGCCTCAGCGGCCTGCCACCGACTGAGGAAACCCCCTCACCACGGCCACCGACCGCCTTCCAGACCTTTCTGGACCGGCACGGCATCCCCCGGTCGAAGTCCTGGCGAACGCTGGGCAGTTGACCTCGACCGCTCCAAGATCCCCGACAGAGTCAAGCTAGGGCCTGTTGCGAAAGTGCTGACGGGCCGGACGAGGTGATGCCCAGTCCGGCCCGTTCGTTCGTCTCTACAGGTCGAGCTGGTACTGCAGGGTCGTGTGCGTGGGCACGTAGCCGAGGCTGTCGCTGATGTGTCTCATGTGCGTGTTGCTGTCGGCGGTGTCGGTCAGGAGGCCGCCGAGGTCTGGGTAGTGGCCGTGGGCTTGTCGGATCGCCTCGGCCTTCATCCATCGGCCGAGGCCATGCCCGCGGTGTTCGGGCAGCACGCCGGTGCCGTAATGCTGGCCATCACCCTTGCCGTTGCCGGGGACGACGAGTTCCGTGAACCCGGCGATCGAGTCGTCGGAGGTGTCGATGGCGACGACGGTGTGCAGCTGGTCGCCGCGGTCTTCGACGGCCTTGGCCGCGGCCCGGACCCGGTCCACGTCCCAGATCGTGATGCCGTGGTCGGTGTCGTCCATGGGCATGTCGTCCATGGCGCGGCGTGAGTCGGCGAACGTCTGGGCGAGGTGGTCGGGGACGGTTCCCTGCCATGACGCCAGCCGGTAGCCGGGATGCGGACGTTCGATGATCTCGGCGAGGGCGGTGGTGTCCACGTCGGCCAGTGGCAAGCGGGCGTACCTCAGGGTGAGGACCTTGCGGAAGCCGTGGGCCGGCAGGAAGTGGTCGCCGGGCGACCCGGCCCCGGCCTGCGCGACGACGCAGCGCCGGGCGTTGTCCCTGGCGGCGGCCACGGCGGTGCCGAGGAGCTGGGAGCCAATGCCCTGGCGGCGCTCCACGGGATGGACGTGGAGGGTAAGTTCGGACAGGTGCTGTTGTCCGCCCTCGAACAGGCGCAGAAAGGCCGCCCCGACAGGGTTGGCATCGGCGTCGGACGCCAGCCATGCGAGGCGCCGGCTGTGTGCCCCGTGAGCGGGGTCGGTCAGTGGGGTGATGCGGAGCGACAAGGTGTTGTCCCCGTCGTGAGGAGGTGGCAAGGGTCAGTACGCGGGCTCAATTGCTGGGCACTCCTGCGCATGTGCTCCACACCTCCTCGTCGACGTGCCGGTCCGGAACGATATGGACGGCTGGGAGAACTTAGCTGGCCCATCAGCTCCGTGGCAAAGGGTTAACTGAAGGCGGCTGCGACTGTGGTCACAGCCACTCATTGATGGCTGCGGGGCCTCCCCCTGAGTGGTGGACACGCTGATACTGGATCTGTTTGATCCGGAGGAAGTGAGAACACCGCCGATGGCGATGAACGAGAAGCGGATCGCCCGGATCATGCGGACGTTCTCCATCACCGGCATCCGCCTGCGTAGACGCGTGCGCACCACCGTCCCGGACCCGGCAGCCTCACCGGTCCCGGACCTGTTCCAGCGGGACTTCACCGCCACCGAGCCAGGGCGCAAATACATGGGCGACATCACGTATCTCCCGCTCGCAGGCGGGGAGTTCCTCTATCTCGCGACCGTGCTGGACTGCTTCAGCCGCAAGGTCGTCGGTTGGTCCATCGCCAACCACATGCGCACCGGCCTGGTCGCCGACGCACTGCGGATGGCGGCCTCGACCCGCGGCGGCCTGGACGGCGCCGTGTTCCACTCCGACCACGGAGCGCAATACGGATCCCGGGCCTTCGTCGGCCTCTGCGACCAGCTCGGGGTCACACGGTCGATGGGCACGGTCGGCACCAGCGCCGACAACGCGGCCTGCGAAAGCTTCCACGCCTCCCTGAAACGCGAGACCCTCCAGGGCGCCCACGACTACGGCGACTCCGATACCTGCCGCAGGACCGTCTTCGCGTGGCTGACCCGCTACAACAGCCGCCGCCGACACTCCGCCAACGGCCATCTCAGCCCCAACGAATACGAACACCGACACCACACCGCTAAACTCACGCTCGCCGCGTGATCAATAACCGCGTGCCCACCTTCACGGGGAAGGCCCCACACGGCGCTCCCCCACCCCATCGACGCCGCACAGCACCACCGCACTTCACCATCACCGCCCAAGGCGAAAGCGTCGGATTCCTCGTCCTCCAAGAACAGGACCGCAGCGAACACATCCCCACCGACAAAGAACTCGCCGACGCCAAGAAGCACTCATGGATGCGCATCCCCCGCTTCGACTGCACCCCCTCCACCCGCCTGCGATTCATCCTCAGCGGCGGCAGCCCGCATCGCGCCAGCGAATGGGCCGACATCCCCGACCGGCCACTGGAAGACCAACTAGCCGAAATCGCGCAAGAAGTCGGTCTCCGCGGCGAAGCCGCAGAACGTAAACGCCGCGCAGACCAGCAAGTCAGAGAGGCACAGCAGAAGCGCTGGGAAACCGCAATGCAGGAAGCCCGCGCCGCATACGCCCACGCCTTCCGCGTCAAACACCTCGAAGCACAAGCAGATGCCTGGCACCAGGCCAAGCGTCTGAGCGAATACGTCACAGCGGTACGCGACCACGCCACACCCCTGCCCCCTGGACAGGAAAAGACCGAGATCGAGGCGTGGCTCACCTTCGCGGACGCCCGCCTCCAACACCTCACCGAGTCCGCCACAGCGCCAAAGCTGCCCACACCGCCGAAGCCCAGCGGCGACGACCTCAAGCCCTTCCTCGGCCACTGGAGCCCGTACGGACCCCGCTCCCACTGAGCCCCAAACCCAGCCATAACCGACAGCGCTTCACCAGGAGACGGCAAAGAAGGAGCCCCGACAGACCCCACCCGACGCCCCGTCACCTGCGAGAAAGACCGCCTGACGCCCCATCAGAACGTGCGTCAAACGTGCGCCAGAGGGGCCTCTCGTGCGTCGAATATGCGTCAAGATATCGCCTGTAACGCCCACAGCGCACATAATGCACACTCGGCGAAACCGCAGGTCAGGCGCCCTTTTCGGCAGGCTCAAGGATCGCGACGCACTCAACATGGTGGGTCATCGGAAACACGTGGAGACAATGCCGACGGCCCCAACCAGCAATGCTGGCGACGATTGGGCCCGTTGCAACTCACCCCCAAGGCTGAGCGGAGCAGGGTATCCGCCAGTGCCCGGTTACCGAAACCGGGGACTCCTCGGACTATTGGCAGTCCACCGCGCCTCCCCGCTTCCCCACCGCCGGAAGCAACCAAACCCGAAAGGCACTGTTGACAGGAATGCCCAGCCAGAGCAGCGAAACGCATTACAGCCCGTTCAGCCCCGAGCACATCCGCGCCACCTGGAGTGGGACCGCGAGCGTCGAGGGCGCCGCCCAGGCGTTCGGCTTGTCGAGATCGAAGAGCTACGACCTTGTTCGCCGCGGGGAATTCCCCTGCCGCGTGCTGCCGATTGGCCGCACCTCCCGCGTCGTCACCGCCTCGCTCCTCCGCGTACTCGAGAGCGGCGAGCCGGAGTACAACGGAGCCTCCAGTGCAAGCCCCAATCCAACATGACCAACTACACGACGACGCCCCGCCGCAGCAAGCCGGCGGGACGTCGTCGTATCAGGTCCCCGCCTACGCAGGCCCCCCGCCGGAGCAAGCCGACAGGGGTCCTCACCTGTCACGAGCGATCACAAGCGATCACAGGCGGATCACCAACCCCACGGACGCACTCACGCCACAAGGCTCTGATCTGGACTTGCGCGCCCACCCTGGACCAACTGGACGCCTGCGGACGGTTTCTACGACATCAGATGGCGTCGTTCTCGACGTCCTCGTACACCCGGTCCCACCAGGTGGTGGCCTCGTCGGTGAACGCGGCCGGGTCCTGCTCCCTCAGCTTGCGGGCGATCTCCATGCCGAAGGCGACCCGCGCCTCCTCCGCTGGGTCCTCGTCGTCCTCGTCGTCCTCCGGTTCGAGGTCGTCGAAGTCGTCGAGGTGCTCGTTCCGGTGGTCCCACGCGGCGAGCGCGTCGAGAAACGCGATCAGGGACGAGTTGACGAACCGGGGTTCGGGCAGGGCCGGGTCCAGCAGCACGACCCGTCCCTGCCCGTCGAGCACATACTCGAACACGTACGAACCGCCGAGCTGCGTCTCGTGCTGTCCGAGCCGCCAGAACGACCCGGCGGCAGCCGAGCCGACCCGGGTGAACGCGCCGCCCTGGCTGCTGGGATAGAACATCCCGTCCACTTCTTCCGGCAGCCCGTACTCGCGCGCGGCCTCCAGGGCCTTGCGCACGGGCTCGGGCCACTCGGCCGCCGACGACAGCGCGTCGGCGTCGAGGCCGAGAGTGCCGGCCTCGTCCCATGAGGTGGCTGTGAGCCACTGCGGCACGTACTCCACTGGCTTTCCCTTCAGAACGGTCGGTTACAACAGGTGATCAAACGTGCCGCGGCGGATCTGTGTCAATGCCCGCTTGAGCGCGTTCATACCGGTTCGGCGGCCTGCCTTCGGCCCGACGCCCTGACCGTGCGGGTAGTCGAAGCTGTAGCTGACCTTGTTACCGCCGAAGGTGTTCATCAGGAACGTGTCACAGCCCGCGTAGTCGCACGGCGCGAGCTCGGTGTATACCCGGGTGACATCGTCCGGGGTCACACCCTGGCTCTGCAGGTGCTCCCATGCCCTCTTCTCGGAGTGCATGGCGCCCTTGCCGTTCTTGCTGCGTGCCGCGTACGTGAGGAGCTGGTCGCCCTTCTTGTACTCGATCACGGCGACGTTGCGGCCGCCCCGCAGCCAGTTGTGCTTGGCGCGGGCCTTGATCGCCTCGACGCTCAGTCCCTTGCCGTACTCGACCTTGGTACCGCACTGGTTGTGTACGAGGACGTCGAGCCCACCGGCGATGACGTAGAAGTCATGGACGCCGTCGACGGTGAGGTTGTGGACCCGCCGGTGCGCGGTGTGGTGCTCGACCGCGGTGATCTGCACCCAGGTGCCGGCCGAGGTCTGCAGCCACTGGCCGCGCTGGAGCTTCCCGGCCTCGGCCCACTTGCCCGGCTCGGGCAGCCAGAACTCGTGGTTGTCGGTGGCGGTCAGCTTGCCGGTGGCTCCGGTGCCGTGGTCACCGTCCTGGGCCTTCAGCGTCAGGGTGACCAGGTGCTTCTCGCCCACGGTCGTACGGGTGTGGGTCACCGTCCGGGTCCGGGTGTCACCGGACTCGACATCGGTGGCCTTGACCTCGTCCCCGGCACGCAGTTCCTCGATGGGCCGGGTGGCGCCGTCGGCCATCAGCACCGGGGTGCCGGACGGGAAGCTGTTCGCCTTGCAGCTGGGTGCCGCCGGCTTGTCCGGGGTACTGGTGTTGCCGCCGTCCTGCTTGGGCGGGGACGCGCCGTCCGCCTTGCGGGCGTCGTTGGCCGTGTCCACCGCGTTCGTGGCGTCCTTGACGTCGTCGGCCTTGTCGACGGCCTTGCGGGCGTCGTTGGCCGTGTCGAGCGCGTCGATGCCCTTCTTGGCGTATTTGCCGGCCTTGACGGCACTGGCGCCGTACCCGATGAGCGGGATCGCCGAGGACATCGACAGGGCCGCGTCGACGTAGTTGCCCTCGGCCGCGTACCAGATGCCGTTGGCGACGTCCGCGACCTCGCCCACGACCGGGACCAGACCGACGACGTCCAGCGCCGCGTGGCCGATGTCCGACAGGGAGAGCCCGAACAGGTGCCCGTCGAGCTCGACGAAGCTGATCGGGTTGCCGCCGGCGAAGGCGTAGCGGTTTCCGGTGAACGGGTCGGTGGCCAGCGCCATGTCGGCCAGGGCGCCGCCGTACGAGTCACGGGTCAGGAAGCGGTTCAGACCCGGGTCGTAGTTACGGAAGCCCATGTCGTACGTGCCCGACGCCGCGTCCCAGCGAGCCGAGTTGAAGCGGAAGGCGTTGTACGAGTCCTTGCCGGGGTTGGCGGCGTCCGGTTTGTCGGCGCCGGTCATCTGTGACTTGTCGTCCGAGCCGTAGGCGGTGTAGCCGTAGGTGGCCCGGGTGTTTCCGTCCTCCTTCGTGATGGCCTCGACGTCACCGCGCGGGCTGGTGACGTACTGCGAGTACTCCTTGCTCCCGTCGTCCTTGTGCTTGATCTGGGTGGCCTGCTGGCCGGACGGCAGGTACTGGTAGTCCTTGTCGACCTTGCCGTTCAGCTCCTCACGCAGGACCTGGTTGTCGATGCCGAGGTAGGTGAAGGCGGTGGTCTTGGACTCGGCGCCGGAGGTCGTCTGGGAGACGGTCCGGTCGAACGGGTCGAAGACGTACGAGGTGGTGACGGCCGCGGCGCCGGTTCCGGCCCGGGCCTTCACCGTACGGTCGAAGCCGTCGTAGTAGTACTTCTCGTCGGTCTGGCCGCCGGTGCTGACCGTGTCGAGCCGGCCGAGCGGGTCGTAGTTGTAGGTGGACGTGATCCCGTCCGAGGACGAGGACAGCAGACGGTTGCGGTCGTAACGGTGGGACATCGTCGTCCCCTCGACCGTCTGCTCGATGACGTTGCTGTTGCGGTCGTAGGTGTACGCCTCGGTGGACGGGCTGTCACCGGCCTTGGTGACCTTGGCGATCCGGTCCTGCGGGTCGTAGTCGAAGGTGTATGTGTTGTTGATGTACGCCGCGTTGTCGTCGGCGTTCATCAGCTTCAGCACGTCCTTGGAGCGGTGGCCGTTGGCCGAGTACTCCAGGTCGTGCTGCGAGGCGACCGTGCCGTTCGCCTTCTTCTCGACGGACTGCTTGACCGACCCGTCGAGGTAGTAGGTCATGTCGAGCGTGTTGCCGTTGGGCTTGGTCTCCTTCAGGAGCATCCCTCGGGCCGTGTAGGTCATCGTGGTGATCTGCTGATTGCCCGCGGTGGGGGAATCGGCGTTGGTGACCTTGCTGACCAGGTCCCGCTCGTCGTACTCGATCTTCGACCAGGTGAGGTCGTGGGTCGAGGTGACCGGGTGACCGTTCTCGTCGTAGGCCAGCGAGCTGGTGTTCTTCACCACGCCGGCCGCGACTTCCTCGACCTTGGCGACCTGGTTGAGACCGTCGTAGGAGATCCGGTACGTGTCGATCTTCGCACCGGGGGAGTTGTCCTTGACCTCCACCATGTTGCCGTTGGTGTCGTACCGGTAGGTGAAGTCCTTCTTCTCGTTGTCCGTCTCACCCGTGTTGGAGCGGACCAGCTTCACCCCGTCGGCGAGCACCGTTCCGTTCGCCTGGTCGGTGACGCTGACCTTCTGCGGACCGTCCTCGACGAAGGAGTAGCTGCCCAGCGAGACCCAGGTACCGGTGTTCTGTGTCTGGTCGACCGTCTTGGTGACGCTGCCGCCGTTGTAGTCCACCGTGAACTTGGCGTCGGTGGCCGCGCCCGTCATCTTCGGGTGGCGTACGAAGACTTCGTACGTCCCGTTCTGCGGGATGTTGAGCTGCCACACGAACTTGTCGGTGCCGGTGCCCGCGGGATGCGAGTAGGTGTCGTAGCCGTACTGCTGCTCGGCCTGCGTACGGCTCCAGTTGCCCTGGATCGCCGTGTTGTTGAAGTCCGAGCTGTCGACGAGGACGACCTGCTTGCCGACGGGGATGCCGTCGTCCGAGCGCGCCTTCTGGTTGCCCGACTGGTAGAAATCCCAGGTCATGGTGCGCTGCTGGGACCCGCCGGCCGAGGCGAGGGTGTTCTTGGTCTGCTGGCCGAGAGCGTTGTAGTCGTAGGACGTGGTGATGTCCCACGGGTCCTTCGAGGTCTTCGTCCAGCCGTTGTCGTAGTAGGTGTAGTCGGTGAAGTTACGGACCGTCTGGCCGTCCGACGGCGGTGCCGAGACCTGGCTGAGGTTGCCGACCGAGTCGTAGAAGTAGAACGTCGAGTCGGGGGTGCTGTAGCGAGCGTCGTCCTTGTCGAAGGGCGAGCGCTCCTCCTTCACCCGGTTCAGCTCGTCGTAGACGGTCTCCGCAGTGTAGTCGGTGGTGTCGTCGGTGGTGGCGACACCGCGTGGGGTGATCGTCTTGGTCTGGTTGCCGACCTGGTCGTACTCGTACCGGGTGGTGCGGTAGCTGATGTTGCCCGCACCGTCCTTGCTCGTCGGGAGCTTGGACTCCACCAGAGCGCCGCGCTCGTCGTAGGTGGCCAGGGACTCATTGCCCTCGGCGTCCGTCTGGGCGACGGACAGGCCGTCCTTGTCGTAGCGGGCGGTGGTGAACTTGCCGATGGCGTCGGTCGTCTTCACCACCCGGTGGTTCAGGTCGTACTCGTAGAGGGTGGTGTAGTCCGTCGTGTCCGCGGTGGCGTTCTTCCGCGGGTCGACGATCTTGGTGACATTGCCGACGTTGTCGTACGTCGACGTGATCCTGCCGCCGGCCGCGTCCGTCACCTCGACCGGCTGGTACAGCACGTCGTACGTGGTCGTCGTCGTGTAGTCGCCCGCCGTGGCGGTCTCGTTGCCCCTGGGCTCGGTCTGCGTGAGGACGTTGCCGACCTTGTCGTACGTCATCGTGGTCCGACGAGCCGGATCGGTCGCCAGGTCGCCCGGCGCTGTCTGCTCCCCGGCCTGGTCGGCCTTGTCGTACACCGACGTCGTCTCGGCGCCGTTGGGTCCGAAGGCCTTGGTGATGTTGTCGTTGGCGTCGTAGACCGGAGCCGGGGTCGTGATGAAGACGCCGCCCGCCTGGTCCTTGGGCTCCTTCTTCTCCAGCGGCCGGCCGAAGGTGTCGTAGGTCTGGGTGACCTGCGCGCCCTGGGTATTCGTCACCTTGGTGACGTTGCCGCGCACGTCGTACTCGAAGGTCGACGGGTTGTTCAGCGCGTCGCTGATCGTCGCCGGGAAGCCGGTGGCCTGGAAGCCGCTGTAGCTCGTGGCGTGGCCGTTGGCGTCGATCGCCTTGGTCAGCTGACCGTAGGTGTCGTACTCCGACCTGGACGTGTAGTCACCGGCCGTGGCGGTGGCCACGCCCTTGGGGTCCGTGACCGAGGTCAGGTTGCCATGGGTGTCGTAGCCGAACTGCCAGGTGCGGCCCTCCGGGGACTTCTTCTGGAAGAGGTCCGCGACATAGCCGTTCAGGCCCGTGGAGTAGGTGAAGGTCTGTGCCGCCGTGCCGTTCTTGTTGGCCTCGGCGTCCTTCTGCTCCAGCGGGTAGCCGGTCTTCGGGTCGTACGACCAGGTCGAGACGGCCCCGTTGGCCTCCTCCAGACGCGTGACGTTGTTGTCAGCGTCCCAGGCGAACTTGGTCACCTCCGCCTTGGCGTTGGTGATCTGGTTGGCACGTCCGTAGCCGTCGATCGACTGCGTCGTGGTGTGGTTCTCGGCGTCCGTGACCTTGGTCTCGATGAACGAGCCCGCGGTGCCGTCCGGGTCCGTGTAGACGTAGCCGGTGGTGCCGCCCAGCCGGTCGGTGATCGTCTTCGTGTTCCAGTGGAACTTCGGATCGTCACCCACCTGCGGGTAGTAGTAGTCCAGGGACGTCGAGTTGCCGCGCGGGTCGGTGACCTTGACCAGCTTGACGTTCTTGTTGCCCTGGGTGGCGTCGTAGACGAACTTGAAGACCTTCGGCTGCGTGGAGCCCACGCCGTCGGTCAGCTCGCCGAGCAGGCCCTTGTCGCTGTAGACGAACTCCAGCTTGCGGCCGGAGATGTCCGTCATCGACTTGACGTGGTCGATGATCTTCGGGCTGGTGAGGTTGGTGCCGGTGACCTTCGTGCCCGCGTCATTGATGTACGAGTACGACTGGCCCTTGGCGTAGTAGTCGACCGTGAGGGTCTGACGGCCCGTCGGGTCGGTGATGTAACGGAGGAACTTGGTCGGCTTGTTGTTGGACTTGCGCTCCTCGTACGTGTACGACTGCGTGTTTCCGTTCTTGTCGACGATCGACGTCAGATAGCCGTCGCAGTCGAAAAAGAACTGGGAGCGGTCCGGACGCGTCAGCGACCACGCCTTCGGGTCGCCGTCCTTGTCCGGGGTGCAGTCGACACCTGAGCCCTGCTGGAGGAGGTAGTGGACGCCCGAAGGGGCCTTCCACGTGCCGTCCGCCTGCTTGCGGAAGATGTGCTCGGTGCCGTCGCCGTCCGGCAGCGTCACCTCGGTCGGGTTCGGGTTCGGGTGGAAGTCCAGCGCCGTGCCCAGCCGCAGCGGCATCGCGGCCTGCGCCGACCAGCCGTGGCCGAGGACAGTGTCGGAGGTGTCCTGGGAGTTGTACGCGAAACGTACGAACGTCGACAGACCGCGCCCGGGGTTGTTGAAGGCGTTGTACTGCCAGACCGTGTTGCCCGCGTACAGGTTGGTCATCAGCGTCGAGCCGGCGCCGGTGTTCTTGCCCGCGTACGAGTAGAACTTCTCCAGGCCGAGCTGGTTCGACGTCGGGTCCTCGGTGCGGACGTTCTGCGCGAGCGGCGGGATGGACTCGGTGGCCGAGAGCCAGGTGCCGGCGGTGTTGTTGCGCAGATCCCACTTGAGGAGGTAGTCGAGCCGCTTGTTGCCCGAGTCGGAGTTGATCGGGGCCTTCAGCTGCGCCTTCACCGTCACCGTGTCGCCGGGGTACAGGTCCTTCGGCAGCGCGGTCTGCAGCTGGTTGCCGCCCGTCGTGGCGTCCGTGCCGTCGGGGAGGGACCAGGTGTAGGAGAGCGCGTAGTCCGCGGCCTTCCACACCGAGGTGGTGGTGTTGGTGAGGGTGACGTCGACGGTGTAGGTGTCGCCCGGGATCATCCGCGACGGGGTGTAGGGCGCGAAGTAGGTCGAGTCTGTCGACTTGTCGATGTACGTCACGACGAGCTGCGGACGCAGCTGCGGCTCCTCCGCCTCCGAGGAGAGGAAGATCGTGCGCTCCTGCGGACCGGCCGTCGACTCGTCCTTGAGCCGGATCGCCACGCCCTTGTTGCTCGACGGGGTGGTCACCCAGCCCTGGGCGAGCGAGGTGAGGTACCAGCTCTGGCGGGCCGGGTCGTTGGTGACCGTGCCGACCGTGTCGGCGACCGCGGCGTCCATGTCGCCGCCGGCCGTCGTCCACGCGGTGGTGGAGGTGGCGTTGTTCCAGGAGGCGGCGGTCTCGTCGAAGTCACGGGTCAGACCGTGGGCTTCGTAGATCGCGCCTGCGGTGTCCGTGGTGGTGGTGAAGCCCCACATGTCGAGCTGGGCTTCCAGCACCCGGGAGTTGGCGGGAATCGCGCTGACGCCGGGGAACTTCAGTAGGGCGCGGGTCTTGCCGTAGGTGGTGGAGTTGTTGCCCACCGACAGCCAGTTCCGGGTGAGCCCCGAGTCGGAGATGGTGTCGTGGCCGGTGGTCGGCTGCGCGGACGACAGGGTGGTGTCGGTCTGTCCCGACTGGAGGACCAGGGTCGTACGGCCGGCCTTCGGCAGCTTGACGATCTGGGTCGGGGCTGGGATGACCTGCCCGTCCTTCGTCTTGACCGCGACCATGTAGTAGAAGACGTTCCCGAACGAGTCGGCGGAGTCCGCCGGGGTCGGGGTGGCCGTCGAGTCCGTGAACGTGGTGGCGTCCTTGGACACCGGCGAGACCAGGGTCTGCGACGACGGCGTGAAGGACTGGTACACGCTGCGGTGGACCTGGTACTCGACGATGTCGTCGCCCGTCGCGGTCGACGGGTCGGTGTACGCGGGCCAGCTCAGGTCCGCGCCGGTGGCGTGGATGACCTGCGGGGCGTTGACCGCGACACCCTGGCGGCCCCAGGTGAGCACCAGCTTCGGGTAGTTGGCGGACTCGCCCTTGTAGGCGTACTCGGCCGCCTCGTAACGCGGGCCGCCCTTCGGACCGTTGGCGGACTCGTCGCCGGCCTTGATCACGAAGCCGTTGTTCGCGTACGTGCCGTCGATCCACTGCTGGACGGTCTTGGTCACCGAGAAGGAGTGCCAGGTGTTGGACTCGTTCGGCTGCTTGGTGACCACACCGCCCTTGCTGAACCGGACGGCGTCCGCGAGCACCGCGGTGGTCGTCGACGCGGGCCCGTCACCGAGCACGACCTTGCCCAGCGTGCCGGCCTTGAACGGGTGGGTGCCGAGCGTCTTCCACACGCCGCCCGTGCCGGCCTGCTGGTTGACCGTGTAGGCCTTGGTGCCGCCGTCGTAGGTGACGGTGTACGGGGCGTTGGTGGCGCGGTCCGAGGCCGGGACGTAGTGCGCCTCGACCTGGTAGTTGCCGTCCTCGGGGAGGTTCGGCTGCCAGGTGTACTTGTCGCCGGCGACCGCGTCCTTGTTGTACAGGTAATCCTGGTTGACCGCGTACTGGGTGTACGTGGTGTTGGTGGAGGCGGGCCAGGCGCCCTGCGCCGACGTGGTGCCCGCGTCCCGGTCGTCGACCAGGACCGACGTGCCGGACAGCTCGCCGGTGAAGCCGCTCGCGCTGTTCCAGGTCGCGTTGTTCTCCAGCCAGGCGTTTGTGGCGCGGTGCGCCTCCAGCTGGACCTCGTTGTCGGCGGTGGTGTGCGTCTGGTCGTAGTAGAGCTTGAGGTCGGCGGAGTCCAGCTTGGTGCCCGCGGGCACGCCGGACAGGCCGAACTTCACCAGGGCGCGCGAGGCGCCGGTCGTGGTGTTGCCGACCGAGAGGCGCCAGCTGCCGTCGTAGTTCGCCGCTGGGTCGTCCGAGGAGATCATCACGTCCTGGGACTGCGACGGCGTCGGCGCAATGGAGATCGTCGGGTCGACGACCACCGGGTACTGGCGCCCCTTCGCCGCGAGCCAGGCGGCATCCGGCCGCAGGCTCACGGCGTACGAGCCGTCCTTGCCGGTGAGCGACTGCTGTACGGCGTCGGAGCTCTTGGTCCCGTACGGCGCGCTCGCGTCCTTCTTGGCGTCCGTCATGAACGGCGCGGGGATGAGCAGTTCGGGCCGGCCGGGCCCGGAGCCTTCGCTGAAGAGCGCGATGGAGCCGTTCTTCCGCCTCTTCGCGCTCAGCCCCTCGGTGGTGAGGGTGAAGTCGTAACGGGGAGTGCCGGCGGGCCGTCCGCGCAGGACGATGCCCTCCTTCACGGTCCCGTTGCCGACGGTGTACGTCAGGTCCGCGCCCTTGCCGAAGGCGTCACGGTAAGTGACAGCGTTGCCAGCTACGTGCGGCGTCAGCTTCGAGGCTTCGGCGCCCTTGATGCCGATGGCCACCCAGTGGCCCTTGTCGAGCTCGAACCGCACCAGCTGCTCGGGAGAGCTGCCGAAGTAGGTGCGGGCGAGGTTGGTGGTGTTGGCGTAGCGGAAGCCGCTCCGGTCGGCCGGGGTGAGCGAAGTGTCGATCGGATGCCAGGACTTGGCCTTGCCCTTGCCAGTGGAGTAGTCGGTCGCCACGGTGGAGACCTCGGACTGCACCCTACCGTCGGACAGTTGCCAGTGTCTGGAGTATGGTGTGCGCCTGTTCTCCAGCTCCCGGACTCGCTTGGGCTTCGCGGTCGGCTTGCCCTTGGCGAGGTGCTCGTTGCCGGGGACGGCGGTGTCGGGAAGCTTCGGCGGTTTCGCCTCTTCCCGGTCGTCGTCGGAGAACCAGCTCTTGATGCCGTCGACTATCGAGTTGCCGTCATCGGGCGAGGCGGCGAAGGCCGGCGTCGGCGCGAGAGTGGCCATGATGGCCACCGCCACGCTCGTCGCCAGGAGCCGTCTGGCTCGTGGTCGGTACATGAACGTTCCTTCCGTGGAACGGGCATTGGGCCCGCGCTGAGCGGTCGGACAGTGGACGACTGGGACGCCCACCTGGGCAGGGCAGATGTAACGGCGCGGTGGTTCTAATCACTCGGATGACGCCATGTCAAGCGACATCGCAAACCCGGCATTTCTCCGGTGTCTTGATTTCGACGCCCGAATTGTCTGCGCGCTGGATATCCCGGCAGGGCACCCGGTATAAGGACCCGGTTCCGGCCCTCAAGCACCCAAGAACGCGAAAAGAAAGATCATTCCGATATCCCGGCCCGCAGTCACGGATACGCACTGGCCCAACGCAAAGGAAATCTTCGTGAATAAGGAGAGGGACACTATGGAAACCGCTGCGGACGCCAGCCCCGCCAAGCCGGCTGCAGGCCGGCGCCCCGACCGCGCCGGCCTCCTCGTCGCCGCCGCCGTCCTCGCGGCCTGCGCCGGACTCGTCCTGTACGGCATCCTCGGCACCGACGGCAATGACAGCACACCCACAAAGCGCACCCCCACCGCCGCCGTCACCTACGAAGTCACCGGCACCGGCATCGCCGACCTCACCTACCAGGCTCGCAATGAGACCGGGAAAGCCGTCACCGTCCAGGACAGCCGCCTGCCCTGGCACAAGACGGTTCAGGTGCCCCTCGGCCAGGACCCGGTCATCAGCATCGTCCTCGACGAACACGGCGGCACCGCCCGCTGCACCCTCGCCATCCGCGGCCACCATGCCCAAAGCGCCACGGCCACCGGCGCCTTCGGCCGCGCCACCTGCTCCAGCCCACTGACCGCCAGCGACGCTGACCGGCAGGGCTGAACCCACACACCTCAACACACCGCACCGGCATCGGACACTATTCATCCGAAAGGTTGCGTCCAGGGAAGTGGTGTACCGGTTCCCACCTGATCCGGGTGTTTGTCCCGGCGTCGGAGTGAGGGTCCGGATATAAGAACGGCCACCGGCTGATCTTCGAGATGTCTAGGCTCGAAGGAGATCAGCACGATGACCGCACCAAACAGTCTGCCCCTGCACGCGCTCGCTGAGGACAATCTCGCCGCGGCGAGTCCCGATCTGCTGCGGGCGATGGTCAAAACGTTCGCCGACGCCCTCATGTCCGCGGAGGCCGACGCCCTCTGCAACGCCGAATACGGGCAGGTCACCGACGAACGCGTCAACCACCGCAACGGCTACCGCCCGCGCGAGTGGGACACCCGCGCCGGCACCGTCGAACTGGCCATTCCCAAGCTGCGGCAGGGCAGTTACTTCCCGCACTGGCTCCTCGAACGCCGTCGCCGGGCCGAGCAGGCCCTCATCAGCCTGGTCGCCACCGCCTACCTGCTCAGCGTCTCCACCCGCCGGGTCGAGAAACTCGCCGAGTCCCTCGGCGTCACCCAGCTGTCGAAATCCCAGGTCAGCGCCATGGCCAAGCACCTGGACGAGCAGGTCGCCGCGTTCCGCGACCGGCCGCTGGACGCCGGGCCTTACACGTTCGTCTGGGTCGACCCGCTCACGCAGAAGGTCCGTGAGGGCGGCCGGATCATCAACGTCCACGCCCTGGTCGCCGTCGGCGTGAACGCGGACAGGCACCGCGAGATCCTCGGCATCGACGTCGCCACCGCCGAGGACGGCGCCGGCTGGCTCGCCTTCCTGCGCTCACTGACCGCCCGCGGCCTGTCCGGCGTCCAACTGGTCGTCTCCGACGCTCATACCGGCCTGGTGAGCGCGATCGGCGCGGTCCTGCCAGGCGCGTCGTGGCAGCGATGCCGCACGCATTGAAGCCGTCAAGAATCAAGGTTCTGCTTTACAGGTGTGAGCTCGTTGTCAGGGTATGGCCGTTCCCAAGGAGATCTATTCCCAACTCCGCTGCAGGTTCTCGGTGTTGCTACCCCATCTGAACGAGCGGCAGCGGCGGCTGGCCCTGGCTACCGAAGCCCGGCTGATCGGGCACGGCGGGGTGCGGGCGGTGGCGCGGATCGCGCAGGTCAGCGAGACAACCGTGCGCCGCGGGGTGGCGGATTTGGAGGCGGGGGCCGGTCCACTGCCGGACGGGTGCGTGCACCAGGCGGAGGCCGCAGGCGGGCCGAAGACACCGATCCGTCCCTGCTCAAAGCCCTGTTGGGCCTGGTCGAGCCGGATGAGCGGGGTGATCCTGAGTCGCCGTTGCGGTGGACGACGAAGTCGCTGAGGAACCTGGCAGAGGAGCTGACCCAGCAGGGGCACCCGGTGTCCGCGCCGACTGTGGGCCGACTGCTCAAGCAGGAGGGCTTCAGTTTGCAGGCGAACGTCAAGACCCTCGAGGGCTCCCAGCACCCCGACCGGGATGCCCAGTTCCGCTACATCAACGAGCAGGTCAAACAGCACCAGACCGACGGTGAGCCGGTGATCAGCGTGGACACCAAGAAGCGGGAGCAGATCGGACGGCTGCCCATGGCCGGCCGCGAGTGGCGCCCCAGGGGCGAGCCGGTCCAGGTCGAAGACCACCACTTCTTCTTCAGCGGCCCGGATGTTCAGCAGGCGATCCCGTACGGGATCTATGACATCGCCCGCAACACCGGCTGGGTCAACGTCGGTGTCGACGAGCGGGGCCAACTCGATGCAAAGGTCCGCGAGTTCCGTGCTGCCCAGTCCGGTCAGGCGTGGGTCCGCCAGTCCGGATTCGGCGGCCAGGGCGGCCAGTTCGCTCTTCCAGACCCGGTAGCGGAACGGCAAAACGGTCCTTGCTGATCGCGATGCCGCGCCGACCGTCAGCCAGGCAGCCGCGGCGGCGTCTTCCCTCAGAAGCTCGGCGACAGAGAGCGCGTCGTGGTTGCCGTCCTCTATCTGCGGAGACTGTGCACCCTGGATGTCCTTGCCGACGGCCACCCGCACCCGGGCCGGTCTGCGGGTCGAGGCGCCAGATCGCTCAGGTCGAACGTGCCTCCTGCAAGCGCCGGCGGCGAACGTCAGCGACTGCGTCGGGCTGAGCCGCCGCACGGGGTACACGGCCGTCTCCTCGGGAACCGGAGGCAATGACCACCCCGGGACGAGGACCCGACGCGCCGCACCGGGTTCGCCGGAGGTGGCAGCGGGCGGTGGGAGAGGGCCGGCGCACTCCACAAGGCGCCGACCGCACGCAAGTGCCCGGCGCTGCGCGTTCTCCACCGTCTGGACCGGGACTCCGAATGCGTCGATCAGACCCTGAGCACGCATCGAGGCGAGCAGGGACACCGGGTCAAGGGGCTTCATAACCCCTCCTCACGCTCTCGACGCCGCAGGAGGACCGTGGCTTCAGCCTCCTCGCGGTGCAGGTGGACCGGGTGCAAGTACGTAACCCACCCGACGCGGTCAACAATCAGCGCAATGGCGATCTCCAACCGGTACGGAGCCTCGGGGTCGGCATCCAGCCCGATCACGTCCGCCAGCGGCCGCGCTGCAGCTCGCCCGTCAGATCCGCCCCGTCGGCCTCCAGCAAGACGCGCTCGGCCAGATGCTCCTGGCGGCTGCGCTCGCGGGTGCGGGCCTCGCTCATGCGCTGAAGCGGGTCGGCTTCCGGCGTCACGTGCGGCATGGACGGCCGACGGCGGACTCTGGAGTAGGGGGCGAACTCCTCGACGGCCCGCATGAGCGAGCCGGCGTCGATCCATACGGTCGGGGGGTCCACGACAAGGCTGTCACCGAATTGAGCGAGCAGGGCGAGCGGGGCGTGCCGGGCTGCTTCGAGGTACTCCTCCGCGCTGAGCACTTCGAAGTCCAGCGTTCGGCCACCTTGCTCGACGATTCGCTGCACCGCGGTGTCCAAAGCACGCTCATATCGCTGTTCGACGTTCAACAGCGCCACGGCCTGAAAGTCGAGACCATGATCGCCCGGGAAGTGCTCGGAAACCGCGCGATTGAGATAGACGACCTTCTCCCGCAGGCCCGGATGATTGTGCTCCCGCTGCTTCTCGGCCAACTCCTTCAGACTGGCACTCACCACAAGGCGCTCAAGGTGCATCGCGTACAGGTTCAGCATCTGCCGACAGGACAGGAGATTGGCCTCAACGGTTGCCCGGTCGCGGATGCGCTGGCCGATCAGGGTGCTGGTCTCGTCGAGAAGGGCAGCCAGTTCGTCGATACCCCGGTGCCGGCGCAACCGTTCGTGGACCAGGACGGCTGGGCCGACAGCCGGGTGAAGTGCGTAGCGCTGCTGGTGCTTCTTCGCAATGTACGGCTGAATCGCACCGTAGTGCTCGAAGATCGCCCACCGCGAGTCGAAGAATGGCTCCGGCCCCCTCCAAGAGCGCGTCCTTGAATTTGGCCACCACCGCACTGAAGGCGCGAACATTGAGAGTCTGCTGTCTTGGACTGAGCCGGACAAAGCGGTCGCTCGCCCCCTGGGGCGAGACAGGTCCCCCATCAGGCTTCTCGGCATCCACGGCCGGCACTTCCCGCAGTCACAGAACGAATGCGCAGATTATCCGCTAAAGCGATATATGCAACAAGGTCCCTACGCGGCCGGCCCGAGACACCACAAGCCCCCTGCGGCATGTAGGCCCCAGCCTCCCGGGACAGAACACCAGCCCAGGCCACGCGCCAGACCGCGCTCGGATGCGATCACGTGGTACCTCGATCACAGACTTACTGACTTCGGCGTTTTGAGGTGATTGGCATGGTTCATGCGGCTGACTGATGGGCACCTGCGCGGTACGTCGTTGGTATGCGCTATGCGGATGGGGGCGGGCTGACGGCGAAGGGCCGGGTCATCTCTTGCGGAAGATCCGCGAACGCCGCAGGTAGTCGACCGCGACGGCGCAGATCAGGATGCCGCCGACCACGATGGTGTTGTACTGCGGAGGGATATTCGACAGCACCAGCGCGTTGTCCACGAGCGACAGCAGCACGGCGCCGATCGCGACGCCCTGGATGCTGCCCATGCCGCCCATCAGGCTGACGCCGCCGATGAGGACCGCGGTTATCGCGGTCAGCGTGGTGGACGTCCCGCCCGCGGTGACCTGCCCTGCCCCGACCCGCGCGGAGTACAGCATGCCGCCGAGCGCGGCGGTGGCCGCCGCGATCACGTACAGCGCCAGGTCGAGCCGGAAGACCCGCAGCCCGTTGCCGACGGCGGCCTGTCGGTTGCCGCCCAGGGCGCGGACGTTCACGCCGAACCGGGTGTGTTCGAGCAGGAACCAGAACACCGCGCCGATCACGATCGCGATCAGCACGATGTTCGGCAGCCCGGCGATGCTGCCCTGCCCGATCTTCTGGAACGACGTCGACAGCGGCAGCACGTCGTTGCCGCCGGTCACCAGGTTGTCGATGCCGGTGAGTACATAGGACGTGCCGAGCGTCGCGATGATGGGCGGCACATGCAGATAGGTGATGACCGCGAAGTTCACCACCCCGGCCGCGCAGCACAGCGCCAGCCCGATCAACACCGCCAGCGGCCACGGTGTCCCGTCGACCATCATCTTGCCCGTCAGCAGCGCGCCGAGCGTGAAGAGGGCGCCGGCCGAGAAGTCCAGGCCGCCTCCGATGATCAGCAGCGCGGCCCCGCAGGCGACCACGAAGTAGATCACGCTGCTGCGCAGCACCTCGGTGAGGTTCGCGTTGGTCAGGAAGTGGCCGTTGCGGGACGCCGCCACCACACCGACGGCGAGGATCACCAGGAGCAGCGTGGTCTCCTGGCGTACGAGGAGCTTGGCCAGCAGGCTCTCCCGGTCTCCGCCCCCGGTGCCGGGCTCGCCGTCCGCCGGGCCGGCTGCCTTGTCTGTCGATGTGGTCAAGGCCATCACGCCTCCTCGGGGTGGTGGTCGGGATCGGCCGCGGGCGGGTCGGCCGGCACGGCGCCGGTGATCATGCCGACGACCTCTTCGCGGGCCACGTCGGCGACCCGCCGGGTGCCGACCGTCCGGCCGAGGCGCAGCACGGTCACCCGGTCCGCGTGCGAGAAGACGAAGTCGAGGTCGTGGCTGACGATGGCGACCGCCTTCCCCGACGCCCGCAGTTCGTCGATGATCTCGCCGACATGCGCGGTCTCCTGGACGCCGAGCGCCGCGGTCGGCTCGTCCAACAGGATGATCGGCCGGTCCATCCGCACGGCCCGCGCGATCGCGACGACCTGGCGCTGGCCGCCCGAGAGCAGGCCGACGGGCGTGCGGACGTTGCCCACACGGACCTTCAGGTCCTTCAGCACCGCCGCAGCCTCGCGCTCCATGCGCCGCCGGTCCAGCACGATGCCCAGCTTGCGCGGCAGATTGCCCAGCGCCAGGTTGTGCGCGATGTCGAGGCACTCGACCAGCGCGAGGTCCTGGTAGACGACGGCGATGCCGTGGTCCTGCGCGTCGGCCGCGGAGCGTAGGTGGCCGACCTCCTTGCCGTTGACCGCCACCTCGCCCTCGTCGGCCCGGTGGATACCCGTGATGATCTTGATGGTGGTGGACTTGCCCGCGCCGTTGTCCCCGACGATGGCGTGCACCTCACCGGCGTACGCGTCCAGGCTGACGCTCTCCAGGGCCGAGACGGAGCCGAAGTACTTCCGGATGCCGCGCAGCCGGAGGGCCGGCACGGCAGCCGGCGTGGGGGCCGGTGCGGCGGCCGGGGCGGGGGTGCCCATCAGCTCCAGCCCTTGCTGAGCAGGCTCTGGTACTCGTCCTTGCCGACCACCTTGATCGGCACCTTGATGGAGGGCGCGGACTTGCCCTTGTGCACGTCGAGGACCCCGTCGACCATGCCCTTGGCGGGCGTGCAGACGTCCTGCAGGAACATGAGGTTGGCCTCGCCGTCCTTCATGGCCTCGGTGCCGCCGTTGTCGTGGCCCTGGGCGAGGAGGAAGGTCTTGCCCTTCAGCCCCTTTGACTTGATCGCCGACACAGCCCCCGGCGTTGTCGTGCCCATGTGGCTCGCGATCTCCGTGATGCCCGGGTGCGCCGCCAGCAGGGCGTTGACCTGGGGGAGCGCCTTCCCGGCGTCGTCCCCGGTGTAGACCTCGCCCGCTATCGTCACGTTGGCGGTCTTCTTGGCGGCGGTCTTCATCCCGTCGAGCCAGCTCTTCCCGACCCCGGTGTTGGCGGCGGCCACCAGGCCGAGCACGTGCTTGCCGGGCAGCTTGGACACGGCGTTGACCATGTCCTCGCCCATCGCGGTCCAGTCCGGCCCCGCGTTGAGGTCGGCGCCGCTGACCGCACCGGTGGAACCGTAGAACGTGCCAGTGACGATCTTGGCGGACTGCGCCTGCTTCAGCACCCCCGCGAAGGCGGTGCTGGCCGGGAAGGTGACGATCGCGCCCTTCTTGTTGGCGGTGGCCTGCTGGATCTGCGAGATCATCGCGTTCGCGTCCAGCGCCTGCCCAATCGGCCCGCTCTCCGTGTACTCGGCGCCGCGCTTCTTAGCCTGGTCCTTCATACAGTCGCCGATCTTGCGCCACGCCGGGTAGTTGGGCAGCGGGTTGACGAACTGGATCGACAGCGCGCCGGAGCTGTGCGAGGTCCCGGTGCCGCCGCCGGCGGCCGGATCGTCGGTGGAACAGGCGGCCAGCCCGCCGACGAGCAGCGCGGACACGGAGAGCGCACCGACGGCACCGACACGGCGGAGGGGGACGGGGATGTGTGACATGTGGACTCCTTCGGGATGTCGTACGCGGCTCATGCCGTGTCGGAGGTGAGGGGGGAGTCGGGGGTGGCGGGTTCGAGGAGGGCGCGGACGGCGCCGGCCAGCTCGTCGACGGCACGCCGGGCGGCCGGCACGACCGGGTAGTAGTCGGCCCACCCGTGGGTCAGCGTGGGATGGCTCTGCAGCTCGACCGGGACGCCGGACCGGCGCAGCCGCCCGGCGTACTTCTCCACCGCGGAACGGAGCGGGTCGAAGCCGCCGATCGTGATCACGGCCGGCGGAAGACCTTCGAGGGAGGTGGCGAACCCGGGCAGCGCATAGGGATCGGCGCGGTCCTCCGGGCGGCTGAGATACCAGTCGACGTACGTCACCATGTCCGCGCGGGTCAGCATGAACCCGGTGGCGTACGCCCGCATCGTCGCGGTGCCGGCGTCGTCGTCGATCACCGGGTAGAGGAGCACCTGCCCGGCGAGCGCCGTGCCGCCCTCGTCGCGGGCGCGCAGCGCCACGCACGCCGCGAGGGTTCCGCCCGCGCTGTCGCCCGCGACGACCAGCGGCACGCCCGGGTAGCGCGCGCTCGCCCACAGCAGGCTGTCATAGGCGTCCTGGAAGCCGGCTGGGAACGGCCGCTCGGGCGCCAGCCGGTAGTCCACCGACACCACCGCGGCACCGGTCGCGACGGACAGCCGGCGCGTGATCTTGTCATGCGTGTCCAGGTCCCCGGCGGCGAACCCGCCCCCGTGGAAGTAGACGATGACCGCAGCCGGCGCGGCACCGCCCGCCGAGTACACCCGCAGCGGTATCTCACCGCCCCGCCCCCGTATGACGTGGTCCTCGACCCGGTCCACCACGTCGGGCGTGAACCGGGCGCCCTCCAGGCCGCGGATGGCGGTCCGCGTCTGAGCGCGCAGAGCGCCGGGGCTAAGCTCGGCGGCGGGAATCCCGAACGGCGCCTGGTCGATGAGTTCCCGCACCCGCGGGTCGACGGTGGTCACTTGACCGCTCCGTCCGGCCGGATCGCGACCTTGAGTCCGGAGCCGGCCCGGAACGTGGCCACCGCGTCGTCATACCGCTCGATCGGCAGCTCGTGCGAGACCAGCGGGGCCAGCCGCTCGCCCCAGCCCTGAGCGAGCCGGACGGCCCGGTCGAAGCTGTCCAGCACCGCCATGCTGCCCACGATCGATATCTCGTTGCGGTAGATGTCGAAGGGCCGGATGCTGGCGCTCGCCCCGGGCTCGGCCACACCGAAGCACTGGAAGACGCCGCCGGGCCGCACCCGCGTCAGCCCGTCCTCGATGGCCCTGACGACACCGGTGCAGTCGATGACGGTCTCCCAGCGGGCATCCGGATCGAGTTCCCCGGGCCCGGCCACCGGCAGTAGCCCCAGCGTCGCGGCGAGCGCCCGCCGGGCCGGGTTCGGCTCCACGATGTGCACGGGCTCGGAGCCGGTGTCCGCGGCGAGCAGCCCCATCAGCAGCCCCATGGTGCCGGCCCCGTAGACGAGGTAGCGGTCGCCCGGATTGCGGGGCAGCACGTCGAACCCGTGGATCACGCACGACAGCGGCTCGATCAGCAGGGCCCCGGCGTGCGGGATGTCTGCGGGCAGGTCGTAGGCGAGCGCCGCGGGCACGCGCACCAGCTCGGCGGTGGCGCCGTCCATGGTCACGCCGAGCGCCTCGTAGTTGAGGCACAGATTGCTCCGCCCGCGTCGGCACTCGGTGCAGGAGCGGCACGGGATGTTCGGATCGACGGCGACGAGGGAGCCGACCCGCGAGCCGTCCACCCCGCGCCCCACGGCGACGACCTCGCCGTAGAACTCGTGGCCGGGGATCAGCGGAAACCGGTCGTAAGGCAACTCGCCGTCGATGAGGTGGATATCCGTCCCGCAGATGCCTGCACCGCGGACAGCGACGACGAGATCGCCTTCACCAGGCGTGGGGTCAGGCACTATCCGGACATCGACGACGCCGGGCCGCTCGATGACGACTGCATGCATGGGCTGCTCGCTTTATGCGTCCAAGACGCTGATCAGGGTTGCTTGGCCCTGATCAGCGTGTGCCTCGGAAATCCGGGAGGCAATGCCGGATGTAGCGGTACGAGCGACCGGTTCAAGTGCATCGGGCATCCGACGGCCGTGAAGGAGCGGGACGCGTATGAAAGGCGCGAGACCTGCTTGTTCGGTCCTCGGGGTGATCTGACCGTACTCTGCAGGCCCGCGGAAGCTGCGTTGAACCGGTCGCGATGACCGGGAGCCGTGCCCGATCCGTAAACCTGGGCGCCCGATGGATGCCCGCTTCAAACCCGGGTGACGACCGGGCCCAGCGCCGCGAGCCGCCGAGCCTCGGTGGCCGAGAGCCGCCGATCGCTGATGATCGCGTCGAAATCGGTGACCTCGGCGAAGCGGCAGAAACTCGACGCCCCGAACTTGGGACTGACCCCGGTGAAGACGCGCCGCTTTGAGACCCGAATCGCGGTCGCCTTCACCTCCGCGACAGCCGAATCGGGCGTGGTGAGCCCGTACTCCCGCGAGATCGCGTTCGCCCCGACGAAGGCGAG
Source organism: Streptomyces sp. NPDC002520 (assembly GCF_053595235.1). Taxonomy (NCBI): domain Bacteria; kingdom Bacillati; phylum Actinomycetota; class Actinomycetes; order Kitasatosporales; family Streptomycetaceae; genus Streptomyces; species Streptomyces sp. NPDC002520. The sequence continues at coordinate 167,215 of NZ_JBSFXG010000016.1, read as the reverse complement.
ATCGATCACGAACTTGCTGAGCATCTCCGTCGCCCAGTGGTCAACGGTGCCGAGCGTGTTGCCGCGGACCCGGCCGCCCAGGACGTAGACCGTCACGTCGTCACGATCCCCGAGCAGCGAGGCGATCGGCAGCGACGCCGTGACCACGCGAAACCGGTTCTCGGGGAGCGCCCGGGCGATGAGCTGGGGGGTGTAGCCCTCGTCGATGAAGATCGTCTCGGCGTCGCCGACATGGCGGACGGCCTCGGCGGCGATGCGTTGCTTCTCGCCCGAGTGCTCGACTTCGCGGGTCGGCAGGCTGGACTCGTAGCCCGCCGTTTCGACGGGGTAGGCCTGCCCGTAGGCGCGCCGGACGAAGCCGCTGGCTTCGAGCACCGAGAGGTCGCGCCGGATCGTTTCCACCGATACGTCGAACCGTTCTGAGAGGTCTGAGAGGGCGTTAAGTCCGTTTCTGATAGCAGCCGCGTCCCGGTTGGGTGAGGAGTCCCTGGCGGACGAGTCGTCCCAGGCGGGAACGGGTGACGTTGATCGAGGGCTCGTCGGTGGGCAGGCCGAGGTGCTCGTGCAGATCGCGGACGCGGAACACCTTCCCGGGGTGCTCGTTGAACGCGGTCACGATGCGCTGGTAGACGGTGGCGGTGGCGGTCTCTGCGGGGGCCGTTGCCTGGTCAGGCGGGGTGAGGTCGTCGATGACCTTGCGGGTGGCGGCGAGCTCGGCCAGGCGGGCTTCGGTCTCGACGAGGGCAGTGGTGAGCCGCTCGATCTCCTCGCGCAGGTTGTCGGCTCGTGCGGCGGTCTCATCGTGTTCGGTCTGCAGCAGCCGCAGGAGTTCGCAGACGTTCACGCGGCCAACTCCACGTCGTCACGCCAGGCGGGGGCAGGGGTGGTGAGGCGGCGGAGCATACCGGCGGTGGAGGCCCAGTAGACGCGGGAGGCCGCGTTGTCGGGCCGGTGGTCGTAGTCGCGGGCGAGGCGCCGCTGCAGCATGAGGGTGCCGTTGACCTGCTCGACCACCCACCGCTTCGGTTGCGGGACGAAGCCTTTGCCCTCGTCGTCGGGGTTGCGGCGGACCACCTCGACGGTGATGTCCTTCACCGCCCCGTGGATGACCACGGCGTCCTTGAAGCCCTGGTCGACCAGGACCTTCTCCAGCCGCATCCCGCACCGCTCGGCCGCCTGGTCCAGCAGGGCGATGCCGGCCTCGTTGTCGTGCGCGCTCGCGGCCAGCACCACCACACCGATGATCAGGCCCAGCACGTCGACGGCGAGCCCCCGCTTCCTGCCGGGCGTCTTCTTGTTCGCGTCCAGTCCCGTCGTCTCCTTCGGCACCCCGGCCGCCACGCGGACGGACTGAGTGTCGATGATCACCAGGGACGGGTCCTCTAATCGTCTGGACCGCTCCCGCACCTGGCAGCGCAGGATCTCCTGGATCCGCTGGTCAAGGCCGTCCTCGCGCCACAGGCTGAAGTAGTAGAACACCGCCGACCAGGCCGGGAAGTCATGCGGCAGGAGCCGCCACTGACAGCCCGTCCGGTTCTGGTAGAGCAGCGCGTTCACGACCTCGCGCAGGTCGCAGGAGCCCGGGTCCCCGGTCGCCGACCGCGCCACCCGCTCCTGCTTCCACGCGGTGACCAGCGGCTCGATCAACGCCCACTGCTCGTCGGACAAGTCGGTTGCGTACGGCATCCTTTCCCTGCCCGCGACTCCATCATGCACACGACATGACACGAGGACGGAACCACCGCCGCCGACCACATCACCACCACCCAACTCGCCCTGATCCAACTCCCCAAACACCTACGGCGGGGACGGCAGACACTGATCCGCACCGACTCCGCCGGCGGCACCCACGCCTTCCTCGACTGGCTCTCCCGCCGGGGTCGGTAGCTGTCGTATTCCGTCGGAATGACCATCACCGACACCATCCACCAAGCCGTCCTGAAGATCCCGAAGAAGGCGTGGACGCCGGCCTACGACGCGAGCGGCACCGAGCGGCCCGGCGCCTGGGTCGCGGAGATCACCGACATGCCCGACCTGAGCACGTGGCCGAAGGGCATGCGGCTGATCGTCCGCAAGGAACGGCTTCACCCCGGCGCCCAGTTGCGCTTCACCGACCTCGACGGACTGCGGCTGACCTGCCTCGCGACCAACACCCAAGGCGGCCAGCTCGCCGACCTTGAACTGCGTCACCGCCGACGGGCCCGCTGCGAGGACCGCATCCGAAACGCCCGCGACACCGGCCTGCGCAACCTGCCCCTGCACGACACCGCGCAGAACCAGATCTGGCTGGAGATCGTCCAGATCGCACTCGACCTCCTCGCCTGGATGCCGATGCTCGCCCTGACCGCGGAAACCCGTCGCCTGCGGCTGTTATCTGCCGCCGCCCAGCTCGTCACCACCGGCCGCCGCCGCTGGCTCCGCTTCACCGCCCGATGGCCCTGGACGGATGTGATCACCCACGCGATTCAGCGACTCGCAGCCCTGCCGAACCCCGGCTGACCAGCAACTCCGACCGTCCCGACGAGCCACAGCAACATCCCGGAGCCGTGGAACCCCGACGCGACAGCCGGGCCGCCAACCTGCCCCAACCCCCGAAATTCCGCACCTCTCAAGCACAGAGTCCCTGTCAGCGAACCGGCGAGGACTCATGAACGATCGAGGTTAATGCCCAGGTCAGCGGCGATGTCTTGTAGCTCGCCCCGGGCGTGGACTCGTACAGGGCCACGCCATCGGCCTTGAACTCGTCCGAGTAGTCCTTCGTCGCCATCGGCGGTGTTCTCGCTTCCTCCGGATCAAGCAGATCCAGTATCAGTGTGTGCACCACTCAGGGGGAGGCCCCATGCGCGGCGTCCGCAGCGCACTCCGGCTATTCCGCCAAGCGTCCAGCAGCCGGGCGGCGAGGCGGTCCTCCAGGTGACCGGTCGTGCGGATGCCGAAGACCACGTCGGCTTCCAGGTGCGGTTCGTCCGCGAGCAATCCGGCGACGACCTCGTGCCGTAGGACCTGTTCATGCACCGCGTCCGCCTCGACGTGCTCGGTGTAGAAGCGGACGGCTGCCGGGCCCGCGCCCATACGGCGCAGAGCCTCGGCCAGGCGGCGAGAGGCCGGTGAGGAGGTGATCTCGACGGTGGCGAAATGGCCGATCAGCGCGCCGCGCAGGGCTCGGTGCAGGCCGAGGAGCGACATGAGGTTCACGGTGGCGAGGGCCTCGGAGGGTGCGGCGTCGAGGTAGTGGCCGTAGGAGGGGTCCAGGCCCAGGTCTGTCATGAGGTCTGCGAACAGTTGAGCGTGGATGTCGTCGGCGCGGCCGGCGCCGAACTCGTCGAACTCGACGGCGACCATGGCGGCCTTGGCCCGCCCGCGCAGCCGCGGGATCACCCAGGCGTGCGGGTCGGCCTCCTTGAGGTGGTAGAGCGAGCGCAGCGCCGCGTACTCGCGGAACTGGTCGAGGGTGCCGTGGTCGCGGAGGAAGTGGGAGAGGCTGCCGCCGATTTCCCCGACCGGTTCGAGCTGGAGCTCCTCCAGCGCCTGCGCGGCGGTGGCGAACGCGTCGCTCGGGACGTTCGCGCGCAGCGCGCCGAGGAAGTGGTGCTCCAACTTGGTGCGGAGGGCGAGGAGTCCGGGGTCCCATTCGCGGTCGTCGGGCACGTCGTCGAAGCCGAGGTAGTGGAGTTCGTAGAGGACGTACAGGGCGAGTTGGAGATCGTCTCCGTATGGGTCGATGCGGTCGGGGAGTGGCGGCAGGACGGAGTCCGGGTCCCGCAGTACGGCGACGAGCGCGGCCGAGAGCGGGCCGCGTGGGTCGGGCAGGAGCACCTTGGTCATGACGTCTCGTCCGGTTTCGTGCGGCTGCGGTGGCTGGTGTCGCACCAGGGCGGGGTGCGGGTGCGTCGGCAGGTGCAAATGGCCACCGTGAAGCGCCGGGACACGCTCACCTCGCCGTCCTCGCTGACGACTTCGACCGGTCCCTCGATCAGGAGCGGGCCGTCGCGCTGGAGGCGGATACGGCGGGGGCGTTCAGATGTGTTCGGCACGGATCACCACCAGCTCCTCTGTTGTCGTAGGGCCAGCGCTGTTGGCCACCAGGCCGCGTTCGCGCAGCCAGCCGAGGCGGGAGCGCAGGATGCGGCCGAAGGGAAGCCAGGTCCGGTCAATGACCTCCGCGCGCATCCCGGTTTGCCGGAGGCGGGCGAGTGTCTCCTCGATGCCGCTGAGGTGTGAGTGGACCATCAGCAGCCGCCCGGCCGGTCGGAGCAGCATCGGCGCCGTCGCGCAGATGCGGTCGATCAGTAGTCGGCCGTCCGTGCCGGCGTCCCAGGCGCGGCCGAGGCCGCGGGGCGGGCTGTCGCCGGGTGGTGCGGGTACGTAGGGCGGGTTGGTGACCACGAGGTCGAAGCGGCGGCCGGGCACTGCGGAGGCCAGGTCGCCGTGGCGCACGCGCACCGTCCGCCCGTTCAGCACGGCGTTGCACCAGGTGGCGGCGAGTGCCCGCCAGGAGATGTCCACGGCGGTGACCTGCGCGCCGAGCCGGGCGGCTTCCACGGCGAGCACACCGCTTCCGGTGCCGAGGTCCAGGACCTCGGTACGGCTGGTGATCCGCTCCCGGCGCAGCGCCCGGCCGAGCAGCCCGGTGTCGGTCTGCGGGCGGTAGACCCCCGGCGGGGTCCAGCAGCGGAACCGGGGAGCGGTGGTGAGGTACTCGACTGTCATCGCGGTGCCTCGGATCAGCCGATCGATGTCAGCGGCCGTTCGGCGAGCGCCCGGGCGACTCCGCAGAGGTTGTCGGCCATCGTGCGGCCGGTGCTGTGCGCCCAGTCGCGGCCGCGTTCGTCCTCCAGATAGTCGGGGCCAGGGCCGGGGCCGAGATGCCAGTACGTCCACGCCTGCCCGGGGATCGTGTAGCCGATGTCCGCGAGGGCTCCGGAGATCTCGCTGATGACGTGGGGGGCACCGTCCTCGTTCCCGGTGACGACCACGCCCGCGACCCGGTTGTAGGCGACGGGGCGGCCCTCGTCGTCGGTTTCGGACATCATCGCGTCCATGCGCTCCAGGACGCGCTGTGCCACCGAGGAGGGCCGACCCAGCCAGGTCGGCGAGGCGATGACCAGGATCTCCGCGTCCAGCAGCCGTTCGTGGACCTCCGGCCATTGATCGCCGTCGCCCGCGTCGGTGACCACCCCCGGCGCGATGGCCAGATCCACGGCGCGCACGAACTCCGCCTGCACGCCAAGCCGGTCCAGGCGAGCGGCGACCTGTGAGGCCAGTGCCTCGGTGTTGGAGGGCTCGGGGGATTTCTTGAGCGTGCAGCTGATGACCAGGGCTTTCACGGGGCGCTCCACACTGGTGTGGGGATGGGGGTGTGCCGGACGCAGCCGACGGTGCCACACGGGTACCCCTAGGCGGCTGCCGTAACGTCGGAGTCTCGAGCGGACCTTAAGGCGACTGGACCGCGCGTTTCTCCAGGGGCCGTACGGCCGGGCCTTGGAGGATGCTGCCGTCGGGGGCGAAGCGGGAGCCGTGGCAGGGGCATTCCCATGCCTGTTCGACGCGGTTGAAGGCGACAAGGCAGCCGAGGTGGGTGCAGCGGGCCGAGACGGCGTGGAGCTGGCCGCTGTCGTCCCGGTGAACGGCGCACTGGTGTCCGCCGACCCTGATGACGGCACCGTCTCCGGGGGCGAGGTCCTCGGGCGCGGGGGCCGTGACGGGAGGCAGCCGGTCGCCGACAAAGTGCTTGGCCACGTGGGCCTGGTGCTTGAGGAACGACCCGCCCTCCCGGACCACGGAGCCCACCCGGCGGGGATCGTAGAGCCCCGCCCATTCGACCTCCTGGCCCTCGATGAGGTCGCTGATCAGCCGGCCGGCCATGATGCCGCCGCTCAGGCCCCAGCCGCCGAAGCCGGTGGCCACGTAGGTGTGGTGGCTGCCGGGGTGGAGGTGTCCGACGAGGGGCACGGAGTCGGTGGAGTCGTTGTCCTGGGTGGCCCACCGGTGGGTGAGCGTCAGGCCCGGGAACCGATCGATGGCCCAGGCGGTCAGCCGGGCAAGGCGTTCCTCGACGTCGGCGGAGCCGGGGGTGAAGTGCTCGCCGGTGACGATCAGCAGACGCTGCCCGTCGGTACAGGGGGCGCTGCGCACGGACCGGGTGTTCTGCTCGGGCGTGATGTACATGTCGCGGGGTGCCATGTTCGCGTCGATGGTCCCCGCGACGACCAGTTCACGGCGTGGGGAGAGCCGGGTGAAGAGCAGGGCTCGGTCGAAGACGGGGTAGTGCGTGGCGACGACGACCTCGCGCGCCCGCACCTCGACGCCGACGTCGGTGGACAGGACACAGGGTGCGCCCTCGGTGAGGCCGGTGACACGCGTCCCCTCGTGGAGGGTGCCTCCTCGGTCGCGCAGATCATCGGCCAGGGCGTGCAGGTACTTCACGGGATGGAACTGCGCCTGCCCGGTCACCCGGACCGCGCCGGCCACCGGATACGGCAGCTCCGTCCCGGTGACGAATTCGGCCGGCAGGCCCGCCTCGCGCGCGGCTTCGGCCTCGGCCCGCAGCTGTGCGACGTCCTGTTCGGTCTCGGCGTAGGTGCAGGCCCCCGCTTCTTCCCAGTCGCAGTCGATGCCGAGGTCGGCGACGGTCTCGGCGGCCCGGAGGATCGCCGCGGACTGCGACTCGGCGTACAGCCGCGCGCCCTCACGGCCCCGGGTGCGGCGCAGGTGGTCGTAGACAAGGGTGTGGAGCGCGGTCAGCTTGGCCGACGTGTATCCGGTGACCCCGCCGGCGATCCGCCCCGCCTCCAGCACGACCACCTCACGTCCGCGCCGGGACAGCTCCCAGGCAGTGCTGAGCCCCGCCACGCCGCCGCCGACCACCGCGACGTCGACGGAGATGTCCCGGGCCGGCGGAGGGGCGGGCTCACCACCCGGCGCGGTCTCGATCCAGTACGACCCCCGGAGTCCTTCCTGGGCGTTCATGGCCGCCGAGTTCCCCCTCTGCCGAGGTGACACCCGCGGTTGTTCGAATGGGCGCCTGACCCCTGGCCGGGTGGACCGGTTACCTGGTGCCTTCGCGGTACCCGGCAGCTGGTCGAAGACCGGTGCCGTCGCGCCCGGTCCGGGTACTCGTGCAACGCCGCCGCACACAGGCGGGGAGAAGCGAGGGCACGAGCCATGACGACACAGATGCCGGGCACCCGCCCGCAGATCCGCACGGACCTGCTCGGGATCTATCTCAACGACCATCTGGCAGGCGCCACGGTCGGAACCGGACGCTCCCAGTTCATGGCCCGATCGCATCGCGACCCGCCCTACGCGGAACCACTGCAGCACCTGGCCGGCGAGATCGCCGAGGACCGTGCGAGCCTGCGGCACATCATGCAGAGCCTGGACGTGCCGCGGCGCCGCTACAAGGTCGCGGCGTCCGGCGCGGCAGAGCGACTGGGGCGTCTCAAGAGCAATGGGCGCCTCTACAAGCGTTCACCTCTGACGCTCGTGATCGAACTTGAGTTCCTCCGGCTGGGGGTGAAGGGCAAAGAACTCGGCTGGCGCACGCTGCGCACCCTGGCCGAGGCGGACGGGCGCCTCGACGAGCAGGACCTCGACGGCCTGATCGCACGAGCCGAACGGCAGATGAACACGCTGGAGGAGCTACGCGTCAGAGCGGTCCGGGACGTCCTGCTCACCGATTGACGTCGAGCGGAAAGCTGACGGGTCGGACGACAGCTTCAGGGAACTCCGCATGCTGTGGATCACCGGCACCAACCCGCTGGTCTCCCTCCCCGAACTCCACCGCATCCGGGAGATCCTCGGCCAGGAAAGGCTCTCCACCGTCGTACAGGACCTGTACCTCATCGAAACGGCCCAGGTGGCGGACGTGGTCCTGCCTGCGGCGACCTGGGCGGAGAAGACAGGCACCCTCACCAATGCCGACCGCACCGTCCACCTCTCCGAAAAGGCTGTCGACCCTCCCGGCTTGGCCCGGCCGGATCTGGACATCCTCCTCGACTACGCCCGGCGGATGGACTTCCGGGATAAAGACGGCCGCCCGCTCGTCGGCCGGCACGGCCCCGAGTCGGCGTTCGAGGCGTGGCAGGAATGCAGCCGCGGCAAGCCCTGCGACTACACCGGCATGACGTACGGGCGGCTGCGCAACGCCTGTGGCATCCAGTGGCCCTGCACCGAGGACACCCCGGACGGCACCGAACGCCTCTACAACGACGGCATCCAGTGGGCCGCGCCCGGCGACTGCGAGACCTACGGCAGGGACCTGGTGACCGGCGCGTCCGTCTCCGAGACCGAGTACCGGGCCCTGAACCCCGACGGCCGGGCGGTGCTGAAGGCGGCCGGGTACGTCCCGCCGCACGAGACGACCGACGAGACCTACCCGCTTCAGCTGAACACGGGTCGCACCCTGTATCACTTCCACACACGCACCAAGACCAGCCGGGTCCCCCAGCTGAACGCTGCCGCGCCGCAGGTGTGGGTGGAGATCTCCGCCGACGAGGCAGTGCGGCACGACGTGGCCGAGGGGGAACTGGTCGAGGTCACCAGCCCGCGCGGCTCGGTCCGCGGGCGTCTGCGGATCACCGGCATCCGCGACGGCATGGTGTTCCTGCCCTTCCACTACGGCTACTGGGACACCCCCGAAGGCCACCGCCCCGGAACGAACGGCGGCCGGGCCGCCAACGAAACCACGATCACCGACTGGGACCCCGTCTCCAAACAGCCCTTGTTCAAGACCGCCGCCGCCCGCCTGACCCTGGTCGAGCGCGGCACCGGCACCGGCGCGCCGGCCCCGACCACCGCCGCGTCGGCCCCGGTGGAGCCACACCGCGTCCCGCCCACCCTGGGTGGACCATCGGCCGTCGCTGGCCAGAACGGAGGCGAACCGTGAACGGCATCCCGATCGTCCTGCGCGCGCTGCACGACGGCGAACTCGGGCCGGAGCGGGCACTCCTCGGCCGCCGCCGACCGCCATCGGGTGGAGCACGAGTTCCACCACGTGGCCAGGGACGTCGCCCGCTGGTCCCACCAACACGCCTACCGCATCGCCCGCGCCGCCGAACCGCACGGCCTGCACCTGTGCCGGGGCCTGCGGACCATCCGGAGCCCGGCCTCCTGGCGACCATGCGGCAGAGCCCCGGCCGGGCCGTCGGGACGGTCGAGCTCCGGTTCGCGCCCCTTCCCGAGGACGGAGGCGCCCGACCGGGTGGACATCGCTCGGAGTGGCGCGGGGGTCGTCTCCGCTGGAGACCGGGGAGTTTCTGGTCGCGGCTGTGAGCGACTCCGATATTCCGTACGGGTGCGGTTTGCCGAAGCGCCGCTGTCCGCCGGAGTCTCACGACGGCGGCATCAGGTCGGCGAGGGTCCTTTCGAGGAAGGGCAGGGCGCGCTGGGCCCAGACGGCCAGGGCGATCGACGCGGTCACCGCGGTCAGGGCAACCGGGCCCAACGGGGTGCAGCCGAAGAAGCGGCTGACCCCCGGTGTCTCGATGACCGCGAGCAGGACGGCGGCCGAGCCGAGGGAAGCAAGACGAACCAACGCGCTGTCACGGCGGTCCAGCAGGGTCTGGATCAGTTGGGTGCCGACCACGGCGGCCAGCGCCATCGTGCTGGATCGACGCCCTGTTCCGGGCGTGGCGCGGCCGATGAGCCAGGCCATGAGCGCGCCCGCGCTGGTCGTCATCGCACGGTGCCGGATCTGCCGGAGCAGCGGCGCTCCCAACACGTCCGACGGCGCTCCGGGGTCCGGCTGCGCTTCCGTCTCCTGAGGCGTGACCGCCACCGCCATCGCCGGGAACAGGTCGGTGAAAAGGTTGACCAGCAGCATCTGGCGGGTGGACAACGGAGCCCGGCCGGCCAGCAGGGTGCCCAGGACACCGAAGCCGATCTCGCCCGCGTTGCCGCCGATGAGGATGGCGATGGCGTCCGCGACGCTGTGCCACAGCGACCTGCCCTCGCACACGGCGTCGATCAGTACCGTCAGGTCGTCGTCGGTGAGGACGAGGTCGGCGGCGTTACGGGCGGCGGCGGAGCCCCGGGCGTTGATGCCCACGCCGATGTCGGCGGCGCGGATCGCCGCCGCGTCGTTGGCGCCGTCGCCGACCATGCCGACCACCCGCCCCGCATCCCGCAGCGCCTCGACGACCTGCAGTTTCTGCTCCGGCGCCACGCGCGCCACCACGCCCGCGTCGCGGAGCATCCGGGCCCTGCCCGCCCGGTCGGCGGCCGCGAGGTCGTCCCCGGTCACCACGACCGTGTCCTCGGGCCAGCCCAGCTCGGCGGCGATGAACCGGGCGGTCTGCGGATGGTCACCGGTGAGCATCACCGGTCGTATGCCCTCCTCGTACAGGCTGCGTACCAGGGCCGTGGAGGTCTCGCGCGGGGTGTCCGTGAGACCGAGCAGACCGACGAACTCCAGCTGCTCCAGCGGCTGTTCGAGGACACCCGGAGCGGTCTCGGCGTCGCCGAGGCGGTGCTGGGCGACGGCCAGGACGCGCAGACCCCCGGCGGCCAGTGCCTGTGCCGTTTCCGAGGCGTGTTCGGGGAGGCCGGAGCATGCCGGCAGCACGGTTTCCGGCGCCCCCTTCACCACCAGCAGGAGTGGTCCGTCGCCGGGCCGGCCGACGGCGGCGGCATAGCCGCGGGCCGCCTCGAACGGAAGCGCCTCCGACTCCTCCCATTCAGGGTCGAGTACGGCCGCATCGAGGACCGCCGCGTCGGTGGCGTGTTCCGGCGGGCTGTCGCCGTCATCGACCTGCGGGCAGGCCCGGGCCGCCACCCGCAGGACGTCCGCCGCCTCCTCGTCCCGCGTCCGGTGGCTCCGCCCTTCGGCGTCGGTCACCTTCACCAGGCGCAGGGCGTTCTCGGTGAGTGTTCCGGTCTTGTCGAAGCAGATGGTGCCCATCCGGCCGAGCGCCTCCAGCGCGCGGGGTGCCCGGACCAGGACCCCGCCCCGGCTGAGCCGCCGGGAGGCGGCCAGTTGGGCCACCGTCGCCACCAGCGGCAGCCCCTCCGGTACGGCGGCCACGGCGACGGCCACGCCCCCGCTGACCGCCTCCCGGATCGGGGTTCCGCGCAGCAGGGCGAGGCCGGTGACCGCAGCGCCGCCGCCGAGGGTCAACGGCAGTGCCTGGGCGGTGAGTTCGTGCAAACGGGCCTGTACTCCCGCAGCCGGGGGCGTGCGCGCGGCCAGGTGGACCGCGCGGGCGGCCTCGGTGCGCTCGCCGGTGTCGACCACGACCGCGCGGGCGTGGCCGGCGGCCACCGTGGTGCCTTCGAAAACCATGGAGTGCCGGTCGGCCACGGGGGCGTGGGGGGTCGCGGCGGTGTGTTTCTCCGTCGGCACCGACTCCCCGGTCAGCGCGGACTCGTCGACCTCCAGGCCGTCCTCCGACAGCACCCGGGCATCGGCCGGCACCACGTCGTCCGTGTGCAGGTCGATCACATCGCCCGGGGCCAGGCAGACCGCGTCCACGATGTGCGTGTCCGTCTCGTCCGGGGAGTCGGCCACCCGGGCCTGCCGCTTCTGCTCGGCGAGCAGCCCGGACACGGCCTGTTCGGCCCTGAGCCGCTGGATTGCGCCGATCATCGCGTTCAGGTCGAGGGCGCCGACCACCAGCAGCGCGTCGACTGCCGAACCGACGATCGCGGACGCGGCCGAGCCCACGGCCAGCACCGGGGTCAGCGGGTCGTCCAGTTCACTCCGCACGGCACCGGCGATCCGCCGGGTCCACCGCACCGGCACCAGCAGCGGGTTCCGGGACGGCTCGGTCTCCTGGTGCAGTTCCTCGGGCCGTTCCGTCCCACGCTCCTGCTCCAGCTGCTGCAGGGTTTCCCGTGGGCCGAGTTCGTGCCAGTGCACCCGGGCCCTGGGGTGCGGGACCTCGGCCCTCGCCACTCGCAGGGCCGCCCAGGTCCCCAACAGCAGCGAGGTCGCGGCGGCGCCGTCCACCGGCGCGTGCCGCAGCCCTGGCAGCGCGGCCAGTCTGCCGCGGCCGCTCCTCGACTCGCCGACGGCCACCAGCAGCCCGGAGAGGGCGGCACCCGACCGGGCCAGGGTCTGCGCCTGTCGGCCCACCCGGCGCGCGGCCGGAATCGCGGTCAGCAGCCGCCATACGTCGGGCAGCCCGTGCAGGGCGAGGGCATCGGCGCTCCAGACGACCGCGCTGTCGGCGTCGGTGAGCGCGAGCGCGATGTCGCCGGCGAGCAGCCCAGCCAGCACTCCGTGGCCCCTGTCGGACCACAGCCGGGCCACCGTGATCACCGCGCCGGAATCCTCGGGCAGGGAGCACACCACGTCGTCCAGCGGCCGCCGGGCGTCCACCACCTGGTCGGCGAGGCCGGTGAAGTCCTCCATCGCGGGGTCGTCCACGAGCACGACCCGCAGTCCGGCGCGCCGGGCCGCGTCCAGCACCGGCTCCGTCCAGGGATCGGTCTCCCCGTCCTCGGTGCGCACCGCGCTCGGATGCAGGACGATCGTGCCGGCCAGCTCCAGCTCCCGAAGGCGCTCCGGATCTCGGACGATCAGCCCCGACCGGGCCAGTACGGCGCCGAGCACCGCCTCGAAGGCGGTGGGCCCGTAACGGGCGGCCTTCGGTGAGCCCGCGAGCACCGCCTCCGCCACCTCGGCGACGTCGTGCTTGACCAGCAGGGTGGCCGCCCCGCCCAGCACGCTGCCGGCGAAGGCGTGCGTGGCGTAGTCCTGGGCCGGGGTGGTTCGCAGATCCGGGCGCGGATGGCCGCCGTCGCCGACGCTCGGCCGGTCCGGGCGGCACAGTTCGTCGTGGAAGAGCTCGAAGGCGGCCGCCCGCGCCATCGTGTCCGCGAGCTGGCAGCCGCGCAGCGCGCCGTCGAGCAGCAGCGCGGCGGGCGTCTGGCCCGCCCCGTGCGCGGCGGCGTTCGCGCAGGTCAGCACGAGGTCCATGGCGTCGGCGCCCAGGTGGGCGCGGAACAGGCCACGGAAGCGCGGGTTCTCTCGCAGCACCGTCACCACCGCGGTCACCGCGCGGGGCGACGGTGGCAGCCGCAGGGCGTACGCGGCAACACCGATGCCGGTACCGACCAGGTCGGCGGTGAGCGTGGCCAGCGCCGCGCGGATGCCGGCCGGGTCGGCCGGGTGCGTGACCTCGTCTGCGTCGTCACCGGCCGCGACGAGACCGTGCCGGGCGGCGAGGTCCGCCGCGCGCGCCATGACGTCGTCGGCGACCGCCTCCTCGGCCGCAGCCACCACCAGACGGCCGAGCCCCTGGTCCCAGTAGGCGAACAGGACCTCAGGATGCTCGGCCAGTGCCGTGGCGACATGTCCGGCGAGCCGGTGCAGGCCGCCCGCGGCCCGAGCCTGCTCCCCGCTGGCCGCCCGCAGCGCGAGGTGTGCCCGGGCGCCGGACCACCACTGCTGTTCGGACCCGAGCAGCGCATTGCGCGCGGCCCGCGTCATCCGTGTGGCCGTGTCCAGGCTCCTGACGCCGGCCCGCGCGGCTCCGGCCGTCGCCCCCGCGACGGCGCCCACCCCCGATGCTGCGGCCCTGGCCAGCAACCGCGGCGCCGCGGACAGGGTCCGTGCGGCGACGGACGGCAAGGTAGGCAACCCGAGCGCCATCGCCTATCAGCCCCCGCTCACGTCAGCCGGTGAGTGGTGCGGTCGAATCAGCGGGCGACGCCCCTTCGTCCGCGGGCAGCACATCCTCATCCGCGGGAGGCGTCACCTCATGTGTAGGAGGTGTCGCCTCCGGCTGCGCGACCGGCCCAGTGTGTTCCGCCAGCTGTTCAGCCGGTGCCGCCTCCAGGCCGGTGTCAGGTGCGGCCGGTTCGACCGGCGGTGGCGTCGGCCCACCAGGCCGCGTCCCCATACCGCCGGACATCTCGTCCTGTCTCACCGGCCCCGGAGCACTCGAAACCTGCTGCCCGGCCGCCACCGCGTCACCCATGGCCACGTACGTGCCGTGGCCCGTGCCCTCCGTCGCCTCTTCGTCCGCCTGCAGGTGCGAAGCCTCCGCGCTCGGTCCGGGCCGGGGCTGAGTCAGCCAGGCAACCGCCGCACCGGTCAACGCGACCGGCCACTCCACCACACCGGCCACACCCAGCACCCCGGCTCCGGCATACACAGCCAGCCGACGGCTCCGGGGCGACACGGCTCCGATCTTGTCCAGTGTCCCCTCGGCGGCCTTGCTCACGACCCCGACACCGGGAACCCGGCGCACCGCCGAGGCCGCGTTGCGCAGGGGCTCGCTGACGGCCGAGGACAACTTCTGCTCAGCCATGACTACTCCTCGCCAATGCAGGGGTCACGTTTTCTGCCTGCTGAGTGCCCATGGACGCACCAATCATCCCGGTTTACCCATACATTTTGGGCCGACTCGATGGTCGGCCGACTCACCTGACCGTTCAGCCGCCATGGCCGGGCCGTCGAGGACTTGCTCACCGCCCACGAACCGGGTTTCACGCCGGACCCGTCAGACACTCGGAACGCGAACAGCAAAGGGAACAGTGCGTACGAACCGGAGCTCAACAGGTCGGAGTGCGAAGGAAGATGAGCCGCCGTGACTACGGAAGCCAGTAGTCCGATTGTCGTTCGCCGGGCCGAGACTGGCTGGGCGCGGGCGCGTCGCCTGCGCGGGCAGGGCATACGGACCTGCGTGCGCGCGACGCTCGACACCACGGCGGGACGGTTGCGGCAGAGAGACGACTGGAACGCCGTACGGGGCGAGGACTGACCGCCCTCGCGTGCGCCGGTATTGCTCTCTCACCTCGTCGCACGAGCGGTCGGTACCGGTTCGGGCGCCCTTCCCGAAGGACGGAGGCACCCGACCGGGTGGACATCGCCTGGAACGGCGGGGGGCCGTCCGGAGGGGGGAACCACTGTCAGCTGGGCGGGACCGACCCGGCCCAGACATAACCAGCGAGAGGCGGCAGACGATGGGGCATGGCGGAGACGCGATCGCGGAACTGATGACCGACCACCGGGAGGTCGAGGAGATGTTCGCCCGGATCCAGGGGATGCCGAGCGGCGGGCAGGAACTCCGCGACGTGGTGGACCAGGTCACGATCGAGCTGGTACGGCACTCGATCGCCGAGGAGGAGTACCTGTACCCGGCGGTGCGCGAGCACATCGAGGGCGGCGACCGGATCGCGGACAAGGAGATCGCGGACCACGGCCGGGTCGAGAAACTCCTCAAGCAGCTGGAGAAGACGGACACCGCCGACCCCGAGATGAGCCCACTGCTGCAACAGCTCATGGACGAGGTCTCCGCCCACGTCCAGGACGAGGAGGAGAACCTCTTCCCGATGCTCCGCCAGGCTTGCTCTCCCGAGGCGCTGAACGACCTCGGGGACAAGATCCGCCGAGCCAAGTCCCTGGCCCCGACCCGTCCGCACCCCGCCGCCCCGAACACCCCGCCCGCCAACAAGCTCCTCGCCCCGGGCGCCGGCCTTGTGGACCGGGCCCGCGACCTCATCACAGGCCGCGGCAAGTCCTGACCCCGCAGGAGCAGATTGCGGGCCGAGCAGCTCACGCCCGGGTTCCTGGTCGGGACCCCGGGCGCCCGGCGGGCCGTGACGCCGCTCATTCCCTCTTCGGGATCGGCTGTCTACGCTGTCGGGTCCCAAGCGGGGCAGCGCAGCCCCGCGACACAGCTCGCGGGACTGATCTGCCGGACACAGGCGAGCACGCTCCCCAAGGGACCGACCGCCGTGACCGACGACCTGACACCTGTCATAGCCGCCTCCACCCGCTGGCTCCTCGCCGCCTGCCCCGCCCCCGGCGGCGCGCTCAGAGCCAGGCGCTGGCCGAGGCCCAAGCCCGGCAGGCCGTCACACTCGCCGCCGCCCTGCGCTACCCCACCGACCTCGACGTGCAACTGCTCCACCTGCTCGCACCCAGCGGATCCCACCGGCTGGACTGGCTCACCGGATGCGAGCCACAGCCCGACGACACCGCCTGGCGCACCTGAATCGACGAAACCGTCGTCAGCTGGGCCGCCTGCCTCCTGGCCGACCCCTCCCTGGCCGCCCACGCCGCCCACCAGGCCCCCGCCGTGAGCGAGCAACATACCGCCGACGCCTCCACCGGCTGACCAGCCCCGGGCAGCGGGACACCGAAGACGCGTCTCTGCTGCGCCCTCCCGACCTGCTGGAGAACATCGCCGGCCTCCACCGGCCTCAGCTCCCACAGCCGGTCCTTTGAGGCCGCACTCGCCCGCCACCCCGCCGCAGCCTCGGCGCTCACGGCCGCTGCGGCGGCAACGGCGACGGTCGTCTGGAAGAGGCGCGGCCACCGCGCCTGACCTGCTACTCGGTCTGGGCGAAGACGCTGGTGTCCAGGTGGGCGAGGAGGTCGGCGGGGTCCCGGTACACGGCCTGAGCGCCGGCCTCCTCCAGGTCCGCGCGCGGGATGCCGCCGGACAGGACCGCCACCGGGGTGACTCCGTCGCGTACGGCCGCCTTCATGTCCCAGACGCTGTCGCCGACGAACAGGGCACGTTCACTCGGCACACCGGCGAGTTCCCTGGCCTGCCGAACGGGGTCGGGGGCGGGCTTGCCGTCGGCGACGTCGTCGGCGCTGGTGACCCCTAGGATGACATCGTCCGCGTCGATGGCGCCGCGGAGCGCGGAGAGCTCCGCGCCGCTCGCCGAGGTCGCCAGGACGACCTGCCAGCCCCGCCCGGCCAGGGCGCGCAGCAGGTCGCCCGCCGCGTCCAGCGCGGGCAGCCGCTCGAAGTACGTGGCGTAGAGGGTGTGGTGGGCCGCGGTCAGCTGGTCGTCCTGGTCGGGATCGTGGTCGTCGCCGAGCAGGTGGTCCAGCAGGTCGCCGCCGCTGAGCCCCACGGCGCGGTGGATGTCCCGCATCGGAACGTGGTGGTCCGCCTGCCGGAACGCCTCCCACCACGTGACCACGTGCAGGTGATTGGTGTCGACGAGCGTCCCGTCGATGTCGAAGATCGCGGCGCGTTGCGTGGCCATCACGGCTGCCCTCGTCCTCTCACAATGCGCGGAGCGCGGGCAGCAGCTTGTGCTCGGCCCATTCCAGGTACGGCTCCTGGTGGTCGCCGCCGATCTGGACGAGCGCGACCTCGGTGAACCCCGCGTCGACGTAGGGGCGTACGGCCTCGACGACCGCCTGCACGTCGTCGCCACAGGGAATGGACTCCGCCACGTCCTCGGGCCGTACGAACTCGGTGGCACGCGCGAACGCGACAGGCCCGGGCAGTTCGGAGTTGACCGGCCAGCCGCTGCCGAACCAGCGGAACTGCTCGTGGGCGCGAATGACGGCCGCGTCGCGATCCGTGTCGTAGCAGATGGGCAACTGGCCCACCTTCGGCTTGCCCGCGCCGCCGTGGCGCTCGAAGGCCGAGATCAGCTCCGGCCTGGGTTCCGTGGCGATCACCAAATCGGCGAGGTGACCGGCGAGCTCGCAGGAGCGGTCGCCCGAGACGGCGACACCGATCGGCGTCGGCTCGTCGGGCAGGTCCCACAACCTGGCATTCGCCACGTCGAAGTGAACGCCGTGGTGGGTGACGTTCTCCCCCGCGAACAGCGCACGGATGATCTCCACCGCCTCCTCCAGCTTCTCCAGTCGGACGTGCGCGGCAGGCCAGCCCCCACCCATCACATGCTCGTTGAGGTTCTCCCCGGAGCCCAGCCCCAACCGGAACCGTCCCTGGGAGAGGACTTGCATCGTGGCCGCCTTCTGGGCGACGACCGCCGGGTTGTAGCGAGTCGTCGGGCACGTCACGTACGTCATCAGGGGAATGCGTTCGGTGGCCTGTGCAGCGGCACCCAGCACACTCCACGCGTAGGGGGCATGACCCTGGGACTCCAGCCACGGAAAGTAGTGGTCGGACGTGACCGAGAAGTCGAAGCCGGCACGCTCGGCGCCCACCACGTGGTCCACCAGCTCCCGCGGACCGCCCTGCTCGGTCATCATCGTGTATCCGATCTGCACCATGCCGCTCATCTCCTCGTGGTTCGACCACACGCGTACGGTTCCCCGCCCCGTCACTCCTTCGTCCCGAGTTTTCGCAGGTCGACCTCTCCTCTCCTGGTCTCCCTCAGCCGCGCTCCACTCAAGTACGGCGAACGCAACACGGCTCCCAGCAGCGCGGCCGTGACGAGCAGACCACAGACGACGATGACGATCGGTCCCGCCACCGAGCCGGCGGCGGCCAGATGTTCAAGGCTCCTGTGCATCGGCGCCGGGTACCCGGGGCGCCGTATCGAATGCCGGGGAGCCGAGGCTCCGTCCAGCACCAGACCGTCCTGCGAATTCCCGGCCGGTGGTCGCGTCACTGCGCTGAACCGGTTTCGGTCAGGAGCTGGTGGGCGGGCCCGCCCAGCGCTGGTTGTAGCGGTGTGCCGCCCGGTTGTTGAGGGCGCTGCCCGCTCTGCGCAGGGCCCGTGCCCAGACGGGTCCGGCGGAGGCGTCCAGGGTGCGTCCCTGCCGCATTGGCGCCCGCTGTGAGGTCGGCTCGGCCAAGTCGTCGAGTGGCGCAGGGAGCGCCCGGGCAACCAGCCCGTTCGCCCAGGTCACCAGGCGGGGCGCGACCGCGTGCGCGAGGGAGGCGGTGCGGGCTGCCGGCGTGAGCACCAGCCGGGTACGTCTGCGTTCCACCGCACGTACGATCTTCGCCGCCGCACGCTCGGCGTCCATCGACAGCAGCGGCATTCCCGCCAGCGCCGAGAACCAGGCGAACTCGGCCTCCGACCTGCCGCCGAACTCCGCCTGGAGGTGGGATCCGGTTCGCATGAGTCCGGGGTGGACCGTGGTCACGCTCACCGCACTGCCTGCCGTCTCCTCCTGAAGGCCCTCGCCGAGCGCCCGCACCGCGGCCTTGGCACAGGAGTACGGCACGAGATGCGGCACTGCAAACAGTCCGCCGACGGAGCCCACCAGGCCCAGGCGGCCGCCTCCCGGACTGTGCCGCAGATACGGCAGGGCTGCGAGCGCGGTGTGGAGGGTGCCGTCGAAGATGGTCTCCATGGCGTCCCTGAACACCTGCGCCCCTGCCGTTTCGGCGGGCGCCACCTGGATCACTCCCGCGTTCGCGATCACGAGGTCGAGCCCGCCCATCTGCTGGGCCGTCAGCCGGACCGCGGCCGTCACCGCTGGTTCGTCCCGCACGTCACACACCATCGGGCGCAGGGAGCGACCCGTACGGTCCAGGGTCCAGGCCACGGCCCGATCGAGTTCATCGGCATCCCGCGCCAGCACCGTCACCCGGTAACCACACCGGACGAGCCGGGCGGCTATCAGCAGTCCCAGACCACGGGAGCCTCCGGTCACCAGCGCCGAAGGCCCGTCGGGCACGGAGCGGTCCATTGCAGCCATGTCGTCACCTCGCTAGTGGTACAGCGGCCGAGCGTTTCGGTACGTGGTCAAGAACCGCCGTATCCGAGCCGGCCCAACCCACCTCGCGCACGGGGCCGCGAGCTCCGAGCCGCGGCCCCGTGCGCCGATACCGCCCACACCGAGTACCCCTGCCCGGTCGGTAGGATCACCGGTCCGCAGCTCCGCTGCGCCGTGCGAGCCGTCGTGATCGTTCGGGTGGAATGCGGGGCTCAGGGCTGCATGAGGATCTTGACCGCGCCATCCTGCTTCTGCTGGAACATGGCGTAGGCGTGTTCGGCATCCGCCAGGGGAAGCCGGTGCGTGGCGAAGTCGTCCACACCGAGCGGGTCCCCGTCCGTGAGGAGAGGCAAGATCGAGTCGGTCCAGCGGCGGACGTTGGCCTGCCCCATCCGCAGCTGGATCTGTTTGTCGAACAGGGTGAGCATCGGCATCGGATCGGCCATACCCCCGTACACGCCGCTCAGCGAGATCGTGCCGCCGCGGCGGACCAGGTCGATGGCCATGTAGAGGGCGCCCAGACGGTCGACGGCGAAGCGTTCGGCGAGCGGTGCGCCGAGCTTGCGTGGCAGCAGCCCGGTGGCGGTCTGTGCCAGCTTGGCTGCCGCGCTGCCGTGGGCTTCGGTGCCGACGGCGTCGATCACGGCATCCGGCCCCCGGCCGCCGGTCTCGTCCTGGATCGCCCGGACCAGTTCCTTCTCGTCGCCATAGACCCGCAGGTCATACGCCTCAGCACCCCTCGCGCTGGCACGCGCGAGCCGCTCCGGCACGAGATCGACGCCGAACACCCGCTCCACGCCCTGTGCTTGGGCGATGCGGCAGCACATGTCGCCGATGGGGCCGAGCCCCAGGACGGCGAGAGTGCCGCCAGGCGGCACCGCGGCGTACGCCACTGCCTGCCAGGCCGTGGGGAGCACGTCGGAGAGGTAGACGAAGCGGTCGTCGGCAGGACCGTCGGGCACTTTGATCGGCTCGAACTGCGCCTGCGGCACACGCAGATACTCGGCCTGGGCGCCGGGTACCGCACCGTACAGACGGGTGTACCCGAAGAGCGCTGCACCCATCCCCTCGCCGGTCACCTGAGTGGTCTCGCACTGGGTCATCAGGCCCGCCGAGCACATGAAGCAATGCCCGCAGGAGATCTGGAACGGCACCACGACGCGGTCCCCCGGGCGAAGGTTCGTGACCTCGGAGCCGATTTCCTCGACCACGCCCATCGGCTCGTGGCCGAGGATGTCGCCCGGAGTCATGAACGGCGTGAGCACCTCGTAAAGATGGAGGTCCGAGCCACAGAGTCCGGTCGACGTGATACGCACGACGGCGTCTGTGGGCTGCTCGATACGCGGATTGGGTACGTCCTCCACCCGGACGTCCCGCCGGCCCTGCCAGGTCACTGCTTTCATGACTCGCGCTCCCTCTCTTGCCTGCGCGCCAGCTACATCGGCACGCGCGTGGGTGGGCGCACGCCGGGTACCCCGGAGGGCCACAATTCATTTCACGCCGACGCCATTCCCCTCTGTTATCTCAGGGGGAAGTTCGGTGCACTGGTGAGTCGCCCCGCGGCCTCGGATCAGTCTGACGACAGGAGGCTGTCGGAGACGGTGCGCGCGGAACCTCTCATGTTCCGGTCTCGAGGCTGCTTCGTAATTTCTCGCGCGGCACTGGTGCTCTGGCTCCTGGGATTCCTGTAGTCGGGTCGCCCGGGGGAATCTCACCCCCGGGCTCCCACGGAACCGTACGTGACAGTCCCCCGTCATACGGCTCTTGTCGTTCTGGGCCTCGCCCCTGCCGGGGCCGCCCAGGTCCAGTGAGCGAAGTACTTCGGGCGCACGGTATGCCCGTGGGCCAACCGTTGCAGGGCTTGTTTCATCCCGACCCGGTACTTCTTCTGGATCCACCGCAGCAAGTAGGTGTTGATGCGGTCGAGCAGCGGATACAGAACTGAGCGGTAGAAGCGTCCGTAGTAGTTCATCCAACCCCTGACCACCGGATTGACCGTCCGTGCCAGGTCAGATGACTCCTGCGCGGTGCGCCGGTGCAGTCTCCAGGACCGCACTGTCTTGCTCAGCCTCTTCAGGGCTTGCTTACTGATCGCGGGCAGGAACGCGGTGAACATCACCCCGTGTCTGTCCTTGGCTCCTCGGGGCCGGAACGTGAACCCAAGGAACGTGAACTCGGTGACCGGAAACCGGCCCCGGCGGTTGTCGTCCTTGGAGTACACGATCCTGGTCTTGTCCGGATGCAGCTCCAGACCGATCTCGGCCATCCTGGACCGCAACGCGGCCAGGACCCGTTCCGCTTCCGCCAGGGTGCGGCAGTGCACCACCGCATCGTCGGCGTAACGCTCGAACGGGCAGCCCGGGTACTCCCGGACCATCCACGCGTCGAACGCATAGTGCAGAAACAGGTTCGCCAAGACGGGCGACACCGCAGAACCCTGCGGCGTGCCCTCCACCCTTTCCGTTGTGGACCCGTCGGGCAGGCGCAGCCCCGCGGCCAGCCACCGCTTGACATACAGCACCACCCAACCAGCGTCGGTGTGCGCCTCGACCGCGGCCACCACCTTGTCCCACGGGACGGTGTCGAAGAACTTCCGGATGTCGAACTCGACCACCCAGTCGAACCGCCAGCACCGCTCCCGGCAGGACGCGACGGCGTCCAGTGCCGACTTGCCCGGCCGATACCCGAAGGAGTCCGGGTGGAAGATCTGTGGAGCGAAGGGGCCGGGTCGTTCGTGACTGGTTTGTTCGGTCAACCGGAAGTTCTCCGGGAGGAGCGGAATGGACGAGTTGAAAGCGTCGGCCAAGGATCCGCTTCCAGGTGCCGTCGCGCTGCCACCGGCGGAACAGGTCGTATATCCGGTCCCACGGACCGTACCGCTCGGGAACGTCCCGCCACGGGGTACCCGCTCGGGTCCGCCACCGTATCCCGTCGATCAACTGCCGACGAGTCCACGTCCGCGGCCTGCCCGCCTTCTTCCCAATGGGCAGCAACGGCTCCAACTGGGCCCACTTGGGCCTGCGACAATTCCGTGTGGAGTTCCCGGTCGGATACAAAGGGCTTCAGTCCCGCCGCTGTACGCACCTTGTCCCCCTGCGGGGCCAGCCGACCGGTCACCGCGTCGATCAGCAGGTATTCCTCTTCGACACCCAGGGTGATCACATCTGTGGCACCTTCCGTCTCTCGGCAGTGCTCGCCGCCCGCGACGACAGAGCGTTTTTCTCCAGCGCTACCGAAGGCACCGGAGTGCCGTCGCCCCTTCGAGGGGGGATGCAGACCAAGTGACCGTAGTGTCGGGGTACAAACGCGGCCGACACCGACCCACACCCGGACATTTGTGGGTTCCCTGTGGTCGAAATGAGGCATGGCCCGGCCTGTTCTCGGTACGGCGGAGGCGAGCCGCGCGATCCCGAGGTCGGCGAGCGTCACGCAGGACGGTTGGTGCCGCCGAACAAGGGAGCACACCCGGACGAGACCGCCCGCACCGCCGCCTACACGGACACGTGGGCAACTCAAGGCGCAGCAGCAGTTCTTAGTTGAGCGTCTTGTGCGGATCGCGCCGCGCAGCGTCCGTCCATACCGTCGGCAACTCGCGTTCGCTCCTGTCGGCCTCGGCTTGCTCCTGTCCGTACAACAGGCCCCAGACGAAGGAGGGTTCGTCGGCCGCGTGGGCTGCCAAGGTCATCTTGCGCAGGGCGTCCCGGGCCATGACGCTGTCCTGATGGTCCCCGAGCACCTTCTGAACGGCTTTGACGCGCCTGCCCAGGCGCTTGGCAGGTTTGCCGAGTGCGTCGCGCGCCGGCTCCGTGGCGTACCTGGTCTTCTTGGCCGCCTTACGGGCTTCGTGGAGGGCCGCGTCGCGTTCTGACCCCGGCGAGAGTTCCAGAGCATGGGAAACGCGGCCGGCGAGACGGTCGTATTCCTTGAGGATGGCCTTGGCCATGACGTTCTCCGGCCCCCGGCCGGCCTTGTCGCGTAGCGGAGGCTGTTCCGCAAGCGTTGCCAGAGAGTCCAGAAGGGCCAGGTAACGAGGTGAGCTCAGGGCGTCGAGGGTACGCTGGCGGGCCTCGGAGCTGTTGTTGAGGTCCCACACCTGCAGCCGTGCGGTGACCGGACCGAAGACCAGTTCCGGAGGCAGAGCGTCGATCCCCGAACTCAGCCTCTCCAGGAGTACCTCCTGGTCGCGTTCCGCGCCCAGCTCGTTTCCCAGCCACTTGAGTTCCTCGCGGACGGGATCGGTGACCTTCCGGTCGAGGACGGACCGGTAGGAGCGCAGGACGCTGCGCAGCCGTCGGCATGCGACGCGCATCTTGTGCACCGAGTCGGGCAGGTCGCGCCGTACCGCGGGGTCCAGGCTCACCAGGGTGTCAATCCGGTCTTCCACATAGTGCAGGACCGCTTCACCTGCGGATCCCGGCACCACGGTCTCAGCGGCACGCTCGCCCTGCAGACGGGGCGCTCCCGCCATCGTCTCCTCCAGAGCCCGGGCCAGCTTGGACGCAGAGTGCGCACGGTCCACACCGCTCTTGCGCAGCTTCTTGTCCACCACGTCCAAAAGTCCCGGGTCGGTGTCCGGTGCGAGTTCGACCTCCATCTCGGTCCAGGAGGCCCGCGTGTTGGAGCCGAGCAGGGACTCGGCACGGACCGAGTCGATGCTCAGCTCGGCGAGGACGGTACTCCCGGAACCGACGAGCTGCCGTACGCCACGGGTGGAACGGATCCGGACGACCGGCCACACCTCCGCTCCCCGGGTACGGGACAGAGCCAGGTCGCGCAGCGAGCCCGGAAGGGCGTCGGACAACGGGGCCTGCACCTCCTCCCGGCTGTCCGGGGACAGCGGCAGTTTGAGATGCCAGCCCGCATCGGTTCCGCCCGTCCTTCGCCTGAGCGCGGCCGAGGTACCAGCCAGGCGCAGATCGTCCGTGTCGTAGTACACGGCGTCCAAATTTCTCGTGCCCTGATCCACGACGGTCACGATCGGGCCCACACCGGTGAGGTCCGGCAGCCATGTCGTGTCGTCAGCCGATGGGGCCTCGTACTTTCGCTCTGTTTCCTGCTTCGTGCCGGTCATGTCCTACGCGTACACGCCTGCGCCCCGTGCAAACATCGCCGGCCCGGGATCAGGCGACCCGGCCCATCAGGCCATTCGCCCCAGGACGGCCTATCCATCAGCGTCAGCCCAGGCCAAGCCGCGCGCACACCGACCCGCCACAAGCGCGCAGGGCGTCCAGCAGGACCTTCTTGGTCGCGTCGTCGGCGTAGGCGACGGAGTCGCGGATGCGGCAGGTGACGGAGCCTGCGACATCGGCGTGCAGGTCTGCCCGTAGCCACTCGGCGGCGGCCTGCATACCGCTGGTGCTGAGCCGCTGCGAGAAGCTGACGGAGGTGGCGGCGGCAGCCGCCCAGGATCTGTCCCCGGACACGGAGATGATGTGGACCGGGCGGCTGGTGAAGGTCCCCTTCTTCGCGGAACACATGCGGGAGGAGCTGATCCTGTACCGCTCGGACTTGACCGGTGACGACCGCACGGCGGTGCAGTTGCTCACCGAGCCGTGGATGACGGAGCACAGCGTGGTGCAGGTCGGCCGCCCCCCACTGGAGAAGGAGCGCGTCGGTCTCGACCTGGGCCCCGAAGGCCGGATCGAGGGCTGGCTACGCACCCCCGGCATGGACGACGTCGTGGTCACCGCCGGCGCCGAAGGAGCGGACATCCGGCTCGCGGCCCCCGAGGGTCCCGCGACGATCGAGAGCGACGCGGCCGTACGCGTCCTGCTGCTCTGGGTCCCGCCGACCCGTCCCGCTGGCACAGCAGCGCCGCCCCGGACACCCTGCTTCGGTACCGACGGCGACGTCAGCGTGGTCTATCAGGGCACCACCCTCTGGTCCGCCGACACTCAGCGCTGAACCGGTCGAGCGTCCGGGGTTACTGGTCCATCCCGGGCATCGACGCGAGCTCCTCGGTCGCCGTACCCGGCCCGGCCATACCTCCTCGGCCTCCGCCCTTGTTTCGACGAAGCCCGCTTCGTACCAAGGATCCGGGACGGCGTGGCTTTTTTCATGAGTATCGTGCTCGTGGACAGAGCCAGGGACGGCGGGTACCCGCTGCACACACCTCTGGCTATGACAGTGCTGTGCCGTGACGAAGTACAGCAACCCCAGCAAGCGGCAGTGCCCAGCACCATCCGGCATTGCCCTCACGCAGCCTGTATGCCCCTCAACGAGCGATCTCCACAGAGCTACGGATCAGAGGGTGTCCCGTGTCCCTCCCGTGCCCGATCCTGGGGCAAGCCAGGGAAGGCAGCTGCGTCAGGAAGACCAACCGGGCCCGTACCGCACGGCCAGCAGGGCCACGTCGTCGTCGTTGTCCGGCGGGCGTGCCCGCGCCAACAACTCGTCGGTGAACGGTTCCAAGGGGTGACGGGCCAGGGCTGCGGCGTGCCTACGCATGCGTTCCAGGCCCTCGTCCAGGGTGTGCCCCGGGGACTCGATCAGGCCGTCGGTGTAGAGGAGCAGGGTCGCCCCGGGCGGCAGTTCCGCCGTCGCGTCGGGACGGACCTGCTCCGGTGTGACGCCCAAGAGGATCCCGTGGCCGTCGGTCAGATAGCGGGCCACACCCTCGCGGGTGACCAGCAGGGGAGGTGGATGGCCCGCGTTGGTCCAGGACAGCTCGCAGTGGCCGTCGGCGTTCTCGCTCATGCGGGCGAAGACCAGCGTGGCCATGGAGACCTCGGCGATGTGCAGGGTCGCCAGGTCGAGCCATTCCACGATCTTGCTCGGTGGCTTCTGCTGGGATACGGCGTAGGCCCGAAGCATGTTGCGCAGCTGGGCCATGCCGGCCGCGGCTTCCAGGTCGTGGCCGACGACGTCCCCCACGGCGAGGGCGGTGGCGCCGTCCGTCAGAGAGAACGCGTCATACCAGTCGCCGCCGACGTGGGAGGCGTCCGGCGCGGGCAGGTAGCGGGCGGTCATGTTGCGCTCTGGTGAACGCGGGAGCTTCGGTAGCAGATGGCGCTGCATGGTTTCGGCGACCTGGCGCTGCCGCTGGTAGAGGCGGGCGTTCTCCAGAGCGAGGCTGGCGCGTCGGGCAATGTCCTCCAGCAGGGCGGTGTCGGTCGCGGTGAAGCGATCGGGCTGGTCGGCGCGGCCCAGGGTGAGGGCACCCATCACGCTGTGCAAGCTGCGGAGCGGGACCACGATGGCCGAGTGCATGCCGGTGGCCTCGAACAGGCGCCGCTGCTCCACCGCGATGCCGGAGTCGGGCGGGCCCTGATAGGTCTCGGGGCCGGCGAAGGAGGACGCGACGCCGCGCAGGGCGCGGGACAGGGGCATCGGGGATTCCTGCGGTATCGGCGGCATGGGCCCCTGGAGGTCCTCCCGGAAAATCACGGTGCCGTCCTCGGAGTGGGCGACAGCGAAGCGCCAGACTTCGTCCCGCTCGCCGATCAGGTCGATGACGGTCCAGTCGGCGATGCGCGGCACCACGAGGCTGATCAGGCGGCGCAGCGCCTCGTGAATGTCCAGCGTGGAGGTGAGCAGGGTGGTTGTCTCGGCAAGGAGAGAGAGCCGTTCCAGTTCGGAGAGCCGTCCGCCGGCCGGTGGGCGCTGGGCCGGCTGCCCGGGGCGCCCCCTTGAGTGGAAAAGGAAGAGCGTGGCCGACTGGCGGATGCCTATGTCGTAGGACGTAGCCAGCCATCCCACCGGCAGCAGCGTGCCATCTCCGCGCTCGAACCACTCGTCCTCACCCTGCTGTGTCCGCCCGCCGAGGAGGCTTTCCCGCATGTGGCACTGGGCCCTCGGCACCGGTTCCCCGCAGCTGGTGCGGTGCAGCAGGTCGTGAGCGTCCCGGCCGACCAGATCAGCGGTGGGGCGGGCCAAGAGTTGTTCGCCGCGCGTGTTGACTGCGACGATCAAGCCCTGTTCGTCCGTCAGGTAAGCACCCGTACCGAGGGCGTCCAGAGCTCGGGCAACCGCTTCTTGCGGGCCATCCGGGCCCATCATCTCTGCCTCCCGTCACTGGAGATCGCCTGGGCAACCCTGCGATCCGGGTACCCCCGGGGGCACAGGTGACCCTCGCGGCAGGCAGGGGCATACAACCCCATTCGCTGAGGCAAATAACTTCGCGAGCTGGAGCGAACGACGTGCCGTGGGTCGGCCGGGCCTCGTTACGCCCCGCGCTCTTGCTCCCGGTGCTCCGGAGCGAGGAGCCCGAGTACGTCGGTGCCCACGCCAGCCGCCGCACTCCGCCGTAGCCCCGCTCCGTGCAGAAGCCCCCTCGGGATGGTTCCCGAGGGGGCTCCGCCGTATCACCGGCGCTCTCACAGGCCCTCTCACGCGTCTGTCACCAACTGGACGACGGACCATCGACATCAGCCAGCCGAACCCGCCGCTGCGCACCGCCTCTGGAGCCAGGCCAGCGGCGTGCAGGGCGTTCCCGGCCAGCAGGAGCAGTCCGCCCTCGCCCCGGAACTCCTCATCGGCCAGGCGGCGCACCCGCAGGGCCAGGTTGCGGGCCAGTCGCAGTCCGCCCGCGGCCCGGAGTTTCGCCGCCAGACGGAGCCCAGAGCGGACCGGCGGGAAGGGCGTGAACATGGCCTGCTCCAAGTCCTGCCCGACACTGCTGTCGATGCGCCCAGGCTGCGCGTGATCCGACATCCCAGCCGATCTCACCGCTGACGGTCCGTGGGGCCGTGCCCACGGCGCTCATGTCGCGTCGTACCGGGTGGCGATGCGGGTCACGGTGACCGTGACGGTGACCGGCTCCGGGGCGGCGAGCTGGGAGATGACGGCGGTCCGCACCCGGCCGTGTACGTTGCGGGCGACGTCCAGCGCCCGTCGGCCCTCAGCGAGGACGCAGCGCACCTCGATGTGCCATCCCGAGTCGTCCGGCGCCCGCTCGGCGCGGACGCCTGCCTCGGGAGGCGTGCGGTGAGATGCGGGGTGCGTCCAGGTGGACGCGGCGGCCGCCGCGAGGCGGTGGGCGGGCCGGGGTTGCAGGCCGGTCACGCCGGGAACCGCGAGGGCTGCCTCGGCCGCGACGCCGAGGAGCGTGGTCGGGTCGACGGCGGTCATCACACACCACCACCAGCCCGGAAGTCAGCGCCGAGGGGCGGCGGCCACTGCTCAGGTACGTCGACCACTGCGATGTCGACGCCCGTCACGGCGAGCCCCAGATCCTGACCGGCCGAGTGGAGGACCGATCGGCGTACCTGATGAACGCGCTCGGGCAGCGGACGGTCGAGGGTGGCGGCGAGGGTCATGGTCACCCGGACATCGGTACCCTCGCCCGCAGATGTGAGCCGGCAGGTCGCGGCCCTCGCACCGGGGACCGTGTCCGCGGCCTGCCGCAGCACCTTCGCCGCGGCACTCTCGGTGATCCGCAGGTCACGGTCCGGGTCGGCCAGGGGCAACATCCGTCCTAGCCTGACCTCCGCCCTGACGGCGTTCATGACGCGGTCGGCGAGTGCGTGCAGTCCGGGCGGGTCCACGGCACGTAGCGCCCGGGTGGCCGCGTTCACGGTGGCCAGTCCCTCGACGGCCTCGCGGCAGTGAGAACAGGACACGGTGTGCGGGTCCGCGGCAGACGCCTCGTCCTGGGCCTGTTCCCAGACCCGGCTGAGGAGGCGGCCGCAGGGCAGCGCCTCATCCCCTGGGAACGGGGGCACGTCGGCGGCGGCCGATCCGGTGCGGGGTCCGTCGGCTCCGGGCGGTTCGGGGTGCTGCGTGTGCGGGTCGTCTAGCGCCATGGGCCCATCGCCTCCTGCAGGGATCGGCGTGCCCGGAACAGTCTGCCGCGCACCGTCGGCTCGCTGGTCCGCGTCTCGTGGGCTATCTCCTTGTAGGGCAGACCCTGCACCTCCCTCAGGATCCAGCAGATCCGCTGCCCGGCGTCCAGCTCGGCAAGCGCGAGAGTCAGGGCAGCGGCGGTCGCGTCCCGCTCGGCGGACCGGTCGGGCTGGCTCCACGTGTCGCCCGCCACGGGTTCGACGACGGTACTCAGAGAGAGGGGCGGCGGTCGGCGCCGGCGCATGGTCAGGCAGCGGTTGACGGTGATCCGGTACATCCAGGTACGGAACTCCGCGCGGTGGCGGTATTCCGGCAGTCGCCGCCAGGCGCTGACGAAGGCGTCCTGCACAGCGTCCTCGGCGTCCTGGGGGTTGCCGAGCATGCAACGAGCCAGGGTCAGGAGGGACCGGCTGTGTCGTCGGACGAGAACGGCGAAGGAGTCCTCGTCTCCCTCGGCCGCCCGTACGGCAAGCAGTCCGTCCGGCAGGTCGCATTCCAGCCGTGGCGAAGCGGTGCGTTCGATCATGACAACTCCCGCACAGGGCTCGGAACGAGCAGGTACCCACACAGAGTCATGTGATGCACGTCACACATGATGGCTGTGAGAAGTACGCCGCCACGTGTGTCCAACCATTCGACGGCACCACACAGGTGTCTCCCACTGACCGATCGAGGCGACCGCCATGACGGACAACATCACCAGCGTCAGCGGGGGCGGCCGGCCCGATGCGGGCGTGAGCGCGCTGAAGGGCCGTACTGGGGCCGGGACTCCGGCCGAGACACGGGGGAAGACCACCATCGCGGACGGCGTGGTGGCCAAGATCGCGGGCATGGCCGCCCGTGAGGTACCGGGCATCCACAGCCTGGGAGCGGGGATGGCGCGCGCCTTCGGCGCCATGCGGGAACGCGTCCCCGGCGCGGGCGGAGGTGTCACGCGCGGGGTGAAGGTCGAGGTCGGCGAGCGGGAGGCCGCAGTGGACCTGGATGTCGTCGTCGAGTACGGCGTCTCCATCGTCGACGTTGCCGGCGGCGTACGCACCAACGTGATCGGCGCCGTGGAGCGGATGACGGGGCTGGAGGTCGTCGAGGTGAACATCGTTGTCGACGACGTCCACCTCCCCGACGACGAGGAGGGGCAGACCGAACCGGACGAGGGCCGGGTGCGGTGACCGCTGCCGTGGCCACCGCCGTGTCCTCGGGCATGAGCGGGTGATCACGGCGACAGGGCCGCTCGCGAGACGGGTGAGTGCATGATGAACACAGCGACGACGGGCCTCGCGGCCGGCATGGCCCTGGGCTTCGCCGGTTATTTCGGCGGCTTCTGGGCATTCCTGCTCGTTCTCGTCCTGGGGGCGGCGGGGCTGATCGTCGGCCTCGCCGTGCAGGGCGATCTCGACCTCCACGCGCGGAGGCAGCGGTGAACACCCGGCCCGGTGCCCCGCCACTCGGTGAAGGATCCGGCCCGCCGGCGCGGGCCGCCGGCCTGCCGTCCCCGGCCGAGCGGGGCGCCACCGTCATACCTGACAGGGTGGTCGCCCGTATCGCCGCCCAAGCTGCCCGCACGGCCCAGTCCCGGCGCGCCGCCATACCGCCCGACCGCAACAGACCGGCGGCGCCCGCCGCCTCCGCGGTCACCCGTACCGGATCGGTGCGCCTGCACCTGACCATGGACCTGCCCTACCCCGCCGACATCCCCCAGGTCTGCGAGCGGATACAGCACGACGTCGCCAAGCGGGTGACTCAACTGACCGGTTTGAAGGTAGGAGAGGTCACGCTCACCGT
Organism: Streptomyces sp. NPDC002520; assembly: GCF_053595235.1. Taxonomy (NCBI): domain Bacteria; kingdom Bacillati; phylum Actinomycetota; class Actinomycetes; order Kitasatosporales; family Streptomycetaceae; genus Streptomyces; species Streptomyces sp. NPDC002520. Next base: position 136,314 of record NZ_JBSFXG010000016.1, on the reverse strand, counting down.
CCAACGGCTGGTGACCGCCGCCGGCGCGAACCGGGGACGGGTCCAGTGAGCCGCCCCGCGGCCGGTGCCACCGGTCACGCCACGCAAGAAGGAGGACCGGAATGACACCCGCTCTGGACCCTCCCACCCGCGACTCCGCGTCATCTGCGCGCCCTGCCACGGTGCCGCTGACGAAGGAGCCCGAGGAGCCGCGGGAGCAGCCGACAGAGCCCGCTCCGCCCGAACACCACGCGCCCCCACCGAACCTGACGGCCGGTGAGCACGACAGAGGGCACCGAAGCCACCGGCCGTGGTCCGCGCGCCGCCTTCCGGCCGCGCTGGTCGCCTCGCTGGTTCTCGTGGCGTCGGGCGCGGCACTGATCGACGTCGTCGCCGTACGGGCGGGACGCCCTGCGGCAGCCTGGCGTCGGCATCTGGCCGACGAACTGGCCACCCGCCCGGTGGACGACGTGTGGATGCTCACGGGAGCCGCCGTGGCGGCCGTCGTCGGCGTCTGGTTGATCGTGCTGGCTCTCACTCCCGGCCTACGCCACTGGCTCCCCCTGCGCTCACCCGCACCCGGGCTGCGGGCCGCTCTGGACCGGGACGGCGCCGCCGATCTGATACGCGACGCCGCCATGCGGGTACCCGGGGTCAGTAAGGCTCGCATCCGGGTGCGCCGCCACCGCGTCAAAGCCCGCGTGGACGTCCGTTTCCGCGACCCCCGGCAGGTGAAGGACGACGTCACCTCCGTCCTCAGCGACGAGAGCGACCAACTCGCCCTCGCCCGCCCTCCCCGCATCGTCGTACGGGTACGGCGACGCACCGACTGACCGAAAAACCAGCAGTACCGGAGCCCGCGCCATGACGCCGCAACACCTAGTCAACCGCAGTCTGCTGGCCCTCGCCGGGCTGGTACTGCTCGGCGGCGGTCTGCTGATCCTCTTCGCCGGGCTCGACATCTACCGGCGACACAATCTGGTGCTGCCCGTCGGCTGGCCGCTGACCACCCCGGACGACGTCCTGCTCGGCTCCGCCGACCGGGCCCGCTGGAGCAGCCAGGGCTGGTGGTGGTGGCCCGCGGTCATCGCCGCCGTCGCCCTCGTCGCCGTGCTCGCCCTGTGGTGGCTGCTCGCCCAACTGCGCCGACGCCGCCCCGGAGCGCTGCCCGTCGGCGGCACACCCCCGCAGGAAGGCATCGAACTGCGCGACCGCGCGCTCAGCGACGCGATCGCCGCCGAAGCCGGTGCCCTGCCAGGCGTGGAACACACGGCCGTACGCATCACTGGCCGCCCTGCCCACCCCCTCACCCGCGTCAGACTCACTCTCACCTCTCAGGCGACATCCGGCACCGTCCTCGGTGCCCTGTGCGAAGGCCCGCTCCGCACCGCCCGTCGGTCCACCGGCTCCTCTCACATGCCCACCGAGGTCCGCCTACAGGTCGCCGGCCACAAACCGCACCGCACGGAGTAAGGAGGAGACCACCCACCCCCGTGTCACACCTTCTTGCGGTCTCTCGCCGTTCGCTGAGGCGCTGGCACCACCACCAATGGAGAGACCATGATCGTCCTTGGCATCATTCTGCTCGTCGTCGGCTTCGTCACCGGGATATCTATCCTGTGGACCATCGGGATCATCCTGGCGGTCATCGGAGTCGTCCTGTGGCTCCTCGGCAGTATGGGACACGCCGTCGCCGGTCGGCGCCACTACTGGTGATCGCCCATCCGGATCCGCTCACGAAACACCTGCCATTCAGGCGTCAGCCCACCACCCTGCGGATACCTCATACAACCGACATACCGCGACGATCACGTTCCGTCAGCCCCCAACGACATCACGCCTCAAACGTCAGTAGCTTGGCGGGCTGTCACTCTGAGTGTGTTGTAGGGCAGTTGGTGCCCTGGATGCAAGGTGCCCGTGGCCGTGAGTGATCATTGCTGTTCTCTACGCAGCTTGATCATCACGGGACCACGGGCTTGGACAACTCTACGACGTTGCTGCTCGACCTGGACGGCCTGGCCGTGGACCGGGTGGAGCGGCTGGAAGACGGCACCCGGCGGGTGCACCTGGTCACGGCGGACGAGGGCGCGCGGGCCTGTCCGGAGTGCGGCGTGTTCGCGCACCGGGTGAAGGGCTGGGCGCTGACCCGGCCCCGGGATCTGCCCTTTGGCGAGCACGGGCTGGAACTGTCGTGGCGCAAGCGCCGCTGGTTCTGCGGCGAGTCGGCCTGCGCGCGCCGGTCGTTCACCGAGCAGGTCCGCCAGGTCCCGGCCGGTGCGCGGATTACCCAGCGGCTGCGCCGGGTGACCGGGCGGCGGGTGCGGGATGCCGGGTCCACCGTCGTGCAGGCGGGCCGGGACCTGCGGCTTTCCTGGCCGACCGTGATGGACGCCTTCCGGGCGGCCGGGCAGGAGGTGATGACCGCCGCGCCCCAGCCGGTGGAGGTGCTCGGGATCGACGAGACCCGCCGCGGGCGCATGCAATGGCGGCAGAGCGCGGAAACGGGCAGGTGGGAGCCGGTGGCGGACCGCTGGCACACCGGCTTCGTCGACGCCGCCGGGATCCAGGGCCTGCTCGGCCAGGTGGAGGGCCGCGCCCCGTCCGACGTGCTGGCCTGGCTCGCGACCACCCCTCGTCAGTGGCGCGGGCAGATCCGGTATGTCGCCATCGACATGTCCGCCGGCTACCGCGCCGCGATCCGCATCGGCCCCTGGCCGCCCTCTCGCGGGGGCAGGGCACCCTCGAACGAGTGGGTCCGATCATCTCGGCGCTTCCCAGCCGGGCCCCCGACAGCGCTCCCCGCAACCTGGTGGATGAGATCGCTCCAATACTCCTGGATGGGACCGCCAGGGGAGCGACCATGCTAGGTCACGCTGTGAAGCCCGCGCCTGACATCGCCATCGCGCTGCGACGCACTCTGCACGGACACAGCAGGTCCACCGCGGAGAAGGAGAGGAACGAACGCCTTCAAGCGGGCGGCAGGCATCCGCTGAAGGCTGCCAGTCTCGCCCGCTCTGGCGCCAGCCCACCCTTCCTCCCCGCAAGGCCCCGTCGTCTCGCGGCTGTGATGTTGATGGTGGCTGCGGTCGCACCTCCGGCGTCCCCACGAGCACCGCAGGAACCCAACTGAGTGAGGAGGCGAACGCGTCGGGCGTAAGCACAGCCGAGCTCACGGCGAAGCCCCTCAAGAGCGCTCCGGTGGGGCTTCGCCTCACAGCTCCGGGCAGAGGCCCCACCTGAACGTTCCCCTACAGGTCTCTCTCCCCCGTCACCGACGCTGTCACGAGGCACCGCCGACACATGCCCGACGGGGGGCCGCAGTGACGGTCAGGTGTCACTTCCCTGCCACAAACACTGTCAATGTATCGGGATCACAGGGGTCCCACCCGACGCAAACACCACCGTTTCGGACCGTGCGGACGCCAGAAGTCGGTTTCTACAACCTGTGCCATGTAGTACCGCAGGAACCTCCTCCGCTGGCACCACACCAAGATCCGGACCAGGTGCAGCCCAACTCGGCTTCACATCAAGCGATTCCCCCTGTTGCCGCAGGTCAGAGGCGGGCGAGGCGTACACCACAAGCAGACGAAGAATCTGCTGGCTCCCCTCCACGCAGCAAACCCGCGGCATTCACTCACCGCACCTACAGGCAACGCGTTGGATGCACTGACTACCACCCACCGCACGAGTGTGCGCATGGTGTGCTAAGTAAGCATCCAAGCGCTCTCTGCACCAGAAACATGCAGGTCACCGAGCACTCGCCGCTTCTATCTTCGCCTACGCCATGTGGTTCCACCGGCCGTTCCGCGCGGACGAGTGGTTCCTGTACGACCAGGAGTCGCCGGTCGCGATCGGCGGCCGCGGTCTGGCCCGCGGGCGCATCTACGACCTTCAGGGGCGCCTGCTCGTCTCGGTCGTCCAGGAGGGTCTGTTCAGGTCCTTGCAGGTGGCAGGTCCCCAGTAGCCCGCAGGGCCCGTTCCGGCCTGAGCGTTCAGGCCTCCGCCTCCGTGGGCCGGGGGCTTCTGCGGCGCAGCCAGGCACGCAGTCCTCGCGGTGCGCGCGGCTCTTCCGCGGCGGGCTTTCCTGCGGCGGGCACGGGCTCGGTGAGCGGTAGAGGCATCCGCGCCGCGGGCAGAGTCGGCGTGGCCCTCGTCGGCAGCGTGGGCGCGGTCGGCTGTGCGGACACGGCCTGCTGCGTGGGCGCGAGCCGTGGCGCGGGATTCGGCGGTGTGGGCCAGGCATGTCGTGGAGCCCGGCGTGGGGCGGGCGCGTGAGTGCGTGCCTCCTCCACCGCGTGGGCGAGGTCGCCGCGGAGCCAGTCGACCTCGTCCGCGTCGTGCGCCGTCATGAGTTCCTCCGCGAGGTGCGCGGAAGGCGACCCCGGGGCGCCGTGGTCGAGCGACGCGGGCCGCAGCCGGTTCAACCGGGCCCGCTCGTGGGGGTCGCGAACGACGTCCGCGACCTCGACGGGTGAGAGGAAGGCGGCCACGGCTCCGGCCCGCGCCCAGGGGTCCTCGGCCTGCCGCAGCAGGAAGCCGAGGTGCCGTCCGCGCCAGTTGCGGGCGCGCAGGTCCACGCCGGCCACCACCTGGCTCCTCAGGGTCTCGGGCGTACGCCCCTTGAGCAGGTGCGCGTTCTCGTCGGCGGCCGCGAACTGCCGGAGCTCCTCGGCCAGATACAGCCACACCACGGCTCGGTAGCGGTTCAGGTAGAAGCGCACGGGCACCAGAAGTCCCAGGCGAGCGAGGCGGGTGAACCTGCCCGCGGAGATCTCCATGAGCGCGGCCCCCTCCGCGGTGCCCACGACCCGCACACGCTGCCGGAGGGCTTCCGGGAAACCCTCCTGGGCGCGCAGCCGGTCGAGTTCGGTCCGCTCGACCCGACGGCCTCCCCCACCACCCTCGTCCGGCACGGTCCGGATGCGGCCGAGACGAACGGCCAGGTCGAACTCCCCTCGTTTGAGACCGAGTTCCCGAGCCGCACGGCTCGGCGTGCAGGTGATGGAGCGAGGTGGGCTGCAGGTGCTTCCCGGCATGGTCGTACTCCCCCGTGGAGTGGATTGCTCACGCCCTGTGCGTTCGCCGTGCACACACCGTAGTCGAATTCACGCACCGTGAGGTGAGCCTGTGGATAACTCCACGGGTGGAAACGAATGCGCAGGTCAGAGGTCCACTGTCGGAGCGTGCTCGGGCTGCCGGGCGTCCACTCCGAGGTGTTCGCCGACGCGGTTGACGAGCAGGGTCATCTCATAGGCGATCTGCCCGATGTCGGCCTCCGCGCCGCTGAGGACGCACAGGCAGCTCCCCGCACCGGCGGCGGTGACGAACAGCACGGCGTCGTCGTACTCGATCATCGTCTGGCGCACGCCACCCGCGCTGAAGTGGCGCCCCGAGCCCTTGGCCAGGCTGTGCAGGCCGGAGGCGACGGCGGCAAGATGCTCGGCGTCCTCGCGGCGCAGACAGGTGCTCGCTCCGGTGACCAGCCCGTCGTTCGACAGGACCAGTGCGTGCCTTACGTGGTCCACGCGCTCGATCAGATCGTCCAGGAGCCAGCCGAGTCCCCGGTTCTGCGCCATGTTCCGTCTCCCCGTGTGACGTCTCCCCCTGGTCGGAGGATTTCTCCGCCAGCCTTCCCCACCTCCGCCGTCCGGGCAAGCAGGATGGGCGTATGGCACAGAAGATGACCGACGAGGAATGGCGGGCGTTCGTCTCGCACGGCACCCGCACCGGGAAGCTGGCGACGGTCCGACGCGACGGGAGCCCTCATCTCGCTCCGATCTGGTTCCTGCTGGACGGCGACGACCTGGTCTTCAACACCGGCGAGGAAACCGTGAAAGGGCGCAATCTCGCCCGTGACGGACGGACCGCGCTGTGCGTGGACGACGACCGGCCGCCGTTCTCCTTCGTGACGCTGAACGGCCGCGCCCGGCTCTCGGGCGACCTGGACGAGGTGCGCCACTGGGCGACCCGGATCGCCGCGCGGTACATGGGCGAGGACCGTGCCGAGGAGTTCGGTGCCCGCAACGGCGTCCCGGGTGAGTTGTTCGTCAGGGTCGCTGTCGACAAGGTGGTCGCGGTGAACGGCGTGTCGAGCTGAGGCCGTTGGTTCAGCCCACGGAGTCGAGGAGCCGGGCAGTGTGCATCCGCCCGGCGTACTCGACGAGCCGGATCAGCACTTCCTTGCCGGAGTCCCGGTCCCGAGCGTCGCACAGGACCACGGGGGTCCCCTGGTCCAGGTCGAGGGCGCGGGAGACGTCGTGTTCGCCGTAGGCACGCGCCCCGGCGAAGCAGTTGACGGCCACCACGAAGGGGATTTGCCGGTGCTCGAAGTAGTCGACCGCCGGAAAGCAGTCCTCCAGCCGTCGGGTGTCCGCGAGGACCACAGCTCCGAGGGCGCCCTGCGACAGTTCGTCCCACAGGAACCAGAAGCGGTCCTGGCCCGGTGTCCCGAAGAGGTACAGGGAGAGGCCGGAGCGGATGGTGATGCGCCCGAAGTCCATGGCCACGGTCGTGGTGACCTTGCGGTCCACCCCGTCGGTGTCGTCCACCAACTGACCCGCTTCGCTGAGCAGTTCCTCCGTACGGAGCGGCCGGATCTCGCTGACGGCCCCGACGAGGGTCGTCTTGCCGACGCCGAACCCGCCGGCGACCAGTATCTTCAGCGCCAGGGCGGAGGCGTCGCCGGCGGCTTCGGAGTGCTCGGAGACCATGATCACTTCTCTCGGGTGGGCCGGCTGCGGTCGAGGGGAGCGGCGGATGAAGTCAGCATCATGACGGCTCCGGCGCCCCTGCGGGGGTGAGGACTGAAATGCGCCTGATGTGACCGACTCGCGCCCCGTTGGTTTCGGGATCCGTGCGGGGTGGCGCCCGGTTGGCTGTGTGCGTTCATCTAGAGGGCCCGCAGCCCCTCGATCACCTCACGCAGAATCCGTTCGTCGGGCAGGCGCGCCGGGGGCACCGGGCGGCTGACGGTGACGCAGCGCAGTTCCAGGAGGTCGCCGACGAGCACCCGGACCACCCCCACCGGGAGGTCCGCGTCCGCGGCGAGTTCGGCGACCGACTGTGTCTCCGTTCGGCAGAGGTCTATCAGGGTGCGGTGCTCGGGGCCGAGCGCGGTGTCGTCGTCCAGGGCCGGAGCCGCGAGGTCGAGGGTGACGAGCGCGATCATGTCGAAGCGCACTCCGGTGGGGCCGGGCTGTGTGCGGCCACCGGTCATGGCATAGGGGCGGACCAGGGGCCCGGCCTCGCCGTCGTACCACTGGCTGCCCGGCTCCATCGGACCGCCGCTCGGGTTCTCGGTCATCCGTGGCACTCCCTGCGGCTCATCGGGCGGTGGGCGGCTGGGCGGCGGCGCGCGGCGCCGTGTAGAGGTGTTCGCCCACCCGCTTGACCAGGCGTGCCATCTCATAGGCCACCAGGCCGATGTCGCAGGTGGCGGCAGTGAGGACCGCGAGGCAGGAGCCGTCACCGGCCGCTGCCACGAAGAGGAAGGCGTCGTCCATCTCCACCATGGTCTGGCGTACGCCGCCCGCTCCGAAGTGCCGTCCCGTGCCCTTGGCAAGGCTGTTGAAGCCGGAGGCCACGGCGGCGAGATGTTCCGCGTCCTCGCGTGCGAGGCCGGTGGAGGCTCCGACGGCCAGACCGTCGTTGGACAACACGATGGCGTGCCGCACCTCTCTCACCCGCATCACCAGGTCGTCCAGCAGCCAGTCGAGTTCGCCGGATCGCTGGGCGGCCCTCATGTCGGGGTCCTGGATCATGCCGGGTCTCCTTCGGTCCTGTCGTTGCCCGTGTCGGATTCCGAGGCGGCGGCGCGGCCGGGCTGTCTGCCACCGCCGCGTGTCCAGCCGTCGCGGTAGGCCGCCATGCGGTCCCGTACGAGTTCGGGTGTGCGCTGCTCGTCGCCGCGCGGTGCTGGTTCGAGTGCCGGTTCGTCCGTGCGCCGGCGGCGGAGTTGGGGGGCGAGGCTCGCCTGACGTACGCGGCGGGGGAGGTTCTCGGAGGAGTCGGAGTCGCTCGGCGGGCGGTGCAACCTCAATGCGGTGACTCCGGGGGGCGGGGGCTCGTGCACGGGGGTCGACGGAGCGGGGGCGGTGGCCGTCAGGGCGGGCCGGCCGGTCTGTGCGGCGACTGCGGAGGGGGGCGGGGGTGCATCGGGCACGTGCGCGTAGGCACGCTCCTCCTGGAGTTGTGCTTTCTCCTCCAGGGCCGGGCCCTCCGCGGAGCCGGTGTGCAGCAGGGCGGTGGGCAGCAGGACGACGGCGGTGGTGCCTCCGTAGGGGGAGGTGCGCAGGTGCACCTTGATGCCGTGCCGGGCGGCGAGCCTGCTGACCACGAAGAGCCCGAGACGGTCGCTGTCGAAGAGGTCGAGGGCCTCGGACTGTTCGATGCGCCGGTTGGCCTCACCGAGGGTCTCCGCGCCCATGCCGAGGCCTCGATCCTCGATCTCGAGGACGTAGCCGTTGCCGACGGGCTCGCCCGTGACGCGCACGCGCGTGTGGGGCGGGGAGAACTGAGCGGCGTTCTCGACGAGTTCGGCGAGCAGGTGGGTGAGGTCGGCGACGCCCGCACCGATGACGAACGCCTCGGGGAGCTGCCGTACCTCCACGCGCGCGTAGTCCTCGACTTCGGACACTGCGGCGCGCACGACGTTCGTGAGGGACACCGTTATGCGCCAGGCGCGGCCGGGTGCGGCTCCGGAGAGGATGATCAGGCTCTCGGCGTGGCGACGCATCCGGGTGGTCAGGTGGTCGATGCGGAAGAGGTCGCTCAGTTCGTCGGGGTCGTCGGAGCGGCGCTCCATGCTGTCCAGGAGGCTGAGTTGACGGTGCACCAGCACCTGGCTGCGGCGGGCGAGGTTGACGAAGACGCCGGAGATGCCACTGGCGAGCTCGGCGCGCTCCACGGCGGCGCGCAGGGCGGCTCGGTGCACGGTCGTGAGGGCTTCCGCCACCTGCCCGGTCTCGTCCTCGGCGGGTGGTCCGGCGGGTGCCTCGGCCCGGATGTCGATCTCCTCACCGGCGCGCAGTTTCCGCATGGCCGCGGGGAGTTTACGGCGGGCGATCTCCAGGGCGTCGTTGCGCAGGCTGACCAGCTCGACCACGAGGGCCCGTCCGATGCTGACGGAGATGACGAGCGAGGCGGCGACGGCGGCGAGACCGAAGAGCACGGCGGCGCCCGCCGGGCTGAGCAGGCCGCGCGTGTACGGGTCGGAGCGGCCGGCGACGGCACGCCCCATGTCCGCCGCGACGGTGCTCATGCCGCTCTGCACGCGCGCGTGGGCGGTGGTCCAGGCGGCGGTGGGTGACGTGTCGACCGCTTTGGCGGTGGGACCGGCGGTGAGGATCTTGTCCTCGGCGGTGGTGAGCGTGGTGTAGGCGTCGCTGCCGGTGAGCCGGTGCCAGGCGGCGCGCTGTGCGCCGGGCAGATCGGCGACGGCCGCGTCGGTGAAAGTGCGGCGAGTGGCGACGGCCGCGTCGAACAGGCGCAGCCGTTCGCCCTGGAGGCCGTCGGCCGGGCGTGCGCTGCCGAGGACGGCGTCCTCCTGGGCCAGCGCTTCGCCGGCGCGGGAGAATTCGAGCAGCACGCGCGCGTCGGAGCCGACGTCGGCCTGCTGGATGCCGGTCAGCGCCCCGTCCACCGCGAAGGCGGCCGCGATGGTCTTCGTGTACTGGCCGTACGCCTCGTTCCAGCCGCTCCTGTGGTCCAGCAGGGCCGTACGCAGCGTGTGCAGCCGTTCGGTACCCGCGACGAAGGCCTCCAGGCGCCGGGTGACCCCTGAGGGCTGTTCCTGGCTGTCCGCGACGGTGTTGTCGCCGCCGAGCCGCAGCTGGGCCACCGCCCGGTCGGTGCGGGACGCGAGGCCTTGCAGGTCGTCTCCGCGCGCCGCGTCCGGATCGGCGGCGTACCGCACGGCGGTGGCCCGTTCGGCCTGCAGCGCGGAGACGGCCGCGGCCACGGGGGCGCGCAGCTCGGCCTCGACGCGCTGGGACTGACGCAGCCTCGCGATGTCCTGGACGGTGCTGACGGTGGCGTAGGCCCACAGGGCGAGCAGGGAGACGACGGGCACCATCAGCAGACTGACCACTTTGGCGCGCACGGTCCGGGGGCGCATCCGCCAGCGTCCGGCCTTCGCGGGCGTGCCGTCCGGTGCCGTGTCGAGGAACGGGTCCACGCTCTCGTCGGCCGGCGGTCCGGCGTGCGCGCGGCGGCCGCGGCGCGGGGGCGGGGACTGCGTCGCGGGGCCGGCTTTCGGTGTGGCTTTCGGTGTGCTTCGGGGTGGGCGCATGGCCTCCTCGCTCGGGACGTGGGTCGGGGCTCTCGGGCCGGGCTCCCGCTAGCGGGCGGCGCTCTCGACGGGCCGCTGGGCCGAGGCGGAGGCCTCGCGCTCGTCGGCGGTGGGCGAAAGGGCGACGAAGGCCGAGGTGAGGAACAGGTAGGACCCGAGGCCGACGGCGAGGGGGAAGATGAACTGCATCGCCGTGGCCCCGGGCAGCACCTCGCTGGAGGGGTGGACCCGCACGCCGACGGCGAACATGCCGGTGTAGTGCATGCTGCTGACGGCCACTCCCATGACCAGGGAGGCGAGGGTGACGGCGACGGGCGACTTGATGTTCAGGGCCGCCCACAGCGCCGCGGTCGCCGCGACCACGGCGATCAGGACCGACAGCCCGACGAGCGCCGGGTTGTAGTCCACGTCGCCATGCAGCTGCACCGCCGCCATGCCGAGGTAGTGCATGCTGGCGACGCCCAGCCCGGTGGTGAGGCCGCCGATGAGGAGGGCGCGGTTGCGGTCCCGGCTGTAGCCGACGGCGAAGACGCCGGCGCATACGACGACCATGGCGACGACGAGGCTGAGGATGGTCAGCGGTACGTCGTAGCGGATGTCGGTGCCGCTGACCCTGAATCCGAGCATGGCCACGAAGTGCATGGTCCAGATGCCGGTGCCGATGGCAGAGGCGGCAGTGATGAGCCAGTTGCGGCGCGAGCGGCCGGTGGTGGCGAGCGCGCGCATGGTGCAGCGCAGTCCGAGTGCGGCGCCTATGCACGCCATCACGTACGACAGTACGGGGGTCAGCCAGCCGAAGGCAGCGTGGTCCATGTGTCCCATGGCCCAGGGACGCTAGCCGGACCAAGGGCGCACAAAGGGGGCGCATTTCGAAAGGTGCTGGAATATGACACAGAGATGAGACGGAACGATCGCGTCCCGCTCGAACATGCGCGCAGGAGTATCACCCTGGACGGTGAGGGATCATGCGAAACATGAGCGACGACCACACACACGTCCAGGATTTCTTCACCGCGCGGGCGGCCGACTGGGACAGCCGGTTTCCCGATGACGGCCCCGCCTACGCGGCCGCCGTCGCCGATCTGCGCCTGCGCGCGGGCGACCGGGTGCTGGACGCGGGGTGCGGCACGGGCCGTGCCCTGCCGCCCCTGCGTGCCGCCGTGGGGCCCTCAGGGGTGGTGATGGGTGCCGATCTGACCCCGGCGATGCTCCAGGCCGCCGTGCGCGCGGGCAGGGACCGCGACGGCCTGTTGCTGCTCGCGGACGTCGCCGCGCTGCCGCTGCGGTCGGGTTCTCTGGACGCCGTGTTCGCCGCGGGCCTGATCGCGCACCTGCCGCAGCCCGTCGTGAACCTGCGGGAGCTGGCCCGCGTGGTGCGGCCGGGTGGCACGCTCGCACTGTTCCACCCCATCGGCCGGGCGGCCCTGGCGGCCCGGCAGGGCCGGCAGATCACCCCCGACGACCTGCGGGCCGAGGCGAATCTGGGTCCCCTCCTGGCCCGTTCGGGCTGGCGCATGACGTCGTACGCCGACGAGGACTCCCGCTTCCTCGCGCTGGCGGTGCGCGAGGGCTGAAGTCCCCGCGGGCTCAGCACAGTCCCGCGACGGCTGCCACGAAGGCGTCGGGGTTGTCGAACATGATGTTGTGCCCGGCGTCGGGCACCTTCACAACGCGCACCCCGGCGGCCTCCAGCTTCTCCCTGCCGGGCAGTTCGCCGCTGCGTTCGCCCTGAAGGTAGACGCGGTCGATCGTCAGCCCTTCCAGGATCGCCCGCATCATGGGCGTCGAGCCCTGCCGGAGCCCGACGGCGGAGCGGTGCAACGCGCGCGGATCCGTGAGTCGCATGGTGGACGCCCACAGCGGGCCCACGTTCTCCAGCACGCGCGCGTACTCGTCTGCGACGAACTCGTCCTCCCCGTAGGCGGCGATTCCGCTGCTGGCCGCCGTCTGCGGCGGGAAGGGGTCGAGGTTCGCCTCCGTCAGCACCAACCGTGAGACGAGGTCGGGCCGTCGGTGGGCGAGCACGAGGGCGACGGCTCCTCCCATGCTGTGTGCGATCAGTTCGGCGCCTGTGACTCCCGCCTGGTCCAGCGCGCCCGCCACGGCCCCGGCGTGTTCCTCGAGCGTGTAGCCGAAGTGTTCGGGCCGGTCACTGGTCCCGTGCCCGGCCAGGTCCATGAACAGGCTGCGTCTGCCCGCCAGTTCGGGGCGCGCCGCGACGTGCGCGTGGTACACGGCCGACATCGACCCCAGTCCGTGCAGATACACGCGCGCGGGCTGTGCACCGGGCACCTCCGTCCATCGGATCCGGCTCCCCTTGCCGTCGAATTCGGCCTGCTGCACGGCGCCCTCCCTCTTGCCCGCGATGACACCTCACAATACATCGGTTGCGATGTATGTCGGCAACGAAATATACGGGCATCGATGTACAGCGACTGTGGGAGAGAATGCGTGCATGCTGGAACTGGCCATCCTCGGTTTCCTCTACGACGCCCCGCTGCACGGCTATGTCCTGCGCCGGCACATCGCCGCACTCACCGGCCACGTACGACCCGTCGCCGAGAGCACGCTGTACCCGGCGATCAAACGGCTGGAGAAGGCGGGGCTGCTGGCCAGGGCGTCCGAGCCCGGCGCCGGGGCCGCACCGCGGCACGTCCTCACCCTCACCGAGGAGGGCAAGCGGGAACTGCGGCGGCGCCTGGCCGAGCCGGCGCAGCGCGAGATCACCGACGAGAACAACTGGTTCACGCTGCTCGCGTTCCTGCGACACCTGGACGACCCCGCGGCCCAGGCGGCCGTACTGAGGCGTCGGCTGGCCTTCCTGGAGGAGCCGGCGAGCTTCTTCTACGACGGCGACCGGCCGCTGCCCGCCGAGGAGCTGGAGGATCCCTTCCGGCGCGGTGTCCTCACCATCGCGCGCGCCACGAGCCGGGCCGAACTCGCCTGGCTGCGCGACACCCTTGGCTCACTCGAGGCCGTCGGCGGCTGAGATGCCGTGGTGCCTGACCGGGCACCCTCGCAATCCCGGGACCGGGTGAGTGCCCAGGTCGGCCGGGCGATAGCCGTTCGGATAGCTCTTGATCTCCGGGTTCAGCCGTGCGAAATGCGGGCTGCGGCGCGGCGGCAGCAGCCGGACCAGGCGGCCGCGGGTCCGCACGGCACGGCGCACGAGGGCGGTGGTGGCCGCACCGGGCGCCTCGTAACGGAAGGCGCGCAGCAGGGGGCCGTCGAGCAGGGCGAGGGTCGCGGTGCGCAGCAGCGGCGCCAGCGGACGGGGATACCAGGAGGCCATGAGGCCGAGCGTGGCGTCGGAGACCTGCCGCGACCGCTCGTCCCAGGCGAAGTGGGCCTGCTCGTAGGCGTCGAGGAGGGCTTCGAACTCCTCGTAGGTCTCGGGGATGTCGGGGATCCCCATGCGGCTGCCGAGGATGCGGTAGTACTCGGTGGCGGCGACGATCTCGTGCCGTGACAGGCGCCGCCAGCCGTAGGCGTCGATCCATCGCCTGGGCATCACGACGAAAGTGGACAGCACGTAGCGCATGTCGTCGTCGCTGATGTCGTAGCTGCGGTGCATCTGGTTGATACGGCGGATCGCGGTGCGGCCCTCTTCGGTCGCGAAGCCGTGCTCCACGACGGTGTCGAGGAGGAGGACCGTGTCGTCGTACCGCTTCTGCGCGCGCTCGGTCAGTTCCGCCGTCTCGGCGAGCAGGCGGCCGATGCTCGGGACGGCGTAGGTGCGGTAGAGAGCGAATTCCAGGGCCCTCGTGTAGTCCCAGGGAAATTCGAACGCCGCACTGAGCCGGTAGATCTCGAGGGCGTCCGCGACCGGATCCATCCGGCGGATCCGCTCGAGCCGCTCGAAGCGCTTCACCACTGCATCCCCCTTCTGCTGCCGCAGCATCAACTCTAGGTTGAACAACAGGAAATGAGCGATCGACCACGACTCCGTCCAGGGGGAAGGTGGCTCACGTGTTCGACATGGTCCGCACCTACGCCGCAAGACTTCGCCGCTCCCCGCGCGCGGAGACTGCGAACGTACGGGAGAGGCGAGCGCACAACTTGTTCGAGGCCGCGGCCGCCTATGTGACGGCCTGCGCGGAGGGCGACGAGGAACGGATCGACGAGGCGTCGGCGTGGGTGTCGCCGGAGGCGTTGTCGTTCGGCGTGAGCGAGCTGGCGTGCCGCGCCGTCGTCGCGCTCGCCCGGGAGCGCGACGCGTCGCCGGGTGCGGTGGCGCGAGACCTCCTCGGGCTGCCGGCGGCCTGAGCGAAAAGTGTCCGCAGAACAGGGGTGTTTCGCCCACGTCCAGGTGGAAACCTGCAGGTCCGTGTGGTGTGTGGTGTCGTGACAAGTACCTTCCGCTCGCACTAGGGTGCGCGCCGATGGACGAACCACTGGAGGCAGGGATGGCCGGGACGGACAACGGTGCCGTCGCCGCCGCGGACGATGCGCTGTACGTGCTCACAGCAGTTTTGCTGACGCCGGCGCAGTTTCCGAGCGTGCTGGGAGACGACTATCCGGAGGCCTGTGCGGCGCTGGGGCTGGCGCCTCTGGCCGACGGGTACGGGCTGGTCCTCGGCCAGGACGGCGAGGGTGCCCGCTGGACGGTCGTGATCGACGACGTCTCGCTGGTCGCCGTGGCTATCGCCTCCTGGGACTGTGGCATGGAGTACGAGCTGTCGCCGGACGAGCGCACGGTCGTGGCCGCCCTGCCGGGCTGGCCCCTGTCTGTGGCGGTCGCCGCGCCCGGCGTGCCCGCACCGCACGACCCGGGACCCGATGCGACGGACCAGCCCCCGCTGGCCCCGCCGGACACCAGTTTCTGGGGGCCGGCCCAGCGGCGTCTGGGGGCTGACGAGATCGCGCTGCAGTGGGCGGCGTGGCGGGGCCAGATCAGCGAGGACGACTTCCCCATGCCGGGAGCGACTCCGGTGAGGGTGGAGGCCTCGCAGACGTCGGCGAACGCGGAGACCGCACCGACGGACGCCGCCGAGGCCGCGGGGAGCGCGCCGAAGAGCGGCTACCCGGGTGTCCGCCGTGTGCTGTCGGAGGCGCGGGCGTACATCGAATCGCCGCCGCCGCTGGGGCGGGTGCGCTCCTCGTTCGCCCCCGGTGACGCCCGCACACTGCGCGCCGACGGACCTGGCTGGTCGATCGTGGCCCGCACGGACGACATCGCGTTCGTCCTGCTGGACGAGAAGCCCGGCGAGGTCATGCCGGTGGGTCGGGGTCCGGAGCTGCCGGGCCTGCTCGAGGCACTCGACAAGATGGCGGTACGGCCCAGTTGAGCCCGCGGGGGCCACGGCGTCGACGAAGACGTGGCCCCCGATGCTCCGAGGCGGGTCCGCCGCGAACGCGACGGACGAGCCCTGCCCGTTCGGCCCGCTCGGCTCAGCGGCCGATCTCCTTGCGGGCGACTCGGCGGAGCCTGCGTCGCTGCGAGGGGTCCAGCGTCAGGTACGCCGCGACCGGGACTCCTACCACGATCAGGAATGACACCCACCAGGGGAGCCATATCAGCAGGATGAGCCCGACCGCCACTCCCCCTGCGGCGATCTTCGCATTCTTGGACATGAGCGTCGCCTCCTTCTCGACCACTGCCGCTCTCTGCACTGAGAACGGCCCCGCACTCCTCGCGGTTCCGGCTGCTGACCCTGAGACTTCCCCGAGGCGCACCCCCTAGTGGTCCACGTCACACACTAGGCGTTCTCGGTGTTCCTGCCTCTTCCTGTACCCTCGGCGACTCCGAGGTGAGTAGTCAAATTTGAGGAGTGCGGCAGAGCCGTGCAGAGCATGCCCCCGGCACCACCCTCCCCACTGTCCGAACTGGCCCGTTGCAACGCTGTATTCGTCCCGTCCGATCCCGCCCGCGCGGGCGTGATGGCCTTCTGGCGGCCGGACGGCGACGCCCTCCCCGTAGTGCCCCAGGGCGTCGTCGGGGAACTGGACCTGGTAGTGCCCGCTCCGGACGGAACCGTGGAGCAGGCTCGACTTCCTGCCATACGGCTGCCGCTGCCGACCGCCCTGCCGGTGCTCACGCGTGCGCGTACCGGGTCGGGCAGCCACCGGGCCGCCGCCTTCTGGGGCGCGGCCGGCATGCTGTGCTTGCACTTCCTGGCGCGTGGCCTGCTCCTGCCCGGCCTGTCTCCGGAGGACCACGACATGTGGCGTGTGGGGCCGTTGTCCGCGCGTGATACGGAAATGGTCCGCGCGCTCGCCGCCGCCATGCCTCCGGAAGCACACGCCGTACCGATCGCCACGGGCGGACCGGCCCGGCTGCACGACCCCGAGCACCTGGTGCGTGCCTTCCTGGACGCCGTCGCCGACACACTCCCCCGCTCTCCCGCCGCGATGATGGTGACCGCCGGTGCCGCCTACGCGGTGGCGCAGCCGCAGCACCGGCCCGGACTGCGGGCGTGGGCCGACGACATCGCGGCGGGCCACGACATGGGCCTGCGGCTGTCGCTGCGGGTGGAGGCATCCGGTCCCCTCGACGCCATGGCCGAGGACGGGGCTCCGGTGCGGTTCCGGGCCGTGCTGCAGGTACACGGCGCGAACGGAGGGGCGGACGTCGCGGACGCCGCCGATCTGTGGGCCCCGTCAGCGGCCGTGCCCGACGCCTTCGGCCCCCGCGCGCGAGCGGACATCCTCCTGGCGCTGCGGCGCGCGGCCCGCGCATGGTCGCCATTGGCACCTCTGCTGGCGGCCGCCGCTCCCGACGCGGTGGACCTCGCCGACGACGAGGTCATCGAACTCCTGGGTGACGGCGCGCGGGCGCTGGCCGCTGCCGGGGTCGACGTGCACTGGCCGAAGGAGTTGTCGCGCGAGCTGACCGCGCACGCGGTCGTGGGGCCACCGGACGACGGGACCGCCGCGGACGGATCCGACAGCGTGGGTTCGGCACTGCCGTCCTTCCTGTCGGCCGAGGCCACGGTCGGGTTCCGCTGGTGGTTCGCGCTCGGCGGACGGGAGCTTTCCCGGCAGGAACTGGACCGCCTCGCGGAGGCCAAGCGTCCCCTCGTGCGGCTGCACGACCGCTGGGTGCTGGTCGACCCGGGAAAGGCGCGCCGCGCACAGGCCCGGCAGGACCGCTCGCTCACCCCGGTCGAGGCTTTGGCGGCCGCTCTCACGGGCTCCGCCGAGGTGGACGGCCGCCGGGTCGAGGTGCGGCCCACCGGGTGGACGGCGCAGCTGCGGGAGCGGCTCGCGGACCCGGAGGCGGCGCATCCCGTCGGTCAGCCACCCGCGCTCGCCGCCACCCTGCGCGACTACCAACTGCGCGGTCTCGGCTGGCTGGCCCGGACGACCGCCCTGGGGCTGGGCTGCTGTCTGGCCGACGACATGGGACTCGGCAAGACGGTCACACTGATCGCGCTGCATCTGCACCGCCGGACGGATCCGTCGGCGGCGGGTCCCACGCTCGTGGTCTGTCCGGCCTCCCTGCTCGGCAACTGGCAGCGCGAGATCGAGCGGTTCGCCCCCGGCGTGCCGGTGCGCAGGTTCCACGGGCCCGTGCGCGATCTCGGCTCTCTGGCGGACGACGAGTTCGTCCTCACGACATACGGGACGATGCGCGTGGACACCGCGCAACTGGCAGCGGTGCCCTGGGGCATGGTCGTCGCCGACGAGGCTCAGCACGTGAAGAACCCGTACTCGGCGACCGCGCGTGCGCTGCGATCCATCGGCACACGCGCACGCGTGGCGCTCACCGGCACGCCGGTGGAGAACAACCTCACGGAACTGTGGGCGATCCTCGACTGGACGACTCCGGGGCTGCTGGGGCGCCTCGGCACCTTCCGTGCCCGGTACGCACAGCCGGTCGAGGGCGGCCGGGATCCCGCCGCGGCCGAGCGGCTCGCCCGCCTTGTGCGGCCCTTCCTGCTACGGCGCAGGAAGTCGGATCCCGGCATCGCGCCCGAGCTTCCGCCGAAGACGGAGACCGATCACCCAGTCACGCTGGCTCCCGAACAGGTCGGCCTGTACGAGGCATTGGTCCGCGAGACCCTGGACCGGATCGCCGAGGCCGACGGCATGGCCCGGCGCGGTCTGATCGTGCAGCTGCTGACCGGGCTGAAGCAGATCTGCAACCACCCGGCGCAGTACCTCAAGGAGGACGCCCCGAAGCTCTCCGGACGCTCGGGGAAGTTGGAACTGCTCGACGAACTCCTCGACACGATCGTCGCGGAGGGCTCCGGTGTTCTGGTCTTCACCCAGTACGTACGCATGGCGCGCCTGCTCGAACGGCACCTGTCGGCCCGTGGCGTGGCCTCACAGCTGCTGCACGGCGGCACCCCGGTCGCCGAACGCGAAGCGCTGGTACGGCGCTTCCAGGACGGCGAGGTGCCGGTGTTCCTGCTGTCGCTGAAGGCCGCCGGAACAGGCCTGAATCTCACCCGGGCCGATCACGTCGTGCACTACGACCGCTGGTGGAACCCCGCAGTCGAGGCGCAGGCCACGGACCGCGCGTACCGCATCGGGCAGACCCGCCCGGTGCAGGTGCACCGGCTGATCGCCGAGGGAACCGTCGAGGACCGCATCGCGGAGATGCTCGAACGCAAACAGTTCCTGGCCGACGCGGTGCTGGGCGCCGGCGAGGCCGCACTGACAGAGCTGACGGACGCGGAACTGGCGGCACTGGTGGAGCTGCGCGGGGAAGCGCGATGAACCACGAGCACGAGCAGAGCTACGCCCATGAACGCGAACGGCACGAAGGAGACGTGCACGATCCCAGCGAGACGCACACGCACGTTCCGAGCGAGGCCCACGGGTACGAACGCGGACTGGAGCGCACGTTCGCCGCGATGCCGCCCGCGCGCGGACGCGGATTCGCGCAGACCTGGTGGGGCCGCGCCTGGCTGGGCGCTTTGGAGGACACGGCGTTGGACGGCGCCGCCGTGAAGGCAGGGCGCGGGCTCGCACGCGCGGGAGGCGTCGGCGCGGTGACGGTACGGCCGGGCCGGGTCACCGCCGTCGTCCGTGACCGGGGCGGGGCGGCGCACCGGGCCGACGTCCTGGTGCCGGAGCTGTCCGACGCACAATGGGGCCGGCTTCTCG
Organism: Streptomyces sp. NPDC002520; assembly: GCF_053595235.1. Classification (NCBI taxonomy): domain Bacteria; kingdom Bacillati; phylum Actinomycetota; class Actinomycetes; order Kitasatosporales; family Streptomycetaceae; genus Streptomyces; species Streptomyces sp. NPDC002520. Next base: position 116,993 of record NZ_JBSFXG010000016.1, on the reverse strand, counting down.
ATCTGGCCGTGGAGCGCGCGGGACACCTCGCCGCGCTCCTCGACGGGGAGCTGCCGTCGCTCTTGATCGAGGACGCGGCCGTCAGGGGGATCGACCTGCTTCCGGGCTTGGGCGATCTTGAGCCCGAGTGCGACTGCGGCGCGTGGGACCACTGCGGTCACACCGCGGCTCTCTGCCATCAGGTGGCACGCCTGCTGGACGACGATCCGTTCGTGCTGCTGATGATGCGTGGCCGTGGAAAGAGGGCCTTCCTGGAACAACTGCATGTGCGCAGCACCGCACCCGGCGAAGAGCCGGCCGAATCGGTGGGTGTGGACGCGATGGAGGCTTGGGCGGCTTCGGACATCCTGCCCCCGCTGCCGGATCTGCCGAACCTACCGGACGTGCCGGGCAAACCTCCTTCTTTCGACGCCGAGTCGGCACCGGCACTCGGAATCGATCCCACAGCGCTGAGATACCTGGCCCGGCGAACGGCCGTGGAGGCCCATAGGCTGCTCGCCCAGGCCCTCCACGGCAGCGGGGAGGAGCGGACCGTCGCGAAGGCGTTGACGGTGCGTCAGGACGCCGTACGGCTTGCCGACGAGACAGCCCCGGATGCCGTCGCCGACCGCCTCGCCGAAGGATCGGGCCGAGACCTGGACGGACTGGAGACGGCTGTCCGTGCCTGGCGCCTGGGCGGTGCGGCGGCGCTGGCCGTCCTGGACGAGAAGTGGCAGGTGGACGAGGTGGCACTCGCCCGCGCGCGCGTGGCGCTGGAGCAGGCCTGGGAGTGGGTGGAACGGCCGTCGTTCCGGACCGACGGCAACCACTGGACCGTCGTCGGCGAAGGTGTCCAACTGCGGCTCGACCAGCAGGGCCACTGGTGGCCGTACCGCCAGGAGGGCCGGCGCTGGGTCCCTGCCGGCACGGCGGACCGGGACCCTGCCGCAGCGCTGGCTGTGGCACGGATCGACCCCAAGGTCCATCCGGTGTCGGAAGACTGACGATTCACCAGGACATGTCGAAGGCCTAGGACGTCAGTCACGCTGATTTCTCGGTAGCCGGCTTGCGGGCCATGAAACCGGCGAACTTCCACTTCATGTCTTCATCGGGCTCCTACACCACCACGCGGGACGCCATCGACTCGTAGGTCTGACGCCCCGAGCTCATCCGCGGGGCACCGAGAGCGCGGAGCGCCGTAGGGAGGCCGACTTCCCTCGGCCCAGCGCCTCGGGCCCCGTGCATCGGCACGCACGCGTGTGTGCGTGGGAGGCGTCGCACGATCGACGCCCACGCGCCCGCGTGATCAGCTCCGTGCGCCCAGCAGGTGGTCCATCGCCAGCTGGTCGAGCCGTTCGAAGGCCATCCCGCGGGCGGCTGCGGCCTCGACGTCGAAATCCTCGAAGGCCGTGCGGTCGGCGAGCAGGGCCTGCAGGCCGTCCGCCGCGGTGGGCCGGGCCAGCTGGTCGAGGCGCGAAGCCCGCAGTGCCTCCTGGACCTCCGGATCGGCGCGGAAGGCGGCCGACCGCTCCTTCAGGATCAGGTAGTTGCGCATGCAGCCGACCGCCGACGCCCACACGCCGTCCAGGTCCTCGGTCCGCGGCGGCTTGAAGTCGAAGTGGCGCGGCCCCTCGTACCCGGCGCTCTCCAGAAGGTCGACGAGCCAGAAGGCGGCCCGCAGGTCGCCGGCCCCGAAGCGCAGGTCCTGGTCGTACTTGATGCCGGACTGGCCGTTGAGGTCGATGTGGAAGAGCTTGCCCGCCCACAGGGCCTGCGCGATGCCGTGCGGGAAGTTCAGCCCGGCCATCTGCTCGTGGCCCACTTCAGGGTTGACGCCATACAGCTCGGGGCGCTCCAGTCGCTCGATGAAGGCCAGGGCGTGGCCGACGGTGGGCAGCAGGATGTCGCCGCGTGGCTCGTTCGGCTTGGGCTCGATGGCGAAGCGGATGTCGTAATCCTGGGTGGTGACGTATTCGCCGAGGAGGTCGAAGGCCTCCTTCATGCGGTCCAGCGCGGCGCGCACGTCCTTGGCGGCGCCGGACTCGGCACCCTCGCGGCCACCCCAGGCGACGTACGTCTTCGCGCCGAGCTCGACCGCGAGGTCGATGTTGCGGATCGTCTTGCGCAGCGCGTAGCGGCGCACGTCGCGGTCGTTCGCCGTGAACGCGCCGTCCTTGAAGACGGGATGCGTGAAGAGGTTCGTGGTGGCCATGGGGACGGTCATGCCGGTCGCGTCCAGGGCCTGGCGGAAGCGCTTGACGTGCGACTCGCGCTCGGTGTCCGAGGATCCGAAGGGGATCAGGTCGTCGTCGTGGAAGGTCACACCGTGGGCGCCGAGCGCTGCCAGGCGCTGCACGGTCTCGACGGGGTCGAGGGCACGGCGGGTGGCGTCGCCGAACGGATCCCTTCCCTGCCAGCCGACGGTCCACAGGCCGAAGGTGAACCTGTCCTCGGGGGTGGGCTCATAGCTCATGCGGCGGCTCCTCGATGCGTACGACTATTTCGTCATGGCCGTTTACAAATTAGTATGCGAACACAGCCTGTGGGAAGGGACAAGGTGTCCTCGACGACGGGTCGGCACGGATCGGTGTCGTCGAGGGACACCGTTGCCCGTTCACAGCAGTCCCGCAGAGCCGCGGAAGAGGGAGAGCCCGATGTCAGCAGCCGAGGGTCCGCTCGTCGTCGGCGTGGACAGTTCCACCCAGTCCACGAAAGCGCTGGTCGTCGACGCATCCACCGGAGAGGTCGTGGCGAGCGGCCAGGCGCCGCACACCGTGTCGTCCGGTGCCGCCCGGGAGAGTGATCCGCGCCAGTGGTGGGACGCCCTGTGCGAGGCACTGCACCAGTGCGGTGACGCGGCGCACGAGGCGGCCGCGGTTTCGATCGGTGGCCAGCAGCACGGCCTGGTCACGCTGGACGAGCGGGGCGAGCCGGTACGTCCGGCCCTGCTGTGGAACGACATCCGCTCGGCGCCGCAGGCGCGCCGGCTCGTCGAGGAGCTGGGCGGGCCGAAGGCCTGGGCCGAGCGCACCGGCAGTGTGCCCGGCGCGTCGTTCACAGTGACGAAGTGGGCCTGGCTGGCCGAGCACGAGCCGGACGCGGTCCGGGCCACCCGGGCCGTACGGCTCCCCCACGACTACCTGACCGGGCACCTCACCGGCGAGGGCACCACGGACCGCGGCGACGCCTCGGGCACCGGCTGGTGGGCGTCCGGCACGGAGACGTACGACGAGGAGACCCTGGCGCACATCGGCCTCGATCCGGCGCTGCTGCCCCGTGTGGTGCGGCCCGGCGAGATGGCCGGCACCGTACGCGACAGCCACGACCTGCCGTTCTCCAAGGGCACCCTGGTGGCGCCGGGCACCGGCGACAACGCGGCCGCCGCTCTCGGCCTCGGTCTGCGTCCGGGCACCCCGGTGCTGAGCCTCGGCACGTCCGGGACGGTGTACGCCGTCTCCCGGCACCGCCCCACCGATCCGACCGGCACCGTGGCCGGTTTCGCCGACGCGCACAGCGACTGGCTGCCGCTGGCCTGCACCCTGAACTGCACGCTCGCCGTGGACCGCGTCGCCGCCCTGCTGGGCCTGGACCGAGAGGCCGTCGAACCCGGCACATCCGTCACCCTGCTGCCGTACCTGGACGGCGAGCGCACGCCGAACCTGCCGCACGCCTCGGGACTGCTGCACGGGCTGCGCCACGACACGACCGCCGGCCAGCTGCTGCAGGCGGCCTACGACGGCGCGGTCCACTCGCTGCTCCGCGCGCTCGACCTCGTCCTCGACGAGGATGCGGACCGCAGCACCCCGCTGCTGCTGATCGGCGGGGGCGCCCGCGGAACGGCCTGGCAGCAGACGGTACGGCGGCTTTCGGGGCGGCCCGTCCAGGTGCCCGAGGCACGGGAACTGGTCGCCCTCGGTGCCGCGGCACAGGCGGCGGGCCTGCTGACCGGCGAGGACCCGGCCGCGGTGGCCCGCCGCTGGAACACGGCCGCGGGACCGGTGCTGGAGGCTGTCGAACGGGACGAGCAGACGCTGAACCGGATCACCGGGGTACTCTCCGACGCGGCCCCACTGCTGGAGCGGGGGACGGAGTCCAGCTGAACCCGGCCGCGGACGGGAGGGACGGAGGGCCGGGCCCGCTCGGGGACGCGTGCCCTGACACCCCGGACCGGATTCGGCCGCCCACACGAGGATTGACGGAGGCATGACCGCACCGCTGCACGAGACCCGCCCGCCCGGGACCGGGCGCGCCCTGCCGGACACCCAGCAGGGCATGCGCCGGCGCAACCTGGCACGGGTCCTGCATGCCGTCAGGGCGGAGGGTCCGCTGTCGCGGGCGGCGGTCGCGTCGCACATCGGCCTGACACGGGCAGCGGTGTCGACTCTCGTGGACGAGCTGGTCCGTCAGGGTCTGCTGGAGGAACTGGGCCCCGGGCGGCCGGGCCGGGTGGGGCGGCCCGGATCGGCGCTCACGCTGAGCGGCCGCGGGCCCGCCGGTATCGGCGCGGAGGTCGGCGTCGACCACCTCGCCGTGTGCGCGGTCGATCTGCGCGGCGCGGTCCGCGCACGGGCGGTGCGGCACGTCGCGAACCGGGGCCGCACCCCCGAACCGGTGATCGAGGAGCTGACGGCCCTGGTCCGCCGGGTCGTGGCCGAGGCGGAGCCGGAGGGGCTGTGGCCCGCCGGGCTCGCGGTCGCCGTGCCGGGTCTGGTTGCCCGGGACGGCCGTACGGTCGTACGCGCGCCGAACCTCGGCTGGAACGACACTGACCTCGGCGCCCTGCTGCCCGAGGGACTGCCGCTGACCGTGGACAACGAGGCCAACTTCGGTGCTCTGGCCGAACTCTGGCTCGGCACCGGCACACCGCGCGACTTCCTGCACGTGTCGGCGGAGATCGGCATCGGTGCCGCGGTCATCGTGGACGGACGGTTGCTGCGCGGCACCCGGGGGTTCGCCGGCGAGCTGGGCCATGTGCCCGTCCGGCCCGACGGGCCTTCCTGCGGGTGCGGCGGACGGGGATGCCTGGAGCAGTACGCGGGCGAGGAAGCAGTGCTGCGCGCGGCCGGGCTCGAGACGGAAGAGGACGTGGTCGGGCTGCTCGCGCAGCGGGCCGAGGCGGGCGACGAGGCAGTACGGCGTGCCCTGCACGACGCCGGGACCGCACTCGGTATCGCCCTGACCGGGGCGGTGAATCTGCTCGATCCCGAGACGGTCCTGCTGGGCGGGGCTCTGGCAGGCCTCGCCCCGTGGCTGTTGCCTTCCCTGGAAGCCGAGTTGACCGGCCGTACGGCGGGGCCCGCCTGTCCGGTGGCGGTGTCCGGGCTGGGCCCGGAGGGTCCGCTGCTGGGTGCCGCGCACTCGGTCGTCCGGGCCGTCCTCGACGATCCTGCGTCGGTGGCGGAACGACCCTGAAGGGGCGGCGGGCCGACGGGCCGGCCCGCCCGGTCCGAGGCTCGGCATCAGTGCTCGCCCCCGCTCCCAGGTCCGGCCCTGTGCCCGGGGACCGGTCAGGTCCGCTCCCGGCTCCGGAACCGGGACCAGGACCGGGGCCGGGGCCGGGGCCGGGGGCCGGGGCGGGGTCCCCGAGGGTGTCCCGGTGAGTTTCCCCGCATGCGGCAACAAGTCCGTCGCTCGATCGAGTGACCGAGTTGCCCACAGCCCGCGCGTTGTCCACGGAAGCGTGGCACGCCCTTCTGCCCAACTCTCCCGGGCCGTACCGTGATTGAGGCGAGACGCGGTCGCTGTTCTTTCGCGGTGGAGCGCTCTCGGCACAAGAACGTGCGCACGTCGAGCAATGGCAGGCTGACACGTATCGGGGGATACACATGCACGGGGAGACGACCGGGACCCTACGGCGCGACGCCATCGGGCTGCGCGAGGTCCTGTTCCAGAGCATCACGGCGATGGCGCCGGCCGCCGCGGTTGCCGCGTCGATTCCGTCGGGCGCGGCCTTCGCGGGCGGCAGTCTGCCGCTGGCGGTCCTGGTCGCCCTGGTGGCGTGCCTGTTCACCGCCTCCTGCGCGGCCGACCTGGCACGTGAGTTACCCGCGGCCGGGTCGGTGGCCAGTGGCCGCCCGCGCGGGAGACGTACCGCGGCCTGCACCAGCGGCTTCGCGAGACCGCCCGGACACTGAGCCTGTGACGCCTCGCCACTGCCCGTGCATGTGACGCCTTCGCCCCCACGCACCGAAAAGGCACCCGACGATGGAACAGAACCGGTCCCGGCCAGGCCTCAGCAGGCGACGCATCCTTAAGGGCACGGCGCTCGCCGCCGTTCCTTACGCGCTGCTTCCCGACCCGCGTGCGGACGCGCAGGCGGCCGTCGACTACCCCTCGGGCGAGTGGCAGCGGGCGAGCACCGGCAACTTCACCTCCTCCGACCGCCCCTGGGCGTACACCATCGACCGGGTGATCATCCACGTCACACAGACGACCTACGCGACCACGCTGGCCGTCTTCAAGAACCCGAAGAAGAACGTGTCCGCGCACTACGTGGTCCGTTCGGCGGACGGGCATGTCGCCCAGTGCGTGCGGGAGACCGACATCGCCTAGCACGCGGGCAACTGGGACTACAACACCCGCAGCGTCGGCATCGAGCACGAGGGCTGGGTGGACCGTCCCGGCTACTTCACCGACGCCCTCTACGAACGGTCCGCGAAGCTGACGGCGGCCATCTGCGCCAAATACGGCATCCCCCGGGACAGGGAGCACATCATCGGCCACTACCAGGTGCCCGGCAGCGACCACACCGATCCGGGACCGAACTGGAACTGGCCCCGGTACATCAGACTGGTCAATTTCGTCTAGGCGGACGTCGAACCGGTTGTCCGCAGGAACACCGCGCGTGACGATGGTCCCAGCAGATTCACCGTCCGGGGAGGCCGAATTGACCGATCCGTGGGTGGCCCTCGAGCCGGGGGCCGACCCCGCCGAGCGGGTCCAGGTGCTGCGCCGGGCGCACGAGACGTTCGCCACGGCGGGCATGGTGCCCCAGCCTGTGCGGTCGGTGGTGGCGGAGTCGTGGCGGCGCAGTGCGCGGGCCGGTGTGGGGCCGGACGGCGCGGCGAGCGTGGAGCTGACCGACGGCGACCTCGGCGCCTACCGGGCCGAGCATCCGCTGGCCCGGGTGATGCCGCTGTTCCGGGAGTTGATGGGCACGTTCGCGGCGGACGGCGAGCATCTGCTTGCGGTGTGCGACGTGCACGGCAGGCTGCTGTGGGTGGAGGGACATCCGGCGACCCGGCGCAGAGCGGACGGGATGAACTTCGTGCCGGGGGCGCGCTGGTCGGAGACCGCGGTCGGCACCAACGCGCCCGGCACGGCGGTGGCCGTGGACCGACCCGTGCAGGTCTTCGCGGCGGAGCACTTCATCCGGCGGGTGCAGCCGTGGACGTGCGCGGCCGCGCCGGTGCACGATCCGCGCACCGGGCGGGTGCTCGGTGCCGTCGACATCACGGGCGGGGACCGGCTGGCGCACCCGCACAGCCTGGGTTTCGTGCAGGCGGTGGCGCGGGCCGCAGAGTCGCATCTGGCACTGCTGGCGCCGCCCCCGCGGACCGAGGGCACTCCGCTGCTGAGCGTGCTGGGCCGCGACGAGGCCGAGCTCCGCCTGGACGACGGGCGGCGGATCAGGCTCAGCCGCCGGCACAGCGAGATCCTCATCCTCCTCTCCCGACATCCCGAGGGCATGAGCGGCGACGAGCTGCAGTGTGCGCTGTACGCGGACGAATCGGTGACGCCGGTGACGTTGCGCGCCGAACTCGCCCGGTTGAGACGGTTGTTGGGGCCGGGGTTGCTGGCCTCGCGGCCGTACCGGCTGACGGCGGCGGTCGAGTCCGACGCCACCGTGGTGGAACGGCGGCTGGAGGCGGGCGCGCTCACGGCGGCGGTCGGGGGGTACCGGGGCCCGCTGCTGCCGGGTTCGCAGGCGCCCGCGGTCGTACGGCTGCGGCGGCGGCTCGCCGACTCCCTGCGGACGGCGCTGATCTCGCATCGCGACCCGGACCTGCTGACGGACTGGGCGCACGCGCCCTGGGGTGAGGCCGATCTGGAGGTGTGGCGGGCGCTCGCGGCAATGCGGCCGACGGCTCCGGTGCGCGCGCGGCTCGCGGCGCTGGAGGCCGAACTGTCCGTGCCCGCGGTGCCGGGCCGCCGGGCACCGGCCGGCCGGGGAGCCGTGCCGACGCGCGGCGCAACGTACGTGCAACGTCGGCCTGTCTAGCCTCGCGCCGAGAGCTGCCCAACGGCGGGCAGCGCTTCTCCGGGAGGCAGACCAGCATGACCCGTTACGCGGCGCCCGGCACCGAGGGCGCGATCGTCTCCTACCAGCCGCGCTACGACCACTTCATCGGCGGTGCGTACGTGCCGCCGGCCCGTGGGCAGTACTTCGAGAATCCGTCGCCGGTCAACGGGCAGCCGTTCACCGAGGTAGCGCGCGGCACCGCGGAGGACGTCGAGCGTGCGCTGGACGCGGCGCACGAGGCGGCGCCCGGGTGGGGGCGTACGTCGGTGACGGAGCGCTCCGACATCCTGCTGAAGATCGCCGACCGCATGGAGGCCAACCTCGAACCCCTCGCGGTCGCCGAGAGCTGGGAGAACGGCAAGCCGGTGCGCGAGACGCTGGCGGCCGACATTCCGCTGGCCATCGACCACTTCCGCTACTTCGCGGGCGCGATCCGCGCGCAGGAGGGGTCGCTGGGCGAGGTCGACGACGACACGGTGGCGTACCACTTCCACGAGCCGCTCGGGGTCGTCGCGCAGATCATCCCGTGGAACTTCCCGATCCTGATGGCGACCTGGAAGCTCGCGCCGGCGCTCGCCGCGGGCAACGCGGTCGTCCTCAAGCCGGCCGAGCAGACCCCGGCGTCCATCCACTACTGGATGAGCCTGGTCGCGGATCTGCTGCCGCCGGGCGTGTTGAACATCGTCAACGGCTTCGGGGTGGAGGCGGGAAAGCCGCTGGCCTCCAGTCCGCGGGTGGCCAAGGTGGCGTTCACCGGGGAGACCACGACCGGGCGGCTGATCATGCAGTACGCCTCGGAGAACATCAAGCCGGTCACGCTGGAACTGGGCGGCAAGTCGCCGAACATCTTCTTCGACGACGTGTGGGCGCAGGACGACGACTTCCGCGACAAGGCCCTCGAGGGCTTCACCATGTTCGCGCTCAACCAAGGCGAGGTGTGCACCTGCCCGTCCCGGGCGCTCGTCCAGCGCGGTCACTACGCCGAGTTCATCGAGGCGGCCGTCGAACGCACCCGGCAGATCAAGCCGGGGCACCCCCTGGACACCGACACGATGATCGGCGCCCAGGCCTCCAACGACCAGTTGGAGAAGATCCTCTCCTATCTGGACATCGGCCGGCAGGAGGGCGCGAAGGTCCTCACGGGCGGCGAACGCATCGAACACGACGGTGAGTTGAAGGGTGGCTACTACGTCCAGCCGACCATCTTCGAGGGCGACAACCGCATGCGGATCTTCCAGGAGGAGATCTTCGGCCCGGTCGTCTCGGTGACCTCGTTCGACGACTTCGACGACGCCATCAAGATCGCCAACGACACGCTGTACGGCCTCGGTGCCGGCGTGTGGACCCGCGACATCAACACCGCGTACCGCGCCGGCCGCGCCATCCAGGCGGGCCGGGTCTGGACCAACTGCTACCACGCCTATCCCGCCCACGCGGCGTTCGGCGGCTACAAGCAGTCCGGGATCGGGCGGGAGACGCACAAGATGATGCTGGACCACTACCAGCAGACGAAGAACATTCTTTGTTCTTACAGCCCTCGGAAACTTGGCTTCTTCTAGGGCGTGTATCGAACGTGGGCCTTGGGCCAAGGGCGACCAGATCGACGATCCGGGAGGTATACGGCGCGGCAGCCGGTTGCTGAGCCCCGTACGACTGCGGCCCCGCCTATCACAGCCCTCCACTCCGTCACCGGCTGTTCATACAGGCTCGAAAGACGGACCAGACACGGCCGGTGCCACGGAGCAGGGGCGGAAACCGGGATCGATAGGGACTCGGTACAGGAACTCCGTGGCGGACATCTCGTAACGGTTCCACTCCTGGGTGTCCACCTGCATGGCGAGGACCGGCCATGCGTCCACAGCGCCGTCGTCGTGACCTGCCAGAGGAATCTGTCGGCCGAACGCGTGATCCCCATGGGATCCGGCCACCGGTTCCGGGCTCGTGGACCCGGTAAGGCGCCCACGGGCCGACCGAATCGTCGTCGCTCTCCAGCAGGTCACGCCACCAAATCAGCAAGTACCCCGCGCGGGTCCAGCCGGCGTGGCCCGCTGAGCACCGCACCACCGCTCACCACGAACGCACCATATCGAGCGGGGAACAGCGGGGACTCACGGCGAAGGAACCAAGCCCGACGAGGGTTCGCCCCTGCCATACAGCAAGGTCGAATCCCCAACTAGCCTCCGAATGCCGCAGCTTGCCAAGCCGGGGTCCCCCCGAACGGCCGCCCCATGCACCGGTGCACAGGCGACACCGGCAACTACACGACTGCCACCACGGACATGCCGTCCACCCTGATCCGCGGGCGCCGGCGAGCGGCTCAGGAACGTGCCCGCTGCCCCTTGTCCCACTGTGCCCGCGACAGGGCGGTGGGCCGCGGGAGCAGGACGCCGTCCAGGTACAGGTCGACGTGCTCGTTGTAGAAGGCGACCATCCCCGCGATCGCGGCGCACGACACGGTCGGAAAATCGTACGCCCAGGCGAGATCGTCGTGCACGACGGCTCCGCGCACGAACGACCAGTACCCGCTGGTCCTGCCCTTGTACGGGCACGCCGTCACCGTGTCCGAGGGACGCAGCAGGGTCCAGTCGACGTAGGAACGCTCCACGTAGTAACGGGTCGGCAGGCCGGTTTCGAAGAGCTTCACCGAGGACGGCGCGTCCGCCAGGACCGTGCCGTCCACCTCCACGCGCACGCCGCTGGACGAGCGCAGCGCGTCCACCCGGGTGTACGGGCTCCGCGGGTGCACGAAGACCTGCTCTTCCTCCTCGTACCACGCGTCGACCGCGTCCCACCGGAAACGGGCGGTGCCGATGAGTGCCTCCGGGGCTCCCTCGCCCCAGACCCACGCCGCACCTTCACGGACCTCGGAACCGACCCGCAGCGAGTGCCGCCGCGCGGGGCCGGGGCCCAGCCGGCCGGCGCGGCCGTCGTCGCTGAGGACGCCCTCGGCCAGATCCCGCAGCGGAATGCTGTACTGCGGATAGCCGGGCCACTCCCACACGTACAACGCACGCCGGGTGTCGAACACGCACCGGCCACCGACCTGCGCACGGATTCGCCGCGGCACCGGCTCCACATGCCCGACCGGGACGACATGGCCCGGGTAGTCCACGCTTTCGTCCGCCATTCGCGATCACCTCAGTCCGCTCGGCCGCTTCGGCACGTCCAGCTTTTCCGGCAGACGCGCGAACGGCCACTTCTGCCGTCATCCGCCAAGCACAGTGCCGACTGAGGGACGACGACAGCGACGGCGCCATGCCCGACGCGCGCCGCGCCCTGGAGTACATCAAGGCCAGCACACCTTCGGGGGAAGGAAGAGAGAGGATCACGGCTCGTCAGGGTTCGCCGGCCTGTAGTACCGCGGGATCCAACGGCCCACCAGGTATCCGGTGGGCGAACACGATCGGGTGACCGACGCGTGACTGCATGCCCGCGTCCGAGCGTCCATGGCCACGGCCGACGCGCCAAGCGGGATCTCGGTGACCATCGCGATTCCACGGATCGGCCTGTCCGATACGGAAGGACGGGCGCGTGCCCAGCGCACGGGCCACGACGCCCCACTCGATGGCGGTGGGGGGCGGCGCCCATGAACGCCGGTGCGGCCGGCCCGAGGGCGACCGGATACAGTGCGCCAGACGGCAGCCTGGTCAGGGAGGGGAAGCGTGACCGACACCAGCAACACCCGGCCCGCCGAGGGTGAAGCGCAAGCTCCGGGGCGGAGCCGACTGCACCGCCTGATGCGCTACATCCCCCTGATCGCCCCCGTCCTGCTGTGGGCCGTGCCCTGCTGGGTGCTCCTGCACACCGGCCAGCACTGGCCGCTGCCCGTCACGCTGGTCGGCACCGCCCTGTTCGTCCTCGGCCTCATCGGCATGCCGCTCGCGATGACCCGCGGCCACGGCCGGCGTCAGCAGGACTGGGCGGCGGTCATGGGTGACACCCTGCTGGGCAGCAGCTGGGTTCTGTTCACCTGGTCCGTTCTGCTCGGCGTCCTCTTGCGGCTCGCCCTGACCGTGGTCGGCGTCGGCGAGAGCCAGGACCGGGCCCGTATCGTCACGTGGGCCGTCCTCGGCACAACCGCCGTCCTGCTCGCCTGGGGATACGCCGAGGCCCGCCGCGTACCACGCGTACGCCGACTCGACGTACAACTCCCGCGAATGGGTGCCGGGTTGGACGGACTCCGCGTCGTCCTCATCACCGACACCCACTACGGCCCCCTCGATCGCACTCACTGGTCGGCACGGGTGTGCGAGACGGTGAACACCCTGGAAGCCGACCTGGTCTGCCACACCGGCGACATCGCGGACGGCACGGCCGAACGCCGCCGCGCCCAGGCCGTCCCACTCGGCACCGTGCGGGCCACCAGGGCCCGTGTCTACGTCACCGGAAACCACGAGTACTACAGCGAGGCCCAGGGCTGGGTCGACCTGATGGACGAGCTGGGCTGGGAACCGCTGCGCAACCGCCATCTGCTCCTCGAACGCGGAGGCGACACCCTCGTGGTCGCCGGCGTCGACGACGTCACCGCCGAGTCCTCCGGCCTGGCCGGCCACCGCGCCCACCTCGCCGGAGCCCTAAGCGGCGCCGACCCCGACCTGCCCGTCCTGCTCCTGGCACACCAGCCCAAGTTCATCGACCGCGCGGCAGCCGAAGGCATCGACCTCCAACTCTCCGGCCACACCCACGGCGGCCAGATCTGGCCCTTCCACCACCTGGTCCGCATCGACCAGCCCGCCCTCGCCGGACTCAGCCACCACGGCACCCGCACCCTCCTCTACACCAGCCGCGGCACCGGCTTCTGGGGCCCGCCGTTCCGCGTCTTCGCCCCCAGCGAGATCACCCTGCTCGTGCTCCGCTCCCCACACCCGCCCACCTCGCCGTAGCACGGGACGGGCCAACACATCCGCTTGGAGCTGCCCACGAGGCCCGGTGCCTCCTGGCGCCACGGCGGCGGGCGGTCCGCCGTTCGGCGCGGGTTTTCATCGGGCACGGGGGTCGTGTCATTCCAGGAACCGAAACGGTCGCGGACCAGGACACCGCGAACGTCCGCCTTTGCCATCAATTTTCCCGGACACAGGAAGAGGACGCCTGACCAGGGCAGATGCCCGGCAGGCGCCCTTGTCGGACTCGCCTTGGGCCACGAGTCGACATTCGGCCCTGCGTCAGGCGACGTTGACCGCGCTCCAGGCGCCGGCCACGGTGGCGTACTCGGGGCTGGTGGCGCCGTAGAGGTCCTTTGCGGCGTTCAGCGTCGCGGTGCGGGCGCCCTTGTAGTCCGTGGTGGAGGTCATGTAGACGTTCAGCGCCCGGTACCAGATGGCGGAGGCCTTCTGGTTGCCGATGCCCGTGACGGTGGAGCCGTTGCAGGTGGGGCTGTTGTAGGAGACGCCGTTGATGGTCTTGGCGCCGCTGCCCTCGCTCGCGAGGTAGAACCAGTGGTTGCCGACGCCCGAGGAGTAGTGCACGTCGAGCCGACCGACCGACTTCGACCAGCAGTCGGCGGAGCGGCCGTCCAGGGACGGCTTGTCGAAGCGGCGCAGCCACGGCGGGGTGGACTGGTCGCTGAAGAGGTAGTCGGGGGTGTCGACCGGGTTGTTGGCGTACCACTCGACCATGGTGCCGAGGATGTCGCTGGTGGCCTCGTTCAGACCGCCGGACTCACCGCTGTAGCGCAGGTTGGCGGTGGCCGAGGTGACGCCGTGGGTCATCTCGTGACCCATGGTGTCGAGGTCGACCTGCTCGGGGTCGGTGGTGCCGTTGCCGTCGCCGGTCAGCATGCAGAAGCAGGTGTCCGACCACTGGGCGTTGTCCCAGTTGGTGCCGACGTGGACGAAGACGGTGGCGCCGCGGCCGTCGTTCTTGATGCCGTTGCGGCCGAAGGTCGCCTTGTAGTAGTCGAACGTCTTCGCTGTGTTGGCGTGCGCGTCGACGGCGGCGGTGGCGCGGTCGGTGGAGAACTTCGTGCCGTCGCCCCAGATGTCGTCGGCGTCGGTGAACAGGGTGCCGGAGGAGCTCTTCACCGACGAGGACGAGAGGTTGTGCGCGTCCTTGGTGATGTGGCCGCGTACCGGGTCGATCAGGGCGAAGGTGCCGTCGGCCTGCTGGGTGGTGTCGACGGTGACGTCACCGGTGTACTCGGAGTGGCCGGTGCCGGTCGCCTCACGCTCGGCGTCGTAGTTCTCGATCGCCGCGCCGGTGGTGGCGTCGGTGACGAAGACCTCGCCGTGCGGCTGGCCCTTGTCGCCCAGGCCCTGCACGGTGGTGCGCCAGGCCAGACGGGGGGTGCCGTCGGCGGCCCACACGATCAGCTGGGGGGAGGACTTGGCGTCGCGCACCAACCCGTGCGAGCGCCTCAGCGCGCCGGCCGAGGCGCCCTTGGCGTCGACCGCGGGAGTGACGGACTTGAGCGCCACCTTGTGGGCCCTGGCGCGGGTGGATCCCTTGAGCGAGCCGTCGGCCTTCTGGTGGACGACGAAGTCGCCGCCGACGACGGGGAGGCCGTGGTAGGTCCGTTCGAAGCGGACGTGCCGGGTGCCGTCGGCGTCGATCACGACGTCCTTGACGTGGAGTCTCTGGCCCGTGCCGAAACCGAAGGTGTCGGCGTTGCGGGTCACGTTCGACTTGGCCTGGGATATCGCCGTGTCGCGGACGGAGGTTCCGTGCTGCACCGCGTTGGTCTGCGAGTGCGCTGGTACGGCCATCGCACCCGTCGTGATGAGGCCGGCGGCGACCATCGCGGAAAGGGCGTGAAGAGGTCGGGGCATGACGGGGTGATTCCTTCGCTCGTCGTGGGGTGACGGCGTCCGTGGACGCTGACGCGAAGTGTGCACCTGATGACATGTTCCTGACGTGATCCCATCTGGGCTATAACCTCGGAGCTATAGGGCATGGGGAACCGCGGCTCGGCCGGTCACGTGCCGTCGCCGAGGGCGAACTCCTCGCCGCCGTCCTCCCACCAGGCCAGGTACTGCGGCCGCTGCCGAACCAGCGACAGATAGGCGGCCAGCAGACGCTCGCACGCGGCGTGGGCGAGCTCGGGCGGAACCGATTCCGTGTTCCAAGCCAGCAGAAGCCGCCGGTGGAACGGGACGTCCACGAGCGGCCGTTGCACGGTGCCCTGGGCGGAGACATCGGCGGTCGGCCATACGCCGCAGACGGCACGCCGGCCGGCGACCAGGATCTGCGCCACGGACAGGTCCGGGGTCACATGGGCGATGCGCGGTGTGAATCCCGCCGACTGGCACGTGAGATGGAGATACGCGTGCACACCGCTCTCGTCGGCCTCCGGCATGACCCATTCCTCGCCCGCCAGTTCATGGAGGCTGACCGTCTCCTGGCGCGCCAGCGGGTGGTCCTCGGCGAGCAGGACGAAGACCGGCTCGCGCAGCAGTGTGCGCGTCGCCACCGACTCGCCGACGGGAAGGGGGAAGCCCGGGAACTCGCCGAACACCGCGATGTCGCATTTCGACAGGCTCAGCGATCTCACCAGGGTGTGCACGGAACGGCGGGCATCGATGGTGAGCCGGCGTTCCGGGACGAGTTCGAAGAGGGCGGAGATCAGGAGGGACACCAGGGGGCCGGCGGTTCCGCCCGCCCTCAGCGGGGCGGCGACCTCTCTGTCCGTCTGAGCGGCCGATCGCGCGTGCTCGCGCATGCGGTCGAAGCCGACGACGAGGTCACGTGCGCAGCGCAGGACGTACTGACCGTTCTCGTTCGGCTTCACCCCGTCGGCGCCGCGGATGAAGAGCGGGCCGCCCAGCTCGTGTTCGATCCGCCTCAACTGAGCACTCGTGGCCGGTTGAGAGAGCTGCAGCCGTGCTGCGGCCTTGCGGATGCTGCCGGCCTCGGCGACGGTGAGCAGGACACGCAGATGCCGGAACTCAAGGTGCATGCTCATCCCCCGCGCAGGCGCGGGGGACCCATGCACCCCCTGACCAGCAGAACCAGTTGCCCCACGGCATGGTGAACCAGAATCTGCCCGGCCCGTGGGGGCGGCAACCACGGGACGGCAAAACCTACGTGCGAACGCGGCGGCGTTGCACCGGCATCACGGTCCCAGTCTGCATATATCGGCATGATTCGCCGGACTTCCCTTGTCCCTGACAGGCCATCGGGCCGGATGGAACCTGTAGGCGTCGGAGGGGCCGTGCCAGTGGTCGCGCCGGCCGCCGCAGCGCTCCGTCCGCGATCCCACGGCCCGATGTGCGTGGGAAACAGCGCACCCCGGATGCTGTCGGTCAAGTCCGGATGGGCGCCGGGTTCGATCAGGTTCAGCACCTCGTGGGTGTCGGCGGACAAGGCGGTTCCGGTGGGCCAGGAGCCGGAAAGACGCGGTGGTACGCCGGCACATGGCTGACCCGATTCCCGCCGGTCAAGGAGCGATCGGCCGCTGGACGTCGGTGTTCATCGTGAAATCCGGGCTCCCATCGGGCCAATCGTTGGCGCACCAGGGAGCCAGGCCCGCCGTCAGCCCGGCCGCGCGGTCCGAGGTCGCCCCTGTCGCGACCCCCGCGCCCCTTGACGCGGGCGCGGGGCACGGACGATCGCGCGGGCCAACGTCGTTTCGCCGGAGTCGGCCGGGCCACGATTCGCACCAGGACGCATAGAGATCCTTCGTGGGCGTCCGTGCGGGGCGTGCGGCCGCTCCACATTCGCCCCCAAGCAGTCCTCAGACACCGCCTCGGCAGGACCGTGCGCCGGTACGCCTGGGCTTTCTCGCCGACGTCGTCCTGGTCACCCGGTCCTCCTGGCCGGCGAAGTGAGGGCCATCCTCAGGCAGGCGCTCCATAGAGGATCACCTCCGCGATACCCGCGACGGTCTGCGCGCCCCCGCCGCTCACCTGGGTGACAGTGATGCGGATCAGGCGCACGTCCGGCGCTGCGAAGAGTTCGGGGAGGGTGTACTGGCCGCTTCTGGTCAGGCCGGAGAGTGCCGTGTCCCAGGTGCTGCCGTCTGTCGACGTCTGCAGGTCGAAGGTGTACCAGCTGCTGTCCTTGCCCCAGTGGATGCGCACTCCGGCGAGGTCGTGGGCTGCGGCAAGTTCGGCGGTGAGCGTCTGGGGGACCGCCGGGGAGGCGGCGTTCCAGCCGGTACCGAAGGTGATGTCGCCGTCGAAGGCCTTGTCGGGTCCGAAGCCGGTGGCGGCGCTGGACGCCGTGACCGTCTTGATCTGGTCGCGGGCGATCTTCGGCCCGGGGTCGGCCGGGGGCACACCGCCGCTGCCGCCGGGCGGGACCGCGCGGAACTCGCGGATCGAGGGCCACCAGTCACCGGCACCGAGGATGTCGACGCGTACGTGACGCGTCGTGACCTGTACATGATGGACGGCGGTGGTGACCGCCGTGACGTTGTCATGCGCGTCGACGGTCGTCGTCCACGTGGCGCCGTCGTCGGACGTCAGGATCCGGTACCGGTACGCGGTCTCGCCGGTCTCCCAGAGGATCTGGAACTGCTCGACCTCGACGGACGCCCCGAGGTCGACCTGCCACCAGGCCGGATCGGGGCCGTCCCCCACCCACTTGGACTCCGCCGCGTCGTCCACCGCGTCGGCCGGTGCGTGTCCTGACTGGGCGGTGGAGGCGGTCGCCATCTTGAACAGGGCCAGGTTCTGGGCGCCTTGGCTCTCCAGCGTGGAGATGTTCTTCCAGATGGGGTGGGTGCCGTCGGCCACATGCGTTCCGGTGTACGGCTCGGTCCGCACGGTGTACTCGCCACTGGTCAGGCCGGCCGAGGTCGCGGTGAGCCTGAGGGAGCCACTTGCGGTGCCGGTGGCGATCAGGGCGTAGCCGATGCCGCCCTGTGCCTTCTGCGTCTGGACCGCGATCCGCGGTATGTCCGCGCCGACCAGTGTGCCGGCTCCGGTCACCTCGATGTCGAGTGTGGCCGAGGAGTCGACGACGAGGGTGTCGTGGGCGTCAACAACCTTGATGTACACGGGAATCAGGTCGGACCCGTCTGCTACGGGCCGGATCCGGTCGAGCAGCCCGGCGATCGCGCGCAGACCCGCGGCCTCCATCGCCGACAGGGCACGTCCGCGCTTCTCACCGGCCAGGTCGATGAGCGCCTCCACCTTGCCGGGCTCGACCTCGTCCAGCAGCTTGCGGGCGGCCTTCTTCCCGTCCCGCGCGCTGTCACCCAGGGCGAGGGCCAGCAGGTCGGTGAGTGCGTCCCGGCCGCCCGCGTCGTCGGCGACGACCTTCAAATGGTGTGCAGCGCCAGGGGTGTCGACGCGGTGGGTCGCGACGAGCTCGTCGTCCAGGTAGCCCTCTGCGGTGAGCTCTCCGGCGGCGAACTCCGGCAGGACGAAGGTGTAGTACGGGCTGCCGCCCTTGGCCGCCACGTTCGGTGCAGACGCGGCGTTGCCCGCGCGGGTCTGCTCGCCGACGAGGCGGCCGTTCTGGTGGAGCCGGACCCGGTCGGTGTTGCTGAAGACCCGCACTTCCCTTGCGGAGTCGGCGGTGTGGGCGCTGGCGACGAAGACCATCGGGCCGCCGTGGTTCGGATTGGCTGCAGGCTGCATGGACCTGAGCCAGTGGTAGCAGTACTTGGGGTACCGGTCTATGTCGACGGCGCCGGACTTCTGGTAGGTGTCGTTGGTGCCATAGTCCTCGAAGACCCACAGGAAGTAGCCGCCGATCCGGCTGTTGGCGTCGAGTCCGCCCCAGTCCCAGTACCCGTCGCCGTTCAAGTAGCGCTGACGGGTGACGACTTGGTCCACCATCGCGCTCTCGCCGACGGCACGGTCGGTGCGGCTGGGGTCTTCCCAGTCGCCCCACTCGCGGGTGAGGAAGGGCACTTTGGGCGCGGGATCCGAGCCGTCGGTGTTGACGACCTTGTAGTCGACGTCGTACTCGCCGCCCCAGATCCCGTAGTCCGCCGAGGTGAACATCTGGTCGCCCGGCATCTCGGCGTGCGCGACGGTGTCGGCCTCTTTCGCCCACCACTGCGGGTACGCGGTCTCGTTGAGGGAGGTCTCCCAGAGGATCACCGAGGGCCGGTTGCGGTCGCGCCGGATCATCGTGGCGATGTCGCGGTAGGTGCGGGAGACGAAGGTCTGGTCGCCGTTCCAGTTCTGCCAGCCCGGCTCACAGGCCACGACGAGGAGGCCGAGTTCGTCGCAGGCGTCGAGGAAGGCCACATCGTGCGGGTAGTGCGCGGCCCGTACGGAGTTGAACCCGCCGAGCTTCAGGCGCAGCGCCTCGCGGTACTTCATCGAGGCCGGGGCGGCGTCGCCGATGTAGGCGTAGTTCTGGTGGCAGTTGGCGCCGCGCAGGTAGAGCCGCTCGCCGTTCAGGTAGAACCCGTCCGCCTTGAAGTCGATCCGTCGCACTCCGGTCCGCGTGGTGACCGTGTCGACGAGGCGGTCGCCGACGAAGACCTGGCTGACCAGCCGGTACAGATACGGGGAGTCGGGGTGCCACAGGTGCGGCCGGGCCACGCCCATCGACTGGGTGAACGCGTGCCCGTCCTTCCCGGAGATCGTCGCGGCGTCCGTGGCCCGGGCGACGGCCGTACCCTGGGCGTCGTACAGGACCGTGGTGAGTCGGATCCGGGCGGCGTCGGCCGCCTCGTTCACCACGTGCGTCCTGACCTGGGCCGTCGCCCGGAGTGTGGTCGCTTTCGGGTAGGAGACGAAGACGCCGCCCCCGGCGACCAGGTCCTCCTGCAGCGGGTCGGAGATGTGGACCGGGTCCGTCACCCGGAGCGTGACGCCCCGGTAGATGCCCCCGAAGGTGAGGAAGCCGAGCTGGGTTCGGGGTTTGCCGGGCGGGGTGAGTGGGTCGTCGAGGTTCGACACCCGCACGGCGAGGACGTTGTCGCCGTCGAAGTGGACCTTGTCGGTGATGTCCACGACGAAGCCCATGTAGCCGCCTTGGTGCTCGGCGACCTTCTCCCCGTTCACGTAGACGGAGCAGTCGGTCTGGACACCGTCGAACACCACGGTCAGCCGCCGTCCTTCGTGCTGCGGAGCCACCCGGAAGTACCGCCGGTACCAGCCGATCCCCGCGAATACGTCGTACGCCGAGGGATGTTTGCGCTCCAGCCGCATCGTGTGCGGCAGCGACACCGCGGCCCACTGCGCGTCGTCGAATCCGGGCTGCTGGGCACCGGAGACGTCCTCGCGCCAGAACGCCCAGCCCGTGTTGAAGTTCAACACCCGACGCGCGCCCTGCCCAGCGCCGTCGGGCACGGACACAGGCCCGGCCCCGCCGCCCGGCGCGGCGGCGGCCCGCCCGCCGGGTACCAGCGCGGCGCCGACACCGGCCAGGCCGGCGGTGAGCACGCCCCGGCGTCTCACACCATCCACATGGTCGTTCACAGGTCTGCTCCTTCGATGCGTGGGGGTCGGCAATGGGTGACGTGTGGTGCGACGACGGCCGGACCGCATGTGTCGTCGCCGTCGTCGCACCACAGCGATCAGGTCAGGCACGGGCGCCAGCGCACGCCGTGCACCTCTACGACAGGGTCCAGCGCTGATTCGCCGCCGTGCCGTCGCAGTCCTGGATCACCAGCTGCCTCGTCGTGTCGGACCCGGGCACCGCAAGGCACCGCCCGGACTGCTGCCCCTGAAGAGTGCCGTCGACCTGGGGCACCCACTGCTGGTTGCCGCCGCCGTTGCACGCCCACAGTTCGACCAGGGAACCGTTCTCGGTGCCACCGCCGGTGACGTCCAGGCACTTGCCAGCCGAACTGCCCAGCCGCAGCTGTCCGTTGCCCCACCACCACTGCTGCCCGGGACTGCCGTCGCAGTCACCGGCCAGGGCCCGGCTGCCGTCGGCGTCGGCGCCGTTCTCCGCTTCGAGGCAGGCTCCCGCCAGGCCGGAGGTGACGGCGCCGAGGTGCTGCGGCGACGGTGCGCCCGGGGTGAGGACGAAGTTGTCGAACTGCTGGGTCTGATAACCCGTCACCCCGAGCCCGGCCTGGCCGCTGCTGAGCGAGTAGTCGGTCACACTGCCGAGCTCCTTGCCGTCGACGGAGGCGGTCAGCTTCGTGTCCTGCAGGGTGAAGGCGACGGTGTGCCACTTCTTCAGTCCGAGGGTGTCGGTCCGTCCCCCGGTGAGCCGGGTGAACTTCCACGTGGTGTCGCTCTTGTCGATCGACCAGGTGCCCTTGTCGCTCACGCGGAGGTGGTACGCGTTCAGGCCGTTGTTGTTGCGGCCCTGCTGACCTACCCGGCCGAGGAGTTCCACCGTGCCCTTCTCACTGAACAGGACGTCAGCGGTGACGGTGTAGTTGGTCCAGGACCCGTCGCCCGTGATCGAGTACGGGGCGTTGTAGGGCTCGTCGGTCCACCGGATCGGGCTGGTCGGCGCCATCTGCCGCAGACAGGTGCCGGAGCGGCCTCCGGCGCACGCCGTGGTTTCGAAGGCGCCGTTCATGTCGGTGAAGTACCGGGGGCTCTTCGATGCGGCGCGCTTGTCGAAGTCGTCGGAGTACGGCAGTTGCAGAGCGGTCTTCTCCGGGGACGTCGCGGTGCCCTTGCCCTGGCCGGTGGTCGTCGTGAGGGTGTAGACGTGGCCGGGCTTGAGGGTCAGCGTGTACGAGCCGTCCGAGGGCGTGATGTCCGCGCCCTGCACGAAGTCGTCGTCCGTACCGGCCGAGGCGACGTCGGTGGACCAGACATGAACCGTTCCGGTCGACAGCCCGCCCCGGACGGTGAGGTTGACGGTCTGCTCCGCGGTGGCGTCCATCGTCTCGATCACGGTGGAGTAGTCGGAGCCGTCGGGCGACTTCAGGGACACGTAGCTGCCGTTGGAACGGTCTGCGCCCAGATAGCCGCTCGCCGAGTCGATGTAGCTCCAGCCGGGCCGGGTGAACTGGGCGGTCTGTGCGGTCACCCAGGTCGTCGCGCCGATGTGGTACGCGCCGGACCAGGGCTGGTTGGCGATCGACATGCCGTCCGTGGAGAAGGAGAGGTTCGGGTAGAGCGCGGCGATCACCGGCCAGTTGACGAACGCCGTCATCCTGCCGTCGATGTAGTCGCGGTTGATCGCGCGGGCCACGGCCTTGGCTCCGCCGTCGGTGTCGAGGGACCCGTTCTCGCTGGCCCACAGTGGCTTGCCCATGGACTGGGCCACGTCGCTGGAGGGGCATGAGGTGAAGGCGCTCTGGTAGCCGCAGGGGTAGTGCGAGCCGATGACATCGACGACGTCCTTGAACTCACTGTCCTTGGCCATCGCGTCGGCGACGTCCCAGCCGAAGCTCTCGGCCGCGACGACCTTGGTGCGGTAACCCTTCGCCACGAGCGTCGACTTGAGCTTCTTGAACCAGTCGGCGTCCCAGCCCCGCTCGTTCCAGCCGCCCACGTAGTCGATGGTCAGTCCATGCTGCTTGGCGCAACCGAACCAGGACATCAGGTAATCGATCATGTCCCGCGACCAGAAGTTCCCGTTGCCGATCCATCCCGGCGCTCCCCAGGACAGCGCCTGCAGCTTGATGCCGGGATTGCGGGCCTTGGCCTGTTCGGCGAGCCACCACTCGTAGCCGCTGTCGCAGTCCATCTTGTCGCGGGTGTGCATATGGCTGGGTTCGGCGCCGTCGGTGGAGTTGGTGTCGCCGCCCACTTCCAGCTTCAGGAACTGCAGGGACGCGCCGTAGCCGGGCTTGAAGAGGTAGTCGAGGATCCGGCTGCGCTGGGGCTCCGGGTAGTCGATCAGGAGCCGTGAATTTCCGCCGCCGCCGCTGATCGCGCCGATGCCGTCGAAGGTGCGGCCGGGCTGGGTGCCGTCGACGGTGACGGCCGTACTGGTGGCCGCATGGGCACGCGGTGCGCCCCAGGCGGTCGCGGCGCCGAAGAGCAGTGCAAAGAGCGCGGCGAACAGCACCGGTCTCCACTTGCTTGTCCAGGTCATGTCGACTCCGAGGTGGAAGGGGAGTGCGTGATCGTTCCGACAGACACCGACTGCGATGTTCGGTTGTGGTGGATTACTGGAGGCACGGACGACACATCCGCACCCGCGTCAAGCCACGAATCATCGGAGCTCGACCCCGTCGAGTTCACTCCCTGCGACTCAGGTGAGGCCATGGACGAATGTCGAACGGCCTTGGACTTCTGTCCACCGCGTCGCCAACTCACCAAAAAGCAAGGGCACTTGAGAAAGCGCTTACCGTTGAGGTAGCCGACCGGCCGGACGGCCGCAAGGCGAAACGAAATCGACCCATCCGCCCTCCCGCGCCGCCCGCGCGCCGACAAAGCCGCACCAGAACCCCTGACGCCCGACCACCCGGGCGGCCCTCGTGGGTGCTACTGTTGGATCATGTTTCCTTCTGAGTGAAGGGTGGACCCTCGACGGCGCGATCACCCTTCCCTCCGCCTTCAGGAGCCGTCACGAGACTCCCGCCAGCCCTCGCCTCCGCCCACGGCCTCGGGCGCCGCACCATCGTGCGCGGACTGTCGTAGCAGAAGCAGACGAAGAACCTCCTGGTGCCGTACCCGCCGAAGAACCCGGGCTTCTTCCAGGCACAGAAAAGGGCGCCTGAACAGGCAAGATGTCCGTCAGGCGCCCTTCGCAGCGCACGGCTGAGCGGTAAGTCGAGATGCGCCCTTACTTCCGATGGCTGGAATGGCGAAAGCGGCCGAATTGGCGGGTGCGGCACACCTGATGCTCGTGGACGGGATCTCGTACCTGGACCCCGAGCCGGCTGTGTTCGAGGCCATGCCGGAGGGGTGGACCCGCTGTTCTGCGAGTACCTCACCGACCCTCGCTACGGCTGGATGTCTGTCTGCCAGGAGCGCCTCGGTGAGGTGCCGGTCCAGATCCCGCATGAGGGGAACACCGTTACCCATGTCAGTGAGGATTTCTCAACGAAGTGATCTCGTGAGGTGACTCGGCCCGGGGATCCCGCGAGCCGCGATGAGTCCCGCGGCGTCCGGCGGTCGTACTGTCGAACCCGTTACCGAGGAGGACTTCTGATGCGCAGCGTGACCTATTCGATGAACGTCTCACTTGACGGCTACATCGTCGGGCCGGACGGCGACTTCGACTGGACGGCGCCCGACGAGGAGGTCTTTCGCTCCTGGATCGACGAGATTCGAAACGTCGACGTCCACCTGTTGGGACGACGGCTGTACGAGACGATGCTGTACTGGGAAACCGCCGACCAGGATCCATCGCTCGACGACTCCATGCTCGAGTGGGCCGCGCTCTGGAAGCCGCTCCCCAAGGTGGTGTTCTCCACCACGCTGTCGGCGGTGCAGGGCCATGCCCGCCTGGCTTCGGGCGGCCTGGCAGAGGAGATCGAGCGGTTGCGAGCCGAGCCGGGCGAGGGCGACATCGCGATCGGCGGCGCGACTCTCGCCGCCGAGGCCGCCGCGTCGGGTCTGATCGACGAGTACCGGGCCAGGGTCTATCCGGTGCTGGTCGGCGGTGGCATTCCGTTCTTTCCCCAGCGCGAGCGCCGGGTGGATCTCGAACTCGTCGAGACCCGCACCTTCAGCTCGAGAGTCGTCTGCCTCCGCTACCGCGTGGCGCGTTAGCACCGAGCAACTGGTGACGTCGCCGATCACCGTGCGTACCGAGTCGCCGAGTTCGGCCCTGAGTTTGCCGAGCTTCTCCTCCGACCGGTCGAGGGCGACGACGCTCGCGCCCTCGGCGGTGAAGCGGTCGACGATGACGCGGCCGAGCCCGGAGCCGGCCCCGGTGACCACCACGGACGCGTTGTCGGGTCGAGCCATGGTCATCCCCCCCTTCACGAGGTGGTTCGAAGGGAGAGCGACGAACACGACGCCGCCGACGCTCGACACCGGATGGGTGGCCAAGGGCACGGTGGCCGGCGGCGAAGGGACAGAAACAGAAGAAGCGCGGGATGAACGTGCGGGTCGAGGGGCAGCGCGCTGTCAACGTCCCGGGCCAGGAACCGCGTTCAGATGTCACCCGATCGTGCAGCAGACCCTTTTTTTGCGAAGCTGTTTTTGGCACTGCTCGTATGTCTCCGTACGCCAAGATGATAGATCTGGCTTCGGGGACGCTACGAAACAGGGGGCTCGCGTTGGATCGCCTGGCAGGAGCGGAACTGGAAGTCGGCCTGGCCCAGTTCGTGCTTGACGGGTTCATCATCTTGCCCGATCCGGCCGCGCAGCCCGTGCAGGTGGACGATCCCCGCCATGTCGGCGGGCGGCAGTGGGCCGTTCTTGCGGGGCACGACCGCCGTCGGCACGGCGGCGGCGTCATCCCGCGACGCCTGACGCTGCGCACGGCAGGCACGAAGGTCAAGGTCACTACCGCGGGTCGACCGGAAGCGGTGGGCGTGTGACCGGCCGGCCGGCGCACGCGGCGCTGCCCCCGTCGCTGCGCGTGTGGCTCGGGCCGATCGCGGCCCTAGCCGTGCTGGTGGTCGTCGCGCTCGGAGTCCTGTACGCCGGCCACAGCGAGCCCGGCAGGGTGGACAGGTGGATCATCCGGCCGACGGCGGACAGTGTGCGGCCGCCGTGGCGGCACGCCGCTCTGGCCATGGACTTCCTGGGGGAGCCCACCGGAGCGGCCACGCTGGTCGCGGCCATCGTCACGGCCTGCCTTCTGCTGCGGCGTCCTCGCACAGCGGTGCTCGTCGTTGCCGGGGCCGGCGTGACCGTGGGCACGACGACACTGCTCAAGTCCCTGGTGGGACGCACCATCCACGGCGGGCACCTGTCCTACCCGAGCGGGCACACCGCCTTCGCCACCGCGCTCGCCCTCGTGGTGGCGCTGCTCGCGACCGGCCGGCTCGGCCTCGGAAGGACGGCCGGCACGTCACTCGTGCTCGCCGCGGCCCTGGTTGCCGGCGCCGCGATGGGGTGGGCGCAGGTCGCTCTGGGCGCGCACTACCCGACCGACGTCCTCGGCGGCTGGTGCACCGCGCTGGCGGTTGTTCCCGCGACCGCGTGGCTGGTCGACCGGATCGCCGACCGGATCAACGATCGGATCGACGACCGGAGGGCCGACGTCGGTCGGCGGGTACGACGCTGACGTCGCGTCACGTACGTCGCGTCACCTCACGTCACGCCAAGCGGCGGAACACGGGCTTCACCGGTCGCCCGGCCAGCCAAGGGGTGGGGTCGCCGGCGTCCAGCGCCTTTCGGTACACCGCACATGCCTGGGCCACCACGTCGACGGTGCGGTCGATGTCGGCGTCGTCAAGTGCGCTGCTCACCACGAACGACGGGGCCAGCACTCCGCCCGCGAGGAGGCGGCGCAGGAACAGGGTGCGGTACTCCTGCGACGGCTGCCGGTTCTCGTCGAGGGTGGCGAAGACCAGGTTGCTGGCCCGGCCCCGGACGACGACGTGATCGCCGACGCCCATGTCGGCCGCGGCATTCCGGACACCGGCGGCCAGCCGCTCGCCGAGGGCGTGCAGCCGCGCGGTGATGCCCTCCTCGACGTAGGTGGCCTGCACGGCCATCGCGGCTGCCAGGGAGTGCGTCTCCGCACCGTGCGTGGTGGACAGAAGGAACACCCGGTCGCCGGGGTGACGCAGCCCGCCCCGCTCCATCAGCTCGCGGCGCCCGGCCAGCGCGGAGACGGCGCATCCGTTGCCCAGCGCCTTGCCGAACGTGGAGAGGTCGGGGACGACGCCGTACAGACCCTGGGCGCCCGCCTCTGACCAGCGGAAGCCGGTGATCATCTCGTCGAAGATCAGTACGCTGCCGTGCCGGTCGGCCAGCTCGCGCAGGCCGGCGAGGTAGCCGGGCGGTGGCTCGGTGTGGCCGGCGGGTTCGAGGATCAGGCAGGCGACCTCGTCCTGGTACCGGGTGAGCAGCTCCTCCGTGGCGGCCAGGTCCCCGTACGGGAACGCCACGGTGAGCTCGGTGGTCGCCGCAGGAACACCGGCGGACATCGGAGTGGTGCCGATGAACCAGTCGTCGACGGAGAAGAACGGATGGTCGCCGCAGACGGCCACCCGCGGACGCCCGGTGACGGCGCGGGCGAGGCGCACCGCGGCGGTGGTGACGTCGGAGCCGTTCTTCGCGAACTTCACCATTTCCGCGGTCGGCACCGTGGCCAGGAAGCGTTCCGCGGCCTCGACCTCCACGATGGACGGCCGGACGAAGTTGCCGCCGCGGTCGAGTTCCCGCCGCACCGCCTCGATCACGCGTGGATGGGCGTGGCCGAGGCTGACCGACCGCAGGCCGGAGCCGTACTCGATGTAGCGGTTGCCGTCGATGTCCCACACATGGGCACCGCGTCCGTGGCTGATGACCGGGGCCAGGTTGTCGGGGTACTGGTCGTCGCCCTTGGCGTAGGTGTGCGCGCCTCCAGGGATCACGGCGTGCAGCCGCTCGTTCGCCCTCCGCGACCGGGGCAGGAGGAACTCCTCGGCCCCTTCGGTGTGTTCGGTGTCCAACGCCGACCTCACTTCTCGCATTGCTGCAGGGCCTCGGCGAGGCTCGGCGCCTCCCGGTCCCGCTGGGACATCGATGTGACCGGCAGCGGCCAGGGAATGTCGAGCTCCGGGTCGTCGAAGGCGATCGTCACGTCCTCGGCGGGATCGTGCGGGCGGTCGATCCGGTACGAGGTGTCGGCGGTTTCGGTCAGCGCCTGGAAGCCGTGCGCGCACCCCGCCGGGATGTACAGGGTCACCTGCGTCTCGCCGGACAGCTCGAAGGAGGCCACGTTGCGGTACGTCGGCGAGTCCGTCCGCAGGTCCACGACGACGTCGAAGATCCTCCCGTACGAGCACCGCACCAGCTTGGCCTCGCCGGCGCCGGAGCGCAGGTGCAGGCCGCGCAGGACGCCGCGGACCGAGCGGGACACGCTGTCCTGGACGAAGGTGTTCGGGTCGAGCCCCACCGAGCGGACCACGTCGGCGTCGAAGGTGCGGCAGAAGAAGCCGCGCTCGTCGGCGTACGGCGTCGGCTCGAACAGGTACGCGCCGGCGATCGCCGGGACTTCGGTCGCCTTCATGGAGCCTCCTGCATGGCGTGGGCGTGGTCGGTCGCCGGGAACAGAGCCGCGGTCAGGGCGGTGAACTGGTGCTCGAGTTGCCGGCGGGCGGTCAGGTTCTTCTCGGTGAGGGTCTGCCGCAGCTCGGCCGATCGCTGCTCCAGCGCCCGGAACTGGTCGAGCAGCCGGTCGGCGTCCACCTCGCGAGCCGGGTGACAGTAAGCGCCAAGCCCCATCCGGGCCATGAGCGCCTCGCTCTTCGCCGCGTAGCTGAGTGCGAGCGTCGGAGTGCCGGCCTTCAGCGCGCAGATCAGGTTGTGGTACCGGATCGCCACCACGGTGTCGGCAGCCGCCGTCTCCTTCATCAGGTCGGCGAGTGAGGACGTCTCGGCAGCGGTGACCAGCGGCGAGTCCACCGCGTCGAGGATCGCGGCGACCACCGGCGCGTCGACCTTGTCGCCGGTGAGCAGCCGGACCGGCCTTCCGTCGTCGACCAGTGCGCGGACGAAGCGAGTTGTCCCGTCGAGGTAGCGCCGGTGGATCTCCTCGGCCCGGGCGCGGTCGTCGTTTCCGCCGTGGAAGGCCATGACGCCGACGCAGACCGGGCCGGGCGACCCCGAGGGCGTGCTCGCCCGTGGCGTCGGCAGGGAGAACGCGAGGTCCGGGTAGACCTCGTCGCGCGCGGTGTCCACGCCCATCGCCCGCATCGCGTCGCGGGACTGGGTGTCCCGGTACGAGCGGTACGTGGCCAGCCGCGCCGACCAGCGCACCAGGGTTCGGGTCGGCCGGTTGCCGATCGCGGCGGCACCGACGCTGACCAGCGCGACCCGGGTGCGAAACAGCCGGCCGGACGCGCAGAGCAGGAACAGCGCGTACGGGAAGCCCCACGGCCGCAGCGGCAGCGTGGCCTCAAGGACGCCCATGCCCGGCACGATCACCACGTCGTGTCGGCGCACCCAGGCAGCGGTGCGGACGGCGTCCACAAGTTTGCCCAGACCCTTGGCCGCGATCGCGCCCGCACGTGACGCGGTCCGGTACTCCCCGCGGTACCAGTGCAGCCGTGTCGCGGGGATCCCGAACCGGGCTGCCACGGCCTCGGGTCCGCCGCACAGCGCGTCCACGACCGCCTCCGGGTGCTCGGCGCGGAGGTACCCGAGCACGGCCTCGAGCGATCCGTCGTTGCCGAGGTTGCCCGAGCCGAGCAGGCCGAACACCCCGACCCGCACGGGGGCCTTGTCCGCGGACGTCATGCCTGCCTCCCCTCACGGCCGGCGACGAGGGCGTCGACGGAGACGGTGAGCGGGCCCGGGTCGACCGGGACGCGGTCCTCGACCCGCTCGCCGGCGCCAGGCCGGGCCCGGCTGGTCATCCATGCGGCCAGGTGGCGGTAGCACGCGCGCCGGTCGGACGGGGACAACGGCGCCCGCCGGATCGCCGCGACGAAGCCCCAGACGTACTCGGCGAGCAGCCGCGGTGTCGGGTGCAGCGGGCCTGCCCGTCGCGGGTCCAGGTTGACGCACCGGGAGCGCTTGGAAGGGTTCGCCCGCTCGGCGCGGGTGGGATGGTCGCGACGGAAGTACAGCAGTTCCGGCACCTGGTGGAAGGGACCGTGCAGGCCGATCTCGGTGACGAACGTGCGGTCCGCGTGATGGTAGCTGTCGAGCGGCTTGACCCGGCGCAGCACGTCGGCCCGCATCACCCCGTAGAAGTCGTCGCCACCGGGCTCGAACAGCATGCTTCGGAAGCGCTCCGGAGGGTGCGGTGAGCCGGTGGCGAGCCCGTACTCGTACGGGACCTTCACCTGGCCGTCGCCGTCGATGACCGCCTGGTCGGCGTGCGCGAGGATCACGTCCGGCCGCTCGTCCAGCGCCTGAACGCAGCGCCGCAGCAGGTCCCGGGCGTACAGGTCGTCGTGCGAGGCCCACTTGAACAGCTCGCCGCGACACTCGGTGAACACGTGGTTGTGGTTCGGCGCGGCGCCGATGTTCCGGGGCAGCCGGAGGTAGCGGATGCGCGAGTCCCGCGCGGCGTACCGGCGGCAGATGTCCCCGGTCCCGTCGGTCGAGGCGTTGTCGGAGATGACCAGCTCGAAGTCCTCGTAGG
The DNA here is from genome assembly GCF_053595235.1 of Streptomyces sp. NPDC002520. NCBI lineage: Bacteria > Bacillati > Actinomycetota > Actinomycetes > Kitasatosporales > Streptomycetaceae > Streptomyces > Streptomyces sp. NPDC002520. The sequence goes on along the minus strand of NZ_JBSFXG010000016.1, from coordinate 86,809 downwards.
TCTGCCCGAGCAGGGCGTCGAGCGACTCGGCCAGGTACTCCTCGCCGTTGTAGACGGGCAGGCCGATGCTCAGCCTGGGTTGGGCGGTCATGAGGTCCTCACTTCGGGGATGGGATTCTGGTGGCGCTCGCGCAGGGCGGACCGCAGTTGCAGCCACCACAGGGCCGAGCCGCTGACGGTCGCGGCGGCGACACCCCAGGCCGAGCCGACGGTGCCGGCGGCTGCCGCCCCGCCGAGCCCGCCGCTGACGTAGCAGGTGGAGGCGAACAGCTGACAGCGCAGGCTGCGCCGGGCCGCGCCGAGCGCACGCAGACCGGCCGCCGCGCCGGTGCCGAGGCCGGCGCCCGCGACGCCGAGGGTGATCGGCACGATGAGCTGTGAAGCGGAGTGCCAGACGCTGCCGAGCACCAACTCGCCGAGCCGGCCCGGCATCAGGAGCAGCGCCGTGCCCCAGACCAGCGCACCGGCGGCCTGTCCCCCGCCCAGCAGGAGGCAGAACGTGCCGAGCCGGTGCGGGGCCCGCCGCAGCACCCGTGCCGCCTCCGGGACGGTGACCAGCGAAAGACCCATCAGCACCGCGAGGAACGGGCCGAGCAGGAGCTCGGCGCCCCGCACCGCACCCACCGCGCCGACCCCGACGATCGCGCCGAGTCCGTAGGCCCGCAGCTGACTCGCGCCACTGAGGCTGACGTTCTCGACCAGGTACCGGTAGCCGAGGTCGCGCTGCTCGCGAAGCCACCCGCGCGCCTCGGTCATCCGGGACCGGATGCCGGACTGGAGGTAGCCGTACCCCGCCGCCACCGTGGCGGACGCACCCCAGGCGAGCACGAACGCGGCCACGCTGCCCACACGGGCCGCCACCACCATGGCCGGGACGAGTGCGACGCCCCACACGACGTCGTTGACGAACGCCTTCCGCCCGGCGCCGGCGGCGAAGAACGAGAACCGCCAGGCGTCCTGCAGCAGCAGCCCCGGCAGCGTGACGCCGAGGGCGGCGAACGCGGGCCCCACGCGGCCGCCGAGGCCGAGCCCGGCCACCAGACACACCGCGCCGATGCCGGCACCGACGCCGAGTGCGGTACCCGTCGACCGGGCGACCGCCCCGCGCCAGGACGCCTCCGGCACGCCGCTGAAGCGCACCACGAGCGGATCGGTGGCAAGGCCGCGGGAGACGTTGAGCACCACGCCGTACGTCACCCAGGCGAGGCTGAACACGCCGAACGCGGTCACTCCCAGTGAGCGGGCCACGTAGATGCCCACCACGAAGTTGCTCACGCTGGAGGCCGCCTGGTCGGCCAGTCCCCAGGACAGCCGGCCGACGAGGGCCCGCCTGGCGGACCGCCGGGCATGCCGGGCCGGGCCTGCCCGTGCCGTCGTCTTCTCCCCCTCGATGGTCATCGGCGTCACGCCTTGATCAGTTCGGCGCCGCACAGGGCGTCGGCCGCGTCGGCGACGGCGCTGAACGGCAGCCCGGACCGCTCGGTGACGTCCAGCAGACTGTGCTCGCCGTCGGAGAGGCTCAGCACCCAGAGCATGGCCATCTGGGCCTGCTTCGCGTCGCTGCGGCCGCCGAGCGAGTCGTACAACCCACGCCGTCCCAGCTGTGGTTCGCCGTAGGGGCTGAGGTTGAGGTACCGCCGGTTGCGGTCGAGCACGGCGAATGCCTCGCGGCAGACGGCGAGCGTGTCCGCCATCGCCTCCGGGCGGACGAAATCCACGTTGTCCGCCGAGGTGTGGTACTCGGGGTAGCCGGCGTACGGGGTCCGGCTGAGCGAGCCCACGCCGAGATCGAACCCGGGCGAGCAGAACTGCCGCTCGTCGTAGCCGTACGGAGTGAACTCGGCGATACGGTGCGGGCGTTCGGACGCGAGCAGCACGTGCCGCATCACCCGGTCGATCTCCGCGTCGCCGCGCCTGCTCTGCTTGTACGTCAGTCGGCCCGGGTCCCCGGCGCAGGCCAGCACGAGGCCGTGCTTGACCCGGTCGATCCGCTCCGCGTTGCGGGCCAGCCAGGTGATCGCCCCGATGGTGCCGGGCGCGTAGATGAACCGGTAGGTGTAGTAGGGCGTCTGCTCCGCCAGTGACCGGGCCAGGAACGTCGCCACCGCGATGCCGGCCAGGTTGTCGTTGGCCAGCGACGGGTGGCAGACGTGGCAGGAGACGATCACCTCGTCGGGGACGTGCCCGGGGACCACGTGCTCGGCGTAGGTGAGGTGGCCGTCCGCGAGTGTGGAGTCGATGCGCACCTCGTACTCGCCGTCCGGCAGCGCGTCCAGGGTCTCCTGGGCCAGGCAGAACCCCCATTCCGGCTTGTAGTAGCTGGTGCGGTAGGGCACCCAGGCCGGGTGGTCCGGCAGGGTGTGCAGGTGCGCGCGAAGCTCGGCCAGCGGCATGGTCGCCGAGACGGGCACGCTGTAGCCGAGCACGTGCAGGCTGGACGCGGCGAAGTCGACGACCCGGCGGCCGGCGGTGTCGGCGATGTACGCGTCCTTGATGTTCCACTCCTGCGGCACCGTCCAGTCGAGCACCTGGGTCCCGGTCGGCACCTCGTGCATCTGCAGCGGGACGTACTCGCCGACGATCTTCAGGGTGGCGCGCACACCGTCGCCGGTGATGCTCCGGCACAGCGGGTACAGCCGCTCCACCAGCGCGTGCATCTCTTCGCCGGCGTCGGTCACCGGCGCCACCGCAGGGTGTCGTCGACGGCGCCGGCGTCGGACGCCGCGCGCAGCACGGCAAGACGGGTGAAGCGTTGCTCGAAGTCCTCCCGGGTCAGCCCGTGTTTCCGGTAGGCGTCGGCGAGTTCGAGGGCGCCCTGCTTCACCGTCCACTCGCAGTCGAAGCCGGGCACCGCGGCGCGGAACCGGGAGAAGTCCACCCTGTACGACCGCGGATCGGCACCCGTCTCCCCCGTGATCACCACCTTCGAGCCGGTCACCGCCTCGGCGACCTGCTCGGCGATCTCGGCGACCGTGACGTTGTTGATCTCGCTGCCGATGTTGAACGCCCGGTCGTGCACCGCTTCGCGCGGCGCGGTCAGCGCGGCCGTGAAGGCCCGTGCGATGTCGGCGGCGTGCACCAGCGGGCGCCAGGGGGTGCCGTCGGAGAGCACCAGCACCTCGCCGGACAGGAGCGCGTGGCCCACCAGGTTGTTCAGCACGATGTCGGCGCGCAGCCGGGGTGAATAGCCGAAGGCTGTGGCGTTGCGCATGTACACCGGACTGAAGTCGCCGTCGGAGAGCGCGTGCAGGTCGTCCTCCACCCGCACTTTGGACTCCGCGTACGGTGTCACCGGCCGCAGCGGGGCGTCCTCGGCCACCAGGTCGTCACCGCCGGCGGCACCGTAGACCGAGCACGTCGACGCGTACAGGAAGCGCCGCACTCCGGCGTCGCGAGCCAGCCGGGCCAGCCGCACGGACGCGTGGTGGTTGATGTCGTAGGTGAGCTCCGGCGCCAGCGAGCCCAGCGGGTCGTTGGACAGCGCGGCCAGGTGGATCACGGCGTCCACCCCGGCCACGTGGTCGGCCGTGATGTCGCGCAGGTCCACCCGCGGCCCCGGCGGGTCCGCGGGTGTCGGGCCAAGGACGCAGTCGGCGAACAGGCCGGCGTCGAGACCGACGACCTCGTGCCCGGCGGCCGCGAGGACCGGGGCCATCACGGTGCCCAGGTAGCCCTGGTGCCCGGTCAGCAGTACGCGCAAGGTTCAATCCCCCAGGTCGAGAGTGAGTTTGGTGACGGCGAACGCCTCGGCGTAGCGCGCCTGGCATTCGATGCCGCGGATTCGGGCGAGGCCGAGGAAGGCCTCGCGGTCGTACCAGGGCCGGTGCCGTTGCGAGGGGTAGTGCTCCTGCAGCAGCCGCACCTTCTGTTCGGCGATCTTTGGCGACAGCGGCTGGTAGGCCGCCGGACGGCCGAGATCGCCGTCCCACTTGACGATCTCGTAGCCGAGCACGAGGTGGTCGCGGAACGCGGTGGGTATCAGCTTCGCCAGGCCGCGGTGATCCTGGTGCGCGTCGTCGGTGCGCGGGGCCAGCACGAGGTCCGGCTCCGTCCCCGCGCGCAGTTCCTCGACCGCGGCCTTGGCCTCGTCCCAGTGCGCGGGCAGCCGCCCGTCCGGCAACTTGTGCACGGTGAGGCGCAGTTCGGCGCCCGGGCAGAAGGCGGCGAGCGCGGCCTGCTCCTCCTGCTCCCGCTCGCCGCCACCACCGGAGAGCACCAGCGCGTCGACGCGGATGCCCGGCCGCGCGAGGCACATCGTCAGCAGCGTGCCACCGGCGCCGATGGTGATGTCGTCGCAGTGCGCACCCACCGCGACGATCCGGTCCAGGCTCCCGGCCCCGAGCCGGATCACGCGGTCCCCACAGCGACGCCGTCCCGTTCCCACACGGCCCACGGGCGCTCGCCCCGGGCGTAGCCGGCGTCGAGCGCGGCCCGCTCCTTCACGGTGTCGGTCGGCTTCCAGAAGCCGCGGTGCTGATGCGCCACCAACCGTCCGCGTTTGGCCAGTTGGGCGCATCCGTCGGCGACCAGGTCCCCGTTCTCCGGGATGTGGTCGAAGACCTCCTGGCGGAGCACGAAGTAGCCGCCGTTCTCCCACAGCGGCAGTTCGCTCACCGCGGTGATACCGCCCACCAGGCCGTCCTCGCCCAGGTCCACGCAGTGGAACGAGGACTGCGGCGGCACCACCATCATCGACGCACCGGCGTCGCGCCGGGCGAACCGGTCGATCATCTCCGGCAGCGGGGCATCGGTGAGCACGTCGGCGTAGTTGGCGAGGAACATCTCGTCGCCGTCCAGGTGGTGCCGCACCCGGCGCAGCCGTTCCCCGATCGGTGACTCGATGCCGGTCTGCGCGAACGTGATCGTCCAGTCGGCGATGTCGGTGGACAGCAGCTCGGTCCGCCCGCCCCGCAGCACGAAGTCGTTGGACGTCGTCTCCTCGTAGTTGAGGAAGAAGTCCTTGATGTGGTGCGCCCCGTACCCGAGGCACAGGATGAACTCCGTGTGCCCGAAGTGCGCGTAGTAGCGCATGACGTGCCAGATCAGCGGCCGGGGGCCGACCATCGCCATCGGCTTGGGCACGTCGTCCGCGGCGCCGCTGCGCATCCGCATCCCGTAACCGCCGCAGAACAGAACGACCTTCATGACTCGACCTCGACAATGCTCAGTTCCGGGATGGGAAAGACAAGGCGGCCGCCCCAGTCGTGCACGAAGGACAGCTGCTCGACCAGTTCGGCCCGCAGGTTCCACGGGAGGACGAGGACGTAGTCCGGTTTGTCGGCGGCTATCTGCTCGGGCGGCAGGATCGGGATGCGGGTGCCCGGGGTGAACCGGCCGTGCTTGTAGGGATTGCGGTCGACCGTGTACGCAAGCAGGTCGGGGCGGATGCCGCAGTGGTTGAGCAGGGTGTTGCCCTTGCCCGGGGCGCCGTAGCCGACGACCGTCTCGCCGCGCTCGGCCGCCTCGATGAGGAACCGCAGGAGGTCCCGGCGCACCTTGGCCACCCGAGCCGAGAACTCGGCGTAACCCGACAGCTCCTGCAGTCCGGCGGCCTTCTCCCGGGCCAGCACGTCGGCCACCCTTCCCCAAGCTCTCGACTCCTCCCCCAGCCTTCGGCCGGGAGGGGCCCCCAGAGCAGGGGATACCCCATCGGCCGGCTCGCCGGCCGCCTCGGCCGGCCGGGCCCACAAACGGATCGAGCCGCCGTGCGTGGGCAGCAACTCGACGTCCACGAGCGCGAGTCCGCCGCTGGCCAGCGCCCGGATCGCGGACGCGACCGTGTAGTACTGGAAGTGCTCGTGATAGATCGTGTCGTACTGGTTCTCCTCGATCAGGGTCAGCAGGTGCTGCACCTCGATGGAGACCCAGCCGTCGTCGGCGACCAGGGCACGCAGCCCCCGGGTGAACCCGACCACGTCGGGGATGTGCGCGTACACGTTGTTGGCCACGACCAGGTCCGCCGGGCCGTGCTCGGCGCGGACGGCCGAGCCGGTGTCCGGGGACAGGAACTCCGTGAGTGTGGGCACACCGGCGTCCCGCGCCGCGGCACCGACGTTCACCGACGGTTCGATGCCGAGGCAGCGGATCCCCCGGTCCACCACGTGCTTCAGCAGGTACCCGTCGTTGCTCGCGACCTCGACCACGAACGCGTCGGCGCCGAGACCCACCCGCCGCACGGCGTCGGTGACGAATGTGCGCGCGTGCTCCACCCAGGAGGTCGAGTAGGAGGAGAAGTACGCGTACTGCGTGAACGTCTCCTCCGGCGTGATCAGCGGAGGGATCTGCGCGAGCCAGCAGTCGGTGCAGACCCGCAGGTGCAGCGGGTACGCCGGCTCCGGCTGGTCCAGTTGGTCCGCGGCGAGAAAGCTCTCACACGGTGGCGTCGCCCCAAGATCGACGACGCTCGCCATCGCTTCCGAGCCGCAGAGTCGGCATCGTGTCATCAACTGCCCCCATCCCGCTCACGCGGGCGCACCCGTCGCGAGCCAGTTCTCTCGTCCCCTACTGGCGGCGGGCCGTCCCCGCCGCCTGACCGACCCGCGATCGCGGTGCGGTACCCCTCCACCAGGCGCTCCAGCCCGACGGCCGGGCTGAAACCCTGCTCGTAACGGTGCCTGGCCGCCCGGCCCATCTCCTGGTTGCGTGCCGGGTCGGCCGTGATCCGGCGCAGGCACGAGGCGAGCGAGGCGGGATCGCCCGGCCGGTGCAGCAGTCCGGTCACCCCGTCCTCGACGATTTCGACGAAGGCGCCGTGACCGGCGGCGACCGCCGGGACCCCCGCCGCCATCGCCTCCGCGATCACCAGGCCGAACGTCTCCAGGGCCATCGAGGGAGCCACTACGGCGACCGATCGCGCGAGGGCCTGCCGGCACTCCGCCGCGTCGTACAGGCCGACGTACCGCACGTCGTCCCGGCCCCCCGCCCAGGCGGTCACCTCGTGCTCCAGCTGCCCCGCGCCGGCGACCACGAGCGGCACGCCCACACCGCCGTCCGCGGCGATCTCGTCCCACGCGGCCATGAGCAGCCGCATGCCCTTGGCCTCCTCGAGCCGGCCGAGATAGAGCAGTTGCTCGCCGGCGCCCGCGCGGCAGGCACCCGGGTCGGGCACGAAGTTGTGCTTCACCGCAAGCCGCTCGGACGGCATGCCGGCCCGCACCAGGACGTCGCGCTGCGTCGCGGAGACACAGAAGAACCGCTCCACGCCGGACCACCACCGCCGCCGGTTGACCGACAGGCTGACCGCGAGCGGCACCGTCGCCAGCCGGGAGCCCCGGTAGCAGCCGTGCCGGACGGCGGGCAGCGCCGCCGCCGACCCGACGCACTCGGTGCACGTCCGGCCGTCCCGCTTCAGCGTGCCGGGCGGGCAGACCTGGGTGTAGTTGTGCAGTGTGGCGACGGCGGGCACGCCGGCGTCGGCGCAGGCGGCCAGCACCGCGGGCGACAGGAGCGGGAAGACGTTGTGGACGTGCACCACGTCCGGCCGCTCGGTGCGAAGCCGGGCGGCGAGCTCTGTGCGGACCGCGGGGTTCCACGGCACCAGCAGCGGCACCGCGGCCTTGCCCGGCAGGGACCGGGCGGCGATGTCGTCGCTGCGCCGCTCGAACACCCCGACCCGGTGGCCGGCCGCGCGCAGCAGTCCCACCTCCCGGTCGACGACCATGTTCTCCCCGCTCGGCTGCGCCGAGGAGTAGCGGTTGTGCACTACGAGGACGTGCATGCTTCAGGCCACCTCCCGGTCCCGGATCCAGCCCGGGACACGTCGTCGGGGGACTTCGGGCGTCGAGGGGGGCGTCGTCAGGGGCGTGGCCGCGGCAGGTGCCACCAGCAGCGAGGCGGCCAGGGCCAGATGCAGCAGATACGCCGAGGCGTCGCCCAGCCCGACCTCGGTGTACGACGAGATCGCGACGTAGCTGATCAGGAAGATCGCGCAGGCCCTCGGCAGCGACGGTGGCCGCAGCAACGCGACGGCGCCCAGCACGATGATGATCGCCGCCACGAGGGTGACGCCGATCAGACCCTGCTCGTTGTAAACGGCCAGCCAGCTGTTGTCGATCGGCAGCCCGTCGAACGACTTGTCGCCCAGGCCCGTGCCCAACAGCTTCTCCGCGGTCGTCCGGGGCGCTGCCAGCAGGGCATCCCAGACCTTGGCCCGACCGGTGAAGCTGGCGAAGTTCTCCTGGCTCTGTCCACGCAGGAACCACGCGTGCAGCGCGGAGCCGAACCCCACCCCGGCCACCGTGGCGCACAGCACGGCCCAGGCGAAGAACCGGCGGGCGGCGGCGCTGGTCAGGACGAGCGAGCCGATGGCCAGCAGCAACCCGATGAGCAGGCCGACCGTGGCCGTCCGGGTATGGCTCAGCGCGAGCAGGACGAGTGACGGCACGATGATCACCGCCGCGCTCGCCCTGTCGGTCCGGCGGCCCAGGAGGAGCAGCACGGTGAGCCCGATGATCACTGCGGCGTACTGTCCGATCTGCGGCGGGGTGAGCGGCCACAACGCGCCGACCAGCCGCCCCCCGTAGAGCTCGGGCATGGCCGCGCCCGGCGAGATGACCAGGCCGGCGGCTGCCGTCCCGAGCGCCGCGAAGTACATCCGGATGTGGTATCGGACGAACGTCAGGTTGCCGTCCCACCAGCGGCTCAGCAGCCACAGCGTGCCGCTGAAGAGAGCCAGCCTGGCGCAGCGGAACAGCGAGCCGAACCCGGACTCCAGGTGCACGCTGGCGATCACGCTCGGCACCAGCAGCAGGGTGAGCAGGAACAAGAAGGCGCTGGCCCGGATGCGCAGCCGGGGATTGAGTGCGAGCGCCAGCGTGAACGCGGCGGCCAGCGCGCCCATGGTGACCAACTGGATGAGGGAGCGGGGCAGCGGGACGATGGTCTTCGCCCCGGCGGAGCCGAGCACGTTGAGGCCCAGCAGTGCCCAGGCGATCCCGACGGTCCGCGGTGTGCGGGCCGTGCGCGTCAGATCCCCTTCCATCTCAACCACCCGCCCGTGGGCCGAAGGTGCTGCCCGCGTCCTGCCGGTACGGCATGGCCTTCCACTGCCGGGAGTCGAGCACCCGGCCCGGGTCGTGGACCACGAACTTCCATGGCCCGACGTAGACGTTGTCGTGCCAGCGGTTGTGCTGCGTGCGGGTGATCGCCTCGGCCACCCGCCCGCCCTTGTACGGCGACCAGTCCGGAGAGGTGCCGTCGTCGGCCAGCACCGCCATTCGGTCGCACCTCGCCGTGCAACCGACGACGGACTTGTCCAGCACGAAGCGGTTGTCGTGGATGTCCACCCGCTGGGTCTTCCACCGGCAGTCGGCGTAGAGCGGTGCGGTGGCGATCGCCGGCTGTGTGCAGCGGTGGGTGTCCCGTACCAGCAATGTGCAGTAGTCGGAGGAGGTGTTGACCGGGCTGTTGCAGAACCGGTCGGCGCTTTCCCACAGGGTGATCCCGTTCCAGTTGTTCTCCAGCACGTTCCGGTAGATCTCGATCTTGTCCGTGCGGGCTTTGACCCGTGGTTCGCCGCCGGCTTCGGACACGTAGACGGTCGCGAACGGGAAGTCGTCGCCGCTGTCGGCCGAACCGCGGCCCTCGACCCAGTTGTTGCGCCGGATCGTGTTCCCCCGGATGACCGCGTTGTAGCTGGTCTCGAAGATCAGCGCGGCACCGTCGTTGGCCTCGATGACGTTGTCCTCGATGAGGAAGTCGTTGTCGTTCGTGTCCGCCCACAACCCGGCTCCGCGGTTGTCGTGCACCCAGTTGCCGCGTATGTCCGCGCCGTTGACGGCCCAGAACTTGGCGCCCGCGGTGCAGCCGCAGCCCGGCTGCCGCCGCTCCCAGTCGTCGGTGTTGTTGCCCACGATCTCGTTGCCCTCGACCACCAGGCCGCGGATGGAGTCGCCTGCCTTGTACCCGTTGATGCCGTACTGTCCGTTGTCGCGCAGGCAGCTGGCGCGGACCCGCTGGCGGGCACCGGCCATCATCCCGGCGCCGGAGTTGTACTGGATCTTCGCGTGCTCGATCACCCACCCGTCGGCCGAGTCGTGGTTGACCACGCCCTCGTCGTGCGGCGCCACGAAACCCTGCACGGTCAGATAGCGGATGGTGACATCGCCGGCGGTGCCGCCGAACGCGTACTGGTTCTTCTTCCGGCCGTCGAGCACCGCGCCGGGCGCGCCGAGGTAGCTGTCCCCCTCCTTGGGGAGGACCTGGTCGTAGCGGCCCGGCTCGAGCCTGTGCGTGCCCGGTCGAAGCCAGAACGTGGTGTTCGGGGGGCTGCTCAGGGTCTTCGCAGCCAGGTCACCGATCACCGCGGGGTCGACCGTCACCGCGCCCGCCGGCGCCTTCGCCGGCCCGGCCGCGGGCCTGGCACACACCCGGGCCACGGACGTGGCCGGCGCGGCGGTCGGCTTCTGCCGCACGCCCGGCGTGCTCGCACAGCCGGTCGCCGACGCCACGGCCAGCGCCAGCGCCAGCGCCAGCGGTGCCGTCGGCAACGCCCAGTGCCGCGACTTGATTCCCAAGCGTCCTTCCCCCCTAGCCGCGGAACCTGAGTGCGGTGATGAACCCCTGCGTGCCATCGGCGAAGCCGGTGCCGACCAGCGTGGTGGCGGGTTCCTTGCGTCCGAAACCGGCGGAGTACCAGCCCAGCGGCGGGTCGCACTCGCCGCGATGCGCCCGCCAGGACAGCTGCCCGGGCAGCTCGAGTACGGCGGAGCGGTCCTCGCCGTCCCGGGTCCAGGTGAGCACTGCCCGGTTCCCCACCAGGTCCGCGACGATCGCCGGGCCGAGGTGGAACGCCAGGTGCACCTCGGCCCGGTGGGGGCCGCGCACCTCGTCGACCACCCTCAGCTCCTGGCTCTCGGCCGTCAGCTCCACCCGGCGGCGGTGCACGGAGCGCTCGTAGCCGTCGTGCTCGGCGCACCAGCGGGCCGTCCCCCCGTCAAAGGCGCCGGATGTGTCCGCGACCAGGACGCGGCTGCGGGCATGCCGGGTCCACAGGAACGGGCCGCCGGAGACGGACTGGTCGGCGCCGTCCAACTGAAGGGTGTTGTGGCCCAGGGTCGAACGGAAGTACTGCCGCCACTCGGGCTGCCCGTGGTAGCAGAACGTCCCCGGGTCGGCGAGCACGTCGACCCCGTCGTGCCGGACCTCCACGGACAGCGCGTCCGCGTGGGCGTGCGCGGCGATGGACAGGAAGCCGTGCGGGCCGCCGTCGCAGCGGCACCAGATCTCCCCGGGACTCGTTGCCGGACCACGCAGGATGGTCATGCCCGCGTCGGCGAAATGGGCCGGCCGGCTTGCCGGGCGGGACACTGCCGGTGCGGTTCCATCTTTCGAGCAGGGCTGGATGAGCGCGGCCAGCAGCGGGGTGCGCACATCGGTGCCGGTCACCGCCGGCCACCAGGCGAGCCGGCCGAACACGGCGTCCCCGGTGGCCAGTAGCGAGGCCCAGCGGTCGGTGCCCGCGCCGTCCACGACCAGGCCGTGCCCGTCGTCCGCGTCCCCCTGACGCGGCGGCCGCAGCCGGCTGTCCACGACGGCCGCGAGCGCGTCGGTCATCCGCAGCAGCACCAGCCGGACCGACGCGGGGACCGGCACGCCTGCGGCATCCGCCTCGGCCACCGCGGCCAGGCCGAGCTCCAGCACCAGTCCGTGGTACTCGGTGGCCAGCTCGCGGTTGAGGCCGGAGTGGAAGGTGTTGCTGCGCAGATGCCGCTCCAGCGACCGCAGCGCGCCGGCTCGCAGGCGCGCCGAGGAGGGGAACCACCCGAACGCGCAGGCCGCGGCGAACTGTCCGGCGGCCTCGGCGACGACGTGGTTGTTCGCCGAAGATCCCCGGCTGGGGAAGGCGGCCAGCCAGCGCTGGTGGTGCCAGATCTGGTTCAGCGCCACCGGGTTGCCCTCGAACAGAGCGCCCGCGCCCGGCCAGCCGTCGAGCAGCCGGCGGATCCACACCCAGGACAGCAGCCGGATGCCCAGCTCGATGCCGCTGATCCAGTGCACGCCGCGCAGCGGCGGGTTGGCCTCCCACCACGACCGCAGGTGCTCGGCCACTCGCTCGGCGTACCGCTCGTTCCCGGTGATCGCGTAGGCGGCGGCGAGCACGGTGAGGTACTGATGCCGGGACGGCTCCCAGATCTGCTTGATGTCCCCGACCGCGTCCTCGTTCCGGTACGGCACGTCGAAGGCGTAGCCCTGCGGAGCCCGGCGCCCGGTCTTCGGGTCGTGCCACCAGTCCGGGTCGGCGAGGTCGTCGCGGACCACCCCGAAGTACTCGGCGTGCCCGTCCATCAGCCGGTCCGCCTCGGCGACGAGACGTTTCGCGGCGTCCGGGGGTATCGCGGCGATCGTCCCGGCGGGCAGTACCGCGGTGAACCGGGTGCCGGTCACGCTCGGGCAGTCCGGCAGCGCCGACCGCCACCGCCGCCTGCGCACGGCGTCGCCCACCCGGCCGCCGACCTCCCGCGGTCCCATCCGGGAAAGGCGCCGCAGGTACCAGCCCGGATTCCCCGAGCTCACAGTCATCGCGCCCTCGCCAACGTCACCGGCGCACCGCCGGCCAGAGAGGCCTGCACGCCGAGGGTGGCCGACGTGGTGGCGACCAGCGACTCCAGCGGCACCGGCATCGAACCGCCGGTCCGCACGGCCTTGACGAACGCGGCCAGTTCGGCGGACTGGCCCTTGTCGCGGGCCTTGGGCAGCCGTGAACTGACCCACCGCTTGCGGCCGTGGACCGAGGCACGGACGAAGTCGTCGAGCCGCAGCACCTTGCCGTCCGCGACCAGGTCCAGCGTCTCCTTGGGGAAGCCGGGCGCGCCGGTGGTGACGTAGCTGATGGTGGCGGTGGACCCGTCCGGGTAGCGCAGCACGACCTGCAGGTCCTCGTTGCCGGACGTGGCGACCGCGTACACCGACACCGGATCGGCCGCGAGCAGCCAGCTCGCCGTGTCGACGAAGTGCCCGCCCTCGCCGGCGAACCGCGAGCCCTCGGTGCCCTGTTGGAGGTACCAGCTGCCGTGCTGCAGCCGGCCCGCGTTGACCAGGTAGCGCAGGCTCGCCGGACCGGTCCGGGCGCCGAACCGCTTCCGGGCCTCCTGCAGCAGCGGCGCGAACCGGCGGTTGAAGCCCACCTGCAGCCGGTCGTTGCCGGACTCCTCCACCGCCGCGAGCACGCCGGCCAGTTCGTCCTCGGTGAGGGCCAGCGGCTTCTCCACGAACACCGTCTTGCCGGCCAGCAGCGCCCTGCGGGTCAGTTCGGCGTGCGAGCTGTGCCGGGTGACCACGAACACCGCGTCGATGGACTTGTCACCGAGCACGGCGTCGAGATCGGTGGTCGCCTCGGCGAAGCCGAACTTCCGCTGCGCGTTGGCCGCGGACAGCGCCGTCGTGGTGACGACTGTCGACAGCTCGACGCCGTCGCGCTGTGCCAGGTGTGGCAGCAGCATCGACGTCGCGTAGTTTCCGGCGCCGACGAACGCCAGCCGCACCGGCGTCTTGACGGCACGGGCCGGACTCCGCTTCACGTTCACCGTGGGCACGGCCACCGCCGGGGCCTCCGCTTCCCCCGCGCGTTCGGGGTACCGGAACAGCACGGCCACGGCCTTCAGGTCGCCGTCCTTCAGGCCCCGGTACGTCTCGACCGCGTCGTCGAAGTCGGCGATGTGGGAGACCAGGGGCTCCACGTCGACGCTGCCGCGGGCGACGAGATCGAGGAAGCACGCCAGGTTGCGGCGCTCGGTCCAGCGCACGTAGCCGATCGGGTAGTCCCGCCCCTCGAGCTCGTACTCCGGGTCGTAGCGCCCGGGGCCGTAACTGCGGGAGAAGCGGACGTCGAGCTCCTTCTCGTAGTACGCGTTCCACGGCAGGTCCAGGCGGCACTTGCCGATGTCGACGACCCGGCCGCGGTCCCGGCAGAGGCGGGCGGCCAGCTCGACGGGCTGGTTGCTGCCGCCGCCGGCGGCCAGGTACACCTGGTCGACGCCGTGCCCGCCGGTGAGTTCGGCGACGGCGGTCTCCACGGCAGCGGACGCGGGATCGCCGCAGGCCGCCGCGCCCAGGCGCTCGGCGAGCTCGCAGCGCGCCGGGTCGGGGTCGGCCCCGACGACGCGGGCCCCCGAGGCGACAAGGAGCTGCACCACCAGCTGGCCGATCAGTCCGAGGCCGATGACCAGCGCCACCTCGCCGAGCTGCGGCTCCCCTTGGCGGACGCCCTGCATCGCGATCGACCCGACGGTGCCGAAGGCCGCGTGCCGCGGCGCGAGGCCGTCCGGCACCGGGGCGTAGAGGTTCTTCGGCACCCAGTTCAGCTCGGCGTGCAGCGCGTGCTCGTTGCCGGCGCAGGCCACGAGATCGCCGACCTTCACGTCGTCGATCCCGGTGCCGACCTGCTCGACCACCCCGCACAGCGAGTAGCCCAGCGGTGTGTAGGAGTCCAGCTTGCCCATCACCTTGCGGTAGGTGGCGGGCACCCCGTTGGTGGCCACGCTCTGCATGACCTTGGCCACCTGGTCCGGCCGGGAGCGGGCCTTGCCCACCATGGACATGCCGGCCTCGGAGACCTTCATGAGCTCGGTCCCGGTGGATATCAGCGAGTAGGCGGTGCGTACCAGCACACCGCCCGGCTTGCACCCCGGCACCGGCACGTCGAGCAGCGCCAGCTCGCCGCTCTTGTAGTTCTGCACAACCTGTTTCACCGAAGTCCCCTTGTTTCTACGCCGTCTTCTACGCCGCCGGGCGAGCGCTCCGGCCGGCCCCGGAGGTCGCGTCGCGATACCAGTACTCGAGGGTCAGCACATGCCACAGATGCTTGGAGAAGTCCCGCTGCCCGGCGGCGTCCTCGGCGACCATGCGCGCCAGCGCGTCGCGGCGCAGCAGCCCGGAACGGACGAGCTCGCCGTCGTTCACCACCTCGCGCACCAGCGGTGCCAGATCCCGGCTCATCCAGGCGCGCAGCGGGGCGCTGAACAGACCCTTGGGCCGGTACACGATCTCCCGGGGCAGGACCGAGGCGGCCGCCTCCTTGAGGACGGCCTTGCCCTGCCGTCCGACGATCTTGCGATCACCGGGCACGGCGAACGCCGCCTTGACCACCTCGACGTCCACGTACGGCACCCGCACCTCGGTCGACGCGGCCATGCTCGACCGGTCCGTGTAGGTGAGGTTCAGGCCCGGCAGGAACATCCGGGCGTCGCCCAGGCACATGCGGTTGACGAAGTCGTCGAGGTCGTTGTCCCGGTAGACGTCCGCATGCTCGGTCAGCACTTCCTCGACCGCCGGGGCCAGATCCGGATCGACCAGGGCGAGCAGCTCGTCCTGGTCGTACATGGTGTAGCTGCGCCGGAACGCGGTCTCCTCCGGCAGCTCGGCGAAGGAGAGGAACCGCTTCGCGAAGCGCACCGACCGGTACCCCCGGCGGCTCGTTGCGACCGGCAGCCGGTCCACGGCCGCGGACAGGCCGCGCCGCAGGGGCCGCGGGACGCGCTGGTAGCGAAGCGCGAGCAGGTTGGCCAGGTGCTTGCGGTAACCGGCGAACAATTCGTCGGCACCCATCCCCGAGAGCATCACCTTGACCCCGGCCTCCCGGGCGGCCGAGCAGATCAGGAACGTGTTGATCGCTGCGGGATCGCCGATCGGCTCGTCCAGGTGGTACGTCATCTGCGGCAGCAGGTCGAGCACGTTCGGAGCGATCTCGATCTCATGCAGGTCGACGCCGAACCGCTCGGCCACCTGCCGGGCATAGCGCAGGTCGTCCGGCATCGCCTCGAACCTGGCGTCCTCGGCGCGGAACCCGATCGTGTAAGCGGAGATCCCGGGTCGGTCGCGGGCCGCCAGCGCGGTCAGATAGCTGGAGTCGAGACCGCCGGAGAGGAAGGTCGCCACGGGTACGTCGGAGAGCAGATGGCGCCGGGTCGACTCCTCGACGACGGCGGCGACATCCGGCTGCTCGCCGTCCCGGGCCCGCTCCCGGGCCTCGACGGCGACGTCCCGAAGGTGCCAGTACCGGCCGCGCTCCACCCGGCCGTCGGGCCGGCACCGCAGCCAGCTTCCCGGCGGCAGCTTCTCGGCCTCACGGAACGCGCACCGTGAGTCCGGCACCCAGTAGTACAGCAGCGAGGCCACCAGCGCCGCATGGTCCACCTCCAGCGACCCGCCGGTCGCGGCGGCGAGCGCCTTGAGCTCGGAGGCGAACACCAGCCCCTCGCCGCGCCGGAGCAGGAACAGCGGCTTGATGCCCAACTGGTCGCGGGCGAGGACCAGTTCACCGGTTCGCTCGTCGAAGATCCCGAACGCGAACATGCCGCGCAGCCGGGGCAGGCAGTCCGTGCCCCAGCGCCGCCAGGCCTCCAGCAGCACCTCGGTGTCGGAGGTACCACGGAAGCGCACCCCGGCGGCCGCCAGCTCGGCGCGCAGTTCGGGCGCGTTGTACAGCTCGCCGTTGTACGTCAGGACGAGGCCGCCCGAGACCATCGGCTGGGCGCCGGTCTCGGACAGGTCGATGATGGCCAGCCTGCGGTGCCCGAGGTGCACTTCGCCGTCGCCGGCGGGGTGGCTGTACCGGCCGGCCCCGTCCGGACCGCGGTGGGCGAGGGTATCGGTGAGCCGGTCGGTCACGGCCTTCCCGTCCGGCCATCGGTAAGTGCCTGCGATGCCACACATGTCCTACCGCGCCTCCTGGTCGCTGTCCGGAACCCGCGCCGACCACATCGGCAGCCGCTCCGCCCGCCGCCGGCCCGTCCCGGTCTGCCGGGCCAGCCGCTCGTTCTGGCCGCGCAGGGCGGTGTGCAGCCCGTCCCACAGCGTGCCGTCGGTCCGGTCCCGCGGATCGGGGTCGATCAGCACCACACCGATCACCGGAATGCGCTGGTCCGCGAGCTGCCGCGCCACGGTGTGCAGCCAAGCGGCGCTGCCGTGCCCGGCACGCACGACGAGCACGGTCTGAGTGCCGAGGTACTGCAGGTCGGTCCACGCCGTGCCGGGCGCCACCGAGCCGACGCCGAGCCGGCGCTCCTGATGCGACACGGCCGAGGCTCGCTCGCCGCTGACCACGGTCGGGTCTCCTGGCTTCGGGCGGCGTCCCCCGAGCCGCAGGCCGGGCAGGCCATCGATGACGACCACCGGCCCATCCGCCGCCAGTGCCCCGGCGAGGTCCAGGACGATCACGCTCGTGCTGCGCGCGCAGCCCAGTTCCAGCAGCGACACCGGTTCCGCGGAGCCGCGCACGGTGCGGGCCAGGGAGGCGGTGAGCCGTTCGCGTGCCGCCCGGATCCGTCGGCGCTGCCACAGCCTGCCCGACCGGCGGGGCAGCTCCGCGATGACCGAGGCGCCGAGGTTCGCCGCGATGTCCCGGCGGAGCACGGGGCGGTCCGCCACCACCGTGCTGACCGCGGCCACCGCGAGCCCGAGGACGAGCCCGAGGACGAGCCCGATCGCGGCGTCGGTGGCAGCGGTCCTGGGCAGGGAGTGCCGTACCGCGCGCGGGGCGTCCACGATCTGTGTGCCGGCGATGAGTTGGGGCGTCCCGATGCGCGCCTCCGCGGCGCGCTCGTCGAAATCGGCGATCCGTGACGTGAGTTCGGCCCGGCGGGAGAAGAGCGACTCCAGCTCCGACGCTTTCGGCCCGCTCTGCGCCGATCCGCCTCCGATCGCCTTGTTGACCTGGTCGAGTTCGTTCCGCAGCCGGTCACGCTGGTCGAGCAGGGCCTTGGCCTGGGCGTTCGCGGCTTGCTGTATCCGCCTCACATGGTCCGCGACGAACGCGTCGGCCAGCGCCTTGGCGCGGGCCACCGCTTCCGCGTCGCTGTCACCTGTCACCGTGATCTGCAGCAGGTTGTTGGTCAGGCCGACACCCCCGTAGTCCCGCATGAAGTCCTCTGGTTTTTCCGGGGACTTGAGGGAGTGCAGAGCGTTGTCGGCGATCCGCGTGGTCTGCAGCAGCGCGGCGTCGGTACGGATCAGCGTTCCGGGGTCGTCCGGCTGGTCCTCCTGATGCGCGACCAGCACCTTGGTCACCGCGGTCGGCGGTGGCGGCAGCAGAACCGCGACCGCAGCGCCGAAGAGCAGCCCCAGCAGCGCCATGGAGCACCAGAGGCGGCGCCGCCTGCGCACCGCCACCACCAGCGCCTGGAGGTCCAGCAGCGGAGCGGCGGCCGACGACTCCGAAGTCGTACTCGTCGTCACCCTGAAGTTCCCTTCGCGTCGTGGCCAACCGCGACCACCGGCATGGCGACATCCCGGGGACGGCCGGCAGACCGCGCCGGACGGGCCCGGACCGGTCCGGCGAGGACGATGCCGACGACCTCGTGCCTGGCGTCCGCACACGCCTCGGCGATGCCGGCGAGCTCCCCTGCGGTCCAGCTGCCCGCGCTGAGCACGACCAGGGCACCGAACTCGTTGTCACGGTCCGGCACCAGCGGCTGGGACACCGAAACCCCCACCACCCGCAGCATGAGGTCGCCCCTGCTCGAAGAGCCGGGGGAAGGATCGCTCTCGGCCTCGGCGACGAGCTGCCTGGCGGCCCGGCGGGCGATCTCGTCGCCGTCCGGGACGACGACCAGCAGTCGCCGGGGGGACGGCAGTTGGTCCCTCAGGCGGGCGCACACCCGTCGGTAGCGGATCTGCCTGCCGGCCTCGTCGACGGACGTCCTCGGGGTCGGTGTGTCCCACCGGATGTCGACGCCCAGCACCCGGCGGATCCGGGCCCGTGGGCCACGCCCTTCCGGCCGGTGTGTGTGCCGTTCACCGGGTACGTGGACGGTGCCCAGCAGCGCCGAGCCCAGCGCCGCGGCGATCTCCGGTTCGGTGCGCAGCCGGCGACTCATCCGTGCGGCGGTGAGATGGCCGATGACCGCGAGCAGGAAGAACAGCAGCGCCCCGGCGATGACGAGCTGATTCCTCGTCGGTGGTGCCTCGCCGGTCGGCCGGGCCGCCGCCCCCATGACGACCATGTTGGCCTTGCGGGCGGCCGGGTCGGCCTGGTCCAGCTTGGTGATGGCCTCCTGGAGCGAGGTGCGCAGCTTCTCGAGCTCGGTGCGGGACTGCACGCTCTCCACGGTCTGCCCCGGATCGGCCGCATCGGTCAGCTCGGTGATGCGGCGGCTGGTCTGCGCCACCGTCTTCCGCAGTGTCTCGAGCTGCGTCGCAGCCTCGGGGTCGGTGTTGTTGTCCACGACCTGCGCGGCGAACGTGACGAACTGCCGGGCCACCTGGTCGGAGAGTTGCTGTGCGCGCTCCGGGGTGTCGGCCGTGCCCGAGATCTTGATGATGTTCCCGTCGGCGGCCTTGGCGCTCACCCGGTCCCGCAGCTCGCCGCCGCTGACCCCGGGCCAGCGGAGCGCGGCGGCCGCGCGGTCGACCACCACCGAACTGGTCGCGATCTCCTGCTGAGTCAGCAGCTCGCGCTCCTCCCACGCCCCCGGCAGCAGTACCGATGCCGACGTCGTATAACGCGGCGGGAACAGCAAAGAGGTGCCGTATCCGACGAGCGCGCCCACCACGGTGAGGACGGCGAGAAGCCGCCAGCGCCGGCGGAGTATCCGCCCGATCGTGGACAGGCGGATCGTGTCATCGCTCAACGGTCCGGCCCCGTCCCCGTCCGGACCGGGTCGCCCGCCGCCCCGGAGTGTGGTCGCGGCAGGCCGCGGCGTAGGCGGCGAGCAGCGACGCCTGCGAGTTCTGCCAGGAAAGCTGGCCGCCGATCCGCTCCTGGCCGATCTTGCCCATCCGGGCCCGCTTCTCCGGATCGTCCAGCAACAGCGCGATGAGTCCGGCGAATTCGGTCTCGTCGTTGGCGGGCGCGTAGACGGCGGCGTCACCGGCGGAGACGCGCGCCTCCCGGAGGTCGAAGGAGACGATGGGCCGGCCCATCGCCATGTACTCCAGGACCTTGTTCATGGTCGACACGTCGTTGAGCGGATTGCGCGGGTCGGGGGAAAGGCACACGTCCGCGGTGGACAGGTAGCGCACCAGGTCGGCGTCCGGGATGCGCCCGGTGAACTGCACCTGCTCCAGGAGCCCGAGCCGCCGGGACAGTTCCACCATCGCGTCGAAGGCGTCGCCTGCGCCGACGAACACCGCGTGCCAGTCGGTCCGCCCGAGCTCGTCGCGCAGCTTCGCGAGGGCCCGCAAGGCGTAGTCGACGCCGTCCTGAGGGCCCATGACGCCGAGGTAGCACAGCAGGTGAGGCTTGCCGCGCTTCAACTCCTGCTCGGGCGGCACCGGTTGGAACCGGTCGACGGCGGGCGCGCTGCGCACCACGAAGACGTCCTCCGGCCGCTTGCCGCCACGGCGCAGCGCGACGTCCCGGTAGCTCTCGTTCGTCGCGAGCACGATGTCCGCGGTTCGGTAGGTCCGCCGTTCCAGCGCGCACACGGCGCGGTAGAGCAGGTCCTCGCCGCGGTCGAACCGGGAGAGGTACAGCTCGGGTACGAGGTCGTGCTGGTCGAAGACGAACCGCGCGCCGCGTCGCTTCAGCCACAGTGCCGGCAGGAACAGCAGGTCGGGCGGGTTGCAGGCGTGGACCACGTCGACCGGGCCGACCGTGCGGGCCAGCCGGACCGTGTGCCACAACGCCGATCCGTACTCCCGCAGATAGCCGGCCGGTCCGCCGGTGGCCGCGCGCAACGGGTAGCGGTGGATCCGCACCCCGTCGATCTCCGCCTCCAGCTCCGTGTCCCGCTTCTCCCCCCGGGGACAGATGACGTGCACCTCCCAGCCCGCGTCGCGCAGCGTCGTGCACTCCTGCCACACCCGCCGGTCGAACGGCACCGACAGGTTCTCCACAAGGATCAGTGCGCGCCGGTCCGGCCGGTCGCCACTGGTTGCATCACCAAGCAAGGCCCATGTACCCCGGTTCGGTCCGGCGCTCGTCGGCGTCGGGAAGGCGGATGAGGTCGACGATCACCGGTCCGTCGCCATGGGGCAGCGCCGAGAGCACGGCGGGCTCTCTGGTCCCGACCAGGCACACCTCGGCGTGGTCGAGCACCTCGTCGACGGACTCCGCGAGCAGCTGCGTGAGGTGCGGCAGCCGTGTCTCGATGTACTCGCGGTTCGCGCCGATCAGCCGGGAGAGGGTCACGTTGGCGTCGTAGATCCGCAGGTCGTAACCCTTGCCGAAGAGCCGCTCCGCCAGCTCGACCAGCGGGCTCTCGCGCAGGTCGTCGGTGCCGGGTTTGAAGGACAGCCCGAACAGGCCCACCCGGCGTTTGCCGGTGCGTTCGACCAGGTCCACCGCGCGCTGCAGATGTGCGGCGTTGGAGGTCAGCACGTGGGCGAGAATGGGCACGGAGACGTCGGCCCGCTGCGCCGCGTGGACCAGGCTGCGCAGGTCCTTGGGCAGGCAGGAGCCACCGAAGGCGAAGCCGGGTCGCAGGTAGGCGGGGCTGATGTTCAGCTTTCGGTCGGCCAGGAACACGTCGATCACCTGGTGCGAGTCCACCCCGAGCGCCTGGCAGACCGCGCCCAGCTCGTTCGCGAAGCCGATCTTGAGGCCGTGGAACGCGTTGTCCGCGTACTTGATCGCCTCGGCCGTCGGGACCGGCACCCGGAACACCTCGCCGGGCAGGCCGTCGTACAGCGCCGCCACCACGTCGCCGCTCGACGCGTCGAGCTCGCCGATGACGGTCTTGGGCGGGTCGAAGAAGTCCCGCACGCTCGTGCCCTCGCGCAGGAACTCCGGGTTCACCGCGACCCCGAAGTCCACCCCGGTCGTGCCGCCGACGTGCTTCTCCAGGATCGGCAGCAGCAGGTTCAGACAGGTGCCCGGGAGCATGGTGCTGCGGAACACGACGGTGTGCCGGCCCCCCTGCTCGGCCTTCTCGGCCAGTGCGGCGCCGATCTGCTCGGTGACCCGCTCCAGGTACGTGGTGCACAGGCTGCCGTTGGGTTCCGACGGCGTGCCCACGCAGACCAGCGACACCTCGCTGCCCATGATCGCCTCGCGGACGTCCCCGGTGGCGCGCAACGCTCCTCTCCGCACGACCTCGGCGGTGAGCTCGCCGATCCGCTCCTCGACCACCGGGGCCAAGCCGCCGTTGACCAGATCGACCTTCGCCTGGTTCACGTCCACCCCGATGACCTCATGGCCCATGCTGGCCAGGCACGCGGCCGACACGCAGCCCACGTAGCCGAGACCGAAGACGCTCACTCTCATGACTCGTCCCTCCCCCCAGGCAGGCCCCTGCGGCCTGCGATCCGTACACCGGCCTGACGACGCCCCCCGCGCATCAGTAGGCCCCCTGTCCGTGGAGCACCGCACGCAGCGTCTTCCACAAGATCACTGTGTCGAGGGCGAGCGACCAGTCCTCCACGTACCGCAGGTCCAGTCGGACGGCCTCCTCCCACGGCAGGTCGCTGCGTCCACTGATCTGCCACAGGCCGGTGAGCCCCGGCTTGACCAACAGCCGCCGCCGGATGTCCGGGCCGTACGCGGCGGACTCCTCCGGTAGCGGAGGCCGTGGACCGACGAGCGACATCGATCCGCTGAGCACGTTGAAGAGCTGCGGGAGCTCGTCGACCGAGTACCGGCGCAGCACCGTTCCCACCCGGGTCACCCGCGGATCCCGGCGGAGCTTGAACAGCAGGCCGGCGCCCTCGTTGCGGTCGGCCAGCGCGGCACGTGCCCGGTCGGCCCCGGCGACCATGGTGCGGAACTTGAGAATGGTGAACTCGCGGCCGTCCTTGCCGACCCTGCGCTGGCGGTAGAACGCCCCGCCCCGACTGTCCACCAGCACGAGCAGCCCGACGAGCACCATCAGCGGCGCGAACAGCAACAACAGGATCGCCGCGCCCATCCGGTCGACGACCTCTTTGACCGCCCGGCGCCCGCCGGTGAAGGTCGGCATGCTGACCCGCAGCAGCGGGATCCCGAGCACCGCGTCGACGTGCAGCCGCGGGCCGGCCACCTCCATCAGCACAGGGGCCACGACCATCTCGGCATCGCTGCCTTCGAGGTTCCAGGCCAGCCGCTGCAGCCGGTCCGACGACCAGTGCGGGTCCGGTGTGACCGCGAGGACACGGTAGCCGTCGCGGCGGATGTGGCCCGCGACGTCCGCCAGTCGGCCGACGACCGGCACACCGTCCAGTTGGTCACCGACGAGCCCGAGGCCGTCCGTCGTGCACACCGCGTCCACCCGCCAGCCGAGGTGCGGGAACTTGCGGGTTCGGGTGATCAGGTCGCGCACGGTGGCCGCGCTCCCCGCAGCGAGCACCGATCTCAGGCACCGTCCCTCCTTCCGCTGTTTGTGCAGCCAGAGGCGGAGCAGATACCGCGCGGTCATGGTGATGAGCGCGATCGCCGGGATCGCGACGAAGATCCAGAGCTTGATGTTGCGCGAGGTGAGGGCGATCCCGCCGAGCGCCAGTACGACAGTCGCCGTGAACAGCGCGCGTCCGAGCCGGCGGAATTCCTCGGCGCCCTGGCCGAGCACGGCCGGCGCCCACGACCGGCTCACCGCAAGCGATCCCAGCACCAGCAGCTCCGTGCCGAAGGCCAGAATCCCCCACTTCTCGTGCCAGTTGGCCGCGTCCCGGGCCCCGAAGAAGTTGCCGATCGCCGCCACCACCAAGGCGGTGGCCACGGTGTCGCTGGTGATCACGGTACGTCGGTACCGCTGCTCCCAGTCGTTCACCGGACGGCTGATCGCCCCGATTCCCAGACGCTCGCGCGCCGAAGGAATAGGGCGGACTAGTCCCCCCTGCTGCACAGAAACCCCCCGGTTCCCAGTGGTACATGGTCGCCTGATGCTGTTCGCCCGGGGAGGCCCCCGCCCCCCGCGCAGCACTGTTCCTCCCCACGGGAGGCCCCCGCCCCCCGCGCATCACATCTCGGCTGTCTCAGCGCTACTTGAGCAATCCATCTGGACGGCAGCGGACCCCCACGCCCTGCCGAACACTCGAGTTACGCGGGATCCCGTCGAAACCCTGGGTGTGCTCCCCGCACACCCAAGCCCCTCTCGGGCCCCGAAAACTGGTCACCCCCAGGTCCGGCACCGGAAACGCTGCCGTTGACTGCCGATGGCACCGGACCTATAGATCATCATTTGTCGCCCCGTGTCCCAGCATGTGAAGCACGGTCAATCTAGACCATCGAGGCCCGCCTGAAGAGGGGGATGTGTGGAATTTGTGCTCATCATTTGAAGCTGGTTCCATGGGGCGACGACTGTCCACAGGCGCCTTGATGACGAAGACATCCCTGTGACCTGCGACGACAGGAGTTCTCCGGGCCACCGGCACCGACCCCGAGGAGTCCCGGCGCTGTCAGCCGGGCCGCACTCAGGGCGTGCCCGACGACCTCGACCGGGTCGTCGCCGCCGACACCACGGTCGCGCGCGCACCGGCACGCCGGCCTCAGCCGTGACCCGCCGGTGGTCTCGCCGCGGGAGCCGCGCATGCGGGCAACGACAGAGGCGGGGCCTTCATCGACCGGGCTCATCGCGGGTTTCGATTCACCCACCAGTGCCGTATCGGCTGACAAGGCGCCCAATGCCGTGTTGCGGCCGTCGAGCGCCCACCGACGGAACCGAGAGTTTCCAGCACGGGAACAGCGGCCTGCCGACTCCAATCGGGCAAGACTTTCCCGTAGATGGCCGGCTCCACTGATCCAGCCACGATGATGACGGGGGCAACTGCTGCGACGGTCGTAGCAAACGGCTCGGGCATCTGCATGACTTCACCATCTCAGATGATCGGCGAGTGTCACAGAAGGAGATCCGTGTCGCCGCCTGGCGCGCCGACTCCCTTGGCCGCCAAGGCAGTTGGCTGCCGAGTACCCCTCATCGACGCGCGCGAAACAGTATTGCCCGCCAGCCGCACAACCCGATTCAACATGGCTGCCTCACGGCCGTTGCCCACCACCAGGGCGCTTTCCGCTGGAGCCCTGTCCCATTGAAGCCGGCGGACTCTCACTGGGGGCGGGCGCTTTCTTGAAATGCAGCGGCGGAGAATGCGTGGCTATGCTGGTTCTAGCTTCATCGGGGGCTTGAACCAGGGCGCAGGCTGCGCCGGCCGCCCCACTGCTCGACGCACCGCGGCGCTCTTCAGGCTCGTGCGCCCGTCACCATGCGCTTCTCGGACTTCCCAGGGAGTATTCCCATGGCTGCTCAGACCGCCTCGATCGTTCTTGAGGCAGAGGCTCAGGAGCTCGCCGACGCTACCTCGCAGCATCCTTTCCTGTACGAGCTGGATCCGACCGCGGCGCGCAAGGTCCTCGACGACCTCCAGGCCGCGCCGGTCGACAAGCTGCCGGTCGACGAGGAATGGGTCACCGTACCGGCCGCGGTGGGCAATGTTCGGGTACGCATCGTCAAACCGCAGGGCGTCACCGGAACGCTGCCCGTCGTGTTGTACATGCATGGCGGTGGCTGGGTCCTCGGCAACGCCGGCACGCACGATCGCCTGGTGCGCGAGTTGGCGGTCGGCGCCCGTACGGCAGTGGCCTTCGTGGAGTACACGCCGTCACCCGAGGCCCACTACCCCGTGGCCATCGAGCAGGGCTACGCCACCGCGCAGTGGATCGTCCGCGAGGGAGCTTCCAAGGGACTGGATGCACAGCGCATGGCAGTGGCCGGGGAATCGGTCGGCGGAAACATGACCGCTGCACTCGCCCTCATGGCCAAGGAACGCGGTGACGTCAAGTTCGTACAGCAGTCGATGTACTACCCGGTCACGGACGCGGCCATGAACACCGGTTCCTACGACCAGTTCGCCACCGGCTACTACCTGAGCCGCAAGCTGATGGAGTGGTTCTGGGACGCCTACACGACCGACCCGAACCAGCGCGCGGAGATCACCGCGTCTCCCAACCGCGCTACCATCGAGCAGCTCTCCAACCTGCCGCCGGCCCTGCTGATCGTCGACGAGGCCGACGTGCTGCGCGACGAGGGGGAGGCGTACGCCGCCAAGCTCCGGGCAGCCGGCGTTCCGGTAACCACGGTGCGCTACGACGGCACGGTCCACGACTTCATGATGCTCAACTCACTGAGCCAGTCCAAAGCCGCCCGCGGAGCCATCGACCAGGCCACGGAGTTCCTGCGCAACGCCCTCGGAACCGGCCAGGCCTAAGGATCGTGACGTCCGGGTCGGCCGGTGCGGGCCGACCCGGACGTCCTCAGCCCGCTAGACCTTCGTGGCGAAGGCTCCGGACATCACGCGATAACCCTCGTCGGTCAGGTGACCGTCGGGGCCCTGGGGAGCCGGTGTGCACAGGAAGGTGTACTGGCAGATACGGAGCACGTTCAGGGGCACGTCACCGAGGTCCGGGACCGGCACCGGGGACGTGTCGAAGGTGTCGAACGCGGTCGCCACATCGGCGACCTGGATCTTCTGAGGTGCGAAGACATCGGACACCACATTGTTGAACTCCGCGGTGCCGGTCAGCGAGTCCTGGGCGAGCTGCTGCCCTTCGGGCCCGTTGAACCAGAAGGCGAGGTACGGGTCCTGGGCATTGGCGCCGACGATCCGCACGTTCGGACCGGCGGCGGCGCGCAGTCGCGCCGCGATCTTGGTGAGGTTGGTCCGGAGCGTGGACAGGGCCGCGACGCGACACGCCTCGTCGATGCCGGCCGCGGACGCGCAGCCGACGATGTCGTTGCCGCCGATGTTGATGGTCACCAGGCGGACGTTGCCGGAGTGCTCCTTCAAGAACTTCTCCGCCGCCGCCAGCTGGGACTTCCCCTGGTCGTACTGGCAGATACCACCGTTGATGAAGGTGGCCGAGGTCTCATAGGAGCATCCGAGCTTCACCAGTCTGAGGCCCGGATCGGTGCTGTTCACCAAGGTCTGGTGCAAGACGTCGGCGTACCCGTTCGACGTGGGACGGATCTCGCCGGTGGATGCGTCGGGCTGCACGCCGAGTGCGAGCGAGTCGCCCACGGAGAGGTAGTACGACGGACCGTAGCTGCTTGTCGCCGCAGCCGCGGTACCGGTGGAGACGGTTGCGCCTCCGATGAGCAGCGCCATGGCCGATGCGGCCGTGACCGTGACGCGTCCTATGAGTCGTTGCAGCACAGAGGACTCCGTTCTGAAGAGGGGGCCCGCAGCGCTTGCGGGCACGGTGTCGACCGCGGAAGCCGCGGTGGTCCTGTATTCGTATGGCACGGAGAAACGCCGGAACCGGTTCACGAAAGAGTGAACCGGGGATGCGCGACAGCCGCGCCTACCTTCAGCCTCATGTATTCGGCTGTGAAGTGGAACTGATGCCCTGACAGCAGAAGGGTGTCTCTCACCTGCGATGATCTGGACTGTCCAGATCAAGAAGATCGGTACCATCCAAGTCCGAGCGCCGATGGCGCCCTACCACCCCATGTCCTTGGCCGTCTTCCTGGGCCGCGGCGAGGTCAGCGGCGCGCGAAGCGCCGGAGCTCATGGCGCACGCCTGCGTGCTCACCTTTCGGTGGCGCGGGTCGGTGAACATCACGGACGGCGCGTCAGGAAGACGAACTCTCTTCCTGGGCGGTCGGGCGCATCGCGGACTTCCTCCACCACGTAACCGTGCTGGACCAGGTCCCTCTCGACTTCTTCCCGCTCCCGGAAGCGCAGCGTCGAGTCCGACGTCAGCACCTGTCCGTCGGCCGCGAACGCGTAGGTCCAGCGGAACGTCACCAGAGGCCAGGTCACCTCGATCAACTCGACCCAGCTCCCGACGGAGCCGACGCCTGGGATCTCCGTCACGCGGTAGGAGTTTTCGCGGGTCCACTCTTCCCAGGCGCGTCTGGCGGGGTCGCGGGTCTCGAAGACCAGATGTCCGCCAGGCCGCAGTGCTTCGTAGGCTCCCCGCAGGGTCTTCTGCCACGTCTGCGGGTCGGCGATGGCCTGGGCGACGTTCGCCGTCATCGTCGCGAGGTCGACCTGCATCGGCGGGAGGTCTGTCGCGTCACCGCGGATCCAGCGCACTCGCTCGCTGCCCTGTTTGGCCCGAGCGACGTCGATGGACGCCATCGCGGGATCGACGCCTACGACCTCGATCCCGCGGTCAGCCAGGAGAAGTGCGAACACTCCTGTGCCGCAGCCGATGTCCAGCACGCGGCGTGTCCCGAAGTCTTCCGCGATCCGGAGGTACGCAGAGAGATCGCTGCGATCGGGGTCGAGCGGATCGTAGATCGCGGCGAGCCGTGGATGAGCGAAGCAGTCGTCAGCCATGGGGCCGACCGTACGCAGAAGCGGGCCCGAGCAACCAGTGAGATTCGCTTGTGTGCGTTGCTCTGCCTTCTCTGGTGATCCGATCGCCGCGCAGTGCGCCGCCCGCCGGTCACCGCTCGGGCCGTCCGCCTACCCGGCCCCCGGTTCCCGCTCCCGCGCCGGCGTGCGCGGCAGGCGGATTCGCCTCAGTCGGGCAGTCCCCAGAAGGATCCGTGCAGGCCGACCTCGGCAAAGTAGGCAGTGGCGGAGGCTGGGGCCTGACGGGTGTAGCCCGGCTCCAGGCGCCCGGTGTACCAGTGAGGACCAGGCCCATCTCACCCGGTGGTTCACCCGCACCTACGGTGTCACCCCCGCCGCCTACCGCTCGGCGCTGCACAGCGAAAGCCGGCGGTAGCAGAGCGCGACTCGAAGGGGCTGGTCACACGGTCAACGCCGGCTGCCGCACGGCGCGGCTTCTCCCCAATGGAACACTTCCCCAGGCGGGACGTCGTCCAGTTGCAGATCGGCACCATCGCCTCCGGCGGCGGCGCAATCCACTGCTCCACCCACGACCAGTCCGGCAGGCCCGCCGCCTGACCGTGTCCGGGCAGCCCCTGTCCGAGCGCCGTGCCACCCGTTCACCCACGCACGAGCGGGGCTCGGCGAACTACCGGTAGCCGCCGGTACGGCCCGGTAGGAGCGTGCTCACCGCGCGTTCCACCTCCACGATGCGGTCGGCGAGACCGGCTGTCTCGGCTTCCGGCCGGTTGCGGAGCAGCAGCTCGATCTGGGCGAGCCGTTCGGTGATCTCCGCGAGCCGGTCCGTGTCCGAGGGCCGGCCGCACATCGCCAACTGGCGGTTCTTCCGGTAGAGATCGAGAAAGATGTTGATCTTGGTGCGCAGCACCCATGGGTCGATGGGCTTGGTGATGAAGTCGGCGGCGCCGATCGCGTAGCCCCGGTAGGCGTAGTCGGCGCCCGGCTCGGTGCCCGTCACCAGGATGACGGGCACGTCCTTGGTCTGGTCGAGGCGTTTGATGTTGGCGGTGGTCTCGAAGCCGTCCATGTCGGGCATGCGGACGTCGAGCAGGACGACCGCGAAGTCCTGCCGCAGCATCGCCTTCAGCGCTTCCTCCCCGGAACGTGCGCGGACCAGGTGCTGGTGGAGCGGGCCGAGTACGGCCTCGAACGCGATGAGGTTCTCCTCCATGTCGTCCACGATCAGGATGCTGCACCGGTCCGCCGGGGCTGTGCTCATCGCGCGTCCCCGGGTGGATCGTCGGTGCCGTCCCTCGCGCCGAACGGTTCGCCGGTGGCCTCGGGGTCCCGCGTCGGCCCCGGGGGGCCGTTCCGCGGGTCGAGCAGATCGCAGATGATCGACAGCAGGCGGTCTACGTTCACCGGCTTGGGCACGTAGTCGGAGGCGCCGCTGTCTATCGCCTTCTCGCGGTCTCCGGGCATCGCTTTGGCGGTGAGGGCGATGATCGGCAGGTGCGCGAGACGGGGGGTGCTCCGGATGATGCGGGTGGTCTCGTACCCGTCCATCTCCGGCATCATGATGTCCATCAGGACCAGGGACACGTCGGGGGACCGTTCGAGGACCTCAAGGCCCTCCCGGCCGTTCTCCGCGTACTTCACGGTGATGCCGACACGGCCCAGTACCTGCGTGAGGGCGAAGACGTTGCGGATGTCGTCGTCGATGATGAGGATGCGGCGGCCTGCCAGTACGCGGCCGGGGCGCCCGCTGAGCCATTCCTTGAGCCGAGTCGTCTCCGGCCAGGTGTCCTCTCGACCGGCTGCGGCCGCCGCCGGTCCCATGCCCATCAGGTCGTCCGGAGTCAGGCGGTCCGCATCCAGGATGTCGGCGCTCAGGCTCCCCGCGCTGTCGAACACGTGCACCGATGACGTGTCCTCCACGTGCACGGGCGATGTGTTCTCCACATGTACAGGCGATGTGTCCTCGACGGCGGCTGCCGGCGGCCGTTCCCCGGCGGGGGGAGCACCGGGTGGGACGCCGATGGAGTGCAGCCCCGCCAGGCCCTGCCCGGTGGTGGCGCCGGGGTAGTGCGCGGGAATGTAGAGGGTGAAGCGGGAACCCACCCCCAGCTCGCTCTCGGCGACGATCTTGCCACCGAGCATCCCGGCGATCTCCCGGCTGATGGACAGGCCGAGGCCCGTGCCGCCGTACTTGCGGTTGGTGGTTCCCTCGGACTGCTGGAACGCCTCGAAGATCAACGGAAGCTTCTCGGCGGCGATGCCGATCCCGGTGTCCTTGACGGAGAACGCGACGACGGCTTCGGCGTTCAGAAGCGTCTGCTCCTCGAACCGCTCCCCCGGCACCCGGTCCACGCGCAGCTCCACGCTGCCGGAGTGGGTGAACTTCAGGGCGTTGGACAGCAGGTTGCGCAGCACCTGCTGGAGGCGCTGCTCGTCGGAGTACAGCTCGGTCGGCATGTTCTCGCCGACGGCGATCTCGAAGCCCAGGCCGCGGTCGATGGTGAGCGGCCGGAACGTGGCGTCGACGTAGTCGAGCACCTTGACCAGCGGCAGCGTCTTCGGGCGTACGTCCATCCGGCCGGCCTCGATCTTCGACAGATCGAGGATGTCGCTGATCAGCTGGAGCAGGTCGGACCCCGAACGGTGGATGGTGGTCGCGAACTGCACCTCCTGGTCGGACAGGTGGCCGTCGGGGTTGTCGGCCAGCAGCCGGGCCAGGATCAGCAGCGAGTTGAGCGGGGTGCGCAGCTCGTGCGACATGTTCGCCAGGAACTCCGACTTGTACCGCGAGGCGGTCGCGAGCAGAGCGGCCTTCTCCTCCAGCTCGGCGTTGGAACGCTGCAGTTCGTCCGACCGCTCGCGCAGTTCGGAGGTGAGGCGCTGCGACTGCGACAGCAGGGACTCCGTCCGGGAGTTGGCGATGATCGTGTTGATCGAGACGCCGATCGTGTTGGCGAACTGGTCCATGAAGGCCAGGTGCACATCACTGAACCTGCTGAGCGAGGCCAGCTCGATCACGCCGAGCACCTGGTCCTCGAAGAGGATCGGCAGGATGACGATGCTGGCCGGGTACGCCATGCCGAGTCCGGAGCTGATGGTGATGTAGTCCGGTGGGACGTCGGTGATGAGGATCCGCTGCTTCTCCTGCGCGGCCTGGGCGATCAGGCCGCGGCCCGGGGTGCCGGTACCGGGGAGCGGGCTGCTCCCGTCGTCCTGGTCGGTGCCGTACCCGGCGATGAACTGCAGGCCCTCGCCCTGCGGCGCGCCGGCCTCGGCCAGGAAGAACGCGCCGAACTGCGCGTTCACCAGCGGCGTCAGCTCGCGCAGGATCAGGTCGGCGACCTCCACGAGGTCGCGGTGGCCCTGCATGAGGGCGGCCATGCGGGTGAGGTTGGACTCCAGCCAGTCCTTGGCGCGGGTGGTCTCGCGGAGGTTGGAGACCATGAGGTTGATGTTGTTCTTCAGTTCGGCGACCTCGCCCTGCGCCTCGACCGTGATGGCCCGGGACATGTCGCCCTGGGTGACCGCGCTGGCCACCTCCGCGATCGCCCGGACCTGGGTGGTGAGGTTCAGGGCGAGCTCGTTGACGTTGGTGGTCAGCCGCTTCCACGTCCCGTAGACGCCCTCGACGCGGGCCTGGCCGCCCAGCTGCCCTTCGCTGCCGACCTCGCGGGCGACGCGGGTGACCTCGGACGAGAACGAGGAGAGGGTGTCGACCATCGTGTTGATGGTCGTCTTCAGCTCCAGGATCTCGCCGCGCGCGTCCACGTCGATCTTCTTCGACAGGTCGCCCTGGGCGACGGCGGTGGCGACCTGGGCGATGTTGCGGACCTGCGAGGTCAGGTTGTCCCCCATGAAGTTGACGTTGTCGGTCAGGTCCTTCCACACCCCGGAGACACCACGCACCTGCGCCCGGCCACCGAGCCTGCCCTCGGTGCCGACCTCACGCGCGACACGGGTGACCTCGTCCGCGAACGCCCGCAGCTGGTCGACCATCGTGTTCACGGTCTCCTTCAGCTCCAGGATCTCGCCGCGCGCATCGACCGTGATCTTCTTGGACAGGTCGCCGTTGGCGACGGACGTGGTCACCGTGGCGATGTTGCGGACCTGCGAGGTCAGGTTCAGCGCCATGAAGTTGACGTTGTCGGTCAGCTCTTTCCACACGCCCGAGACCCCGCGGACCTGCGCCTGTCCGCCCAGGTTGCCCTCGGTGCCGACCTCACGGGCGACGCGGGTGACCTCGTCCGCGAACGCCGACAGCTGGTCGACCATCGTGTTGATCGTCGACTTCAGCTCCAGGATCTCCCCCTTCGCCTCCACGGTGATCGTCTTGCCGAGATCCCCCTGGGCGACGGCGGTGGCGACAAGCGCGATGTTGCGGACCTGCGAGGTCAGGTTGTCCGCCATGAAGTTGACGTTGTCGGTCAGGTCCTTCCACACCCCGGAGACGCCGCGCACCTGCGCCCGGCCACCGAGCCTGCCCTCGGTGCCGACCTCACGGGCGACGCGGGTGACCTCGTCCGCGAACGCCGACAGCTGGTCGACCATCGTGTTCACGGTGCTCTTCAGCTGCAGGATCTCGCCCCGCGCGTCCACCGTGATCTTCTGGCTCAGGTCGCCGTTGGCGACCGCGGTGGTCACCTGGGCGATGTTGCGGACCTGCGAGGTCAGGTTGGACGCCATGAAGTTGACGTTGTCGGTGAGGTCCTTCCACACGCCCGAGACGCCCGGTACCTGTGCCCGCCCGCCCAGCTGTCCCTCCGTGCCGACCTCGCGGGACACGCGCGTCACCTCGTCCGCGAACGCGCGCAACTGGTCGACCATCGTGTTCACGGTGAGCTTCAGCTCCAGCAGTTCGCCGTTCGCCTCGACCGTGACCTGGCGGGTCAGATCGCCGCGCGCCACCGACGTGGTCACCACCGCGATGTCGCGCACCTGCGCGGTCAGCCTCGCGGCCATCGTGTTGACGGCCTCGGTCACGTCGCGCCAGTCGCCGACCAGCCCCTGCCCCGTGGCCTGCCCGCCCAGGCGGCCCTCGGTACCGACCTCCCGGGCGACGCGGGTCAGCTCGCTGGTGAACAGCGACAGCTGCTCCACCATGCGGTTCACCCCGTTTCCCAGGCACCGCAGATCGCCGCGGAGTTGACGCTTGCCGTCGCGCAACTCGACGCGCTGCGTGAGATCACCGTCCGCGACGGCGTCCAGGACGCGCGTGGCGTTCACGACCGGGACGACCAATGCCTCGAGCAGCGTGTTGGCCGCTTCCACGTTCGTGGTCCACGCTCCCTGCCCGGGACTGGCCGCGAGCCGCTCGTCGAGCCGCCCCAGGCGCACCACTTCCCGGCGCACCCGTTCGAGCTCCGAGGCCAGATGCGCGTTCCGCGTGATGATCTGGTTGAGCACCCCCGCCATCTCGGCGAGGACCCCGGTCGGCTGCCCCTCTGTGCGTACGGTGAAGTCGCCGTCGCAGAACGAATTCATGGCCGCGAGCAGCGGACGCAGTTCGGCCACGCGTATCCACTCGCCGTCCGACGCGGGACCGGGTCGGACGACAGGTGCGGGGCCGGTTTCGACGGGCCCCCGCTCTTTGAGCTCCGGCTCGGCAGAAGCGAGGTCCGGCTGGGTGGCAGGCTTCATGACAACCCATTCCCGGCAAGCAAAAGATCCGATTAGCTGGTTTTTAGGCTACATTCATCGTGTATGAGCCGACAGCGGACCGGCAGGGAGTGGCCAGTGGCGTCTTCCCTCGACCTGGGCGAATCCGTGTCGCGGATGCGGGTGCCCGCCGACGAACTCGCGGCCTCGGTGGCGCGCAGGTTTCTGCGCGCCGCGCTCGTCGAGCGTGCCGGCCTGCAGTTTCCCGGGGTGCCGGCGATCAGCGAGAGCGTCCTCGACGACGCCGTGCTCCTCGTCAGCGAGCTGGTCACCGGTGTCGCCGCGCAGGCCGCGTTCGAGGTCGAGGTGATCTGCCGCCTCGACGCCGGTCGCGGCTCGTCGGCGGAGGCCGAGCAGCGCGGGACCTCCGGACGGTCGGGGGTCCTCGTCGAAGTGGTGGACCCCAGCTCACCCGGCACCGCGCATGGCGGAAAAGGCACGCAAAGCGACATTCGCGGCTACAGCCGGCAGCTGATGCGCGCACTGGCCCAGTCGTGGGGGGTGACCTACCGGCACGCCGGGAAGGCCGTCTGGTTCCGTCTGGAGTGCGCGGTTGAGATCCCGCCCGAGACCGGCCGGCAGGACATCACCGAAGCCGAAGCCGTCCCCCGTGAGCTGCCTGTCCCCGGCCCCGTCACGGCCGCACCGCCGCACGACAACCGGGGCCGCAGCGTCGAGTGGGCCGAGCGCGAAGCGCAGTCGTTCCTCGCCGAGGCCGGCGAGCTCCTCGCCGGACAGCTGGACGAGAACATGGTCGCGGCGCTCGCCGGACAGCTCCTGGTCCCCAGGCTCGCCGACTGGTGCGGCGTTTGGCTGACCACGGACAGCGCCGAGATGCGGCTCTCCCACGTCTGGCACATGGACGAGCAGCGCATCCGCCCACTCCGCCTGGCGCTGGAGAACGACCTTCCGTCCGCCCGCCTGGACACGGCCGGCGCCCCGTGGCCCTGGCCCGCCTGTCCAGGCGCCGAGAAGGGCGGCTCCGCGCTCGCGTTCCCGCTGGTCGCGGGCGGGCAGTGCCACGGCATGCTCCTGATCGGCCAGGCTGGAATCCCGCACCTGACCCACGCCGTCGTGCGGCTCGTGGAGGACGTGGCCCGGCGGGTGGCCCAGGCGGTGGTCACCGCCCGCCGCTACACCCGGCAGGCGAGCATCAGCCGCACACTCCAGCGCGGCCAGCTCCCCACGTCCCTCGCCACCATCCCGGGCGTCGACACGGCGATCGTCTACGAGCCCTGCGGTGAGGGCCAGACCGTCGGCGGTGACTTCTACGACCTGTTCCCGATGGGCGGCCACCGCTGGTGTTTCCTGCTCGGCGACGTGTGCGGGCACGATCTGGAGGCGATGTCCGCCACCGGCCTGGCCCGGCACCTCGTACGACTGCTCGCGCGTGAGGGCCACGGTGTCGAGTCCCTGCTCAACCGGCTGAACCTCGCGATGGCGGAAGAGGCCGCCGAGGCCATGGCCTTCAGCGGCGAGCAGGAGGGCTCCCGCTTCCTGAGCCTGCTGTACGGGGAGTTGGAGCCGGACGAGGTCGACGGCGGCGCCCGGTGCACGATCGCCAGCGCGGGCCATCCGCTTCCGTTGCGGCTGGCGGCGGACGGCTCGGTGACTCCGGCCGCGGAACCGCAGATGCTCCTCGGCATCGACAAACTGGAGGAGTTCCATGCCAGCACGTTCACCCTCGCGCCGGGTGAGACGCTGCTGTGCGTGACCGACGGCGTGACTGAACGCCGCAGTGGTACAAGGCAGTTGGACGACGACGACGGACTGACGAGAGTGCTGCGGGGATGCGTCGGACTCGGCGCGAAGGCCGTGGCCGAGCGGGTCCGGCAGGCCGCCCACGCCTTCAGTACCGAGCCGCTCCACGACGACCTGGCCGTGCTGGTCCTGGAGGCCGTGCCGGTGCCTGCGGGCGGGACGGACGAGAAGCTGATCCTTCGGGGTGGACACGCCGACGACGGATCGTGAAGCCCCTCCACCCGCGGCTGCTCGGGCCTCGGACGAACCACGTTCGGGCCGGCGGGAACAGGTGAGTTCACGAACCGCTTCCTTCCTGAAGCCTGAACAGGGGTACCCGAATTCTGGATCGCCAAGGCCCCCTGCGGGTTCCCTCTGGAGACGAGCGGGGCCGGAAGGGCGCCATCCCCCCTTCCGGCAAGGCCGGTTCCGCCGACGAGGCGGGTCAGTGGTGGTGGCCGCTGCGGCCGAGGGTCTCCACGGGGGTCGCGCCAGGGCGGGTCCACTGCGGTACGGGGCGGCTGGTCGGGCCCCAAGTGGCGTTGCCTTCCGCGTCCGTGCGCCAGGACCAGCACGCGTCGCCGCCCTTGGGCCGGTCCTCGGGGTTGTCCTCCCACGCCTCGCCGCGGCCGTAGGGCGTCATGTCGAGCAGGCCGAGGGCACTGTTGACCCGCTCGTTGCCACGGCCCGTCGTGGAGTAGGTGAGGAACACGCGGTCGCCGTCGCGCAGGAAGCAGGTGAGGCGTCCCATGTCGCTGCCGACCGGTGCCTCCACGTCACGCACCGAGTACCAGGGCTGGGTGTAGCCCATGAACTCGACGTAGGGGGCGATCTCTGCCCAGCGGCCCGTGGTCAGGACGGCGAACGAGACGCCGCGCGCGTTGAGATAGGACGCGTCGTTCAGGTGCCAGGCCGTGGTGGTGCAGCCCTCGCACTGACCCTGGTGCGGTGCGCCGTCGTACCACATGTGCTTGTAGACCACGAGTTCGTCGCGTCCCTGGAACAGTTCCAGGAACGGGACCGGGCCGTCGGGTCCGACGACCTCGACCGTCCCGTCGAACTCCACCATCGGCAGCCGGCGGCGGGCGGCGGCGAGGGCGTCACCCTCGCGGGTGTGGGCCTTCTCCCGGACCAGGAGCTCGTCACGGGCGGTCTGCCAGGTAGCCAGGTCGACCACGGCCGGGCGGCCGGGCAGCGCGGTGGTCGAATCGTCGGGCGGGTTCGTCATGGCGTCCTCCGTCGGTGTCTCGTGCCGGGCGACGTCCCACGACGTCGCCCTGCGACGGTCACCGGAACAGACTCGCGCCCCGGCCGAAACTCATCGCAGCGAGGTCGCCTTCGGCGGAGACCGCGCGGGCCACGTCGGGGTGACTGCGTTCACAGCCGGCGCCGAACCCTGCCTTTGCCGCGGCGGCCCTCCGTGCCGTCGCGGTACACGTGGTGGACGGAGCCGGCGCCCGCTCAGGGGTTCCGGCGGTGCGTCGAGGCGCGACGGGGACGCGTACGGGAAGGTGCGCGGCTGACGGCGGCCGCACACCTTCCCGTTGAACGCTCGGGTGGATCTTCCGGTGTCAGGCGGCCGCCAGCGCGGCCAGCTCCTTCGCCTTCTCCGCCGCCTGTGTGAGGGCCTGCTCGCGCGAGGCGTCGGCCAGCGGGATCAGCTCGGACATCGCCGGGTTGACCTTGGCCAGCGTCAGCTCCGGCGTGATCACGTGCACGTCCATCTGCATCAGGCCGGTGAGCAGGCCCTGCAGGTAGGGCGTGACGAAGTCCATGCCCTCGCGCGGGGTGCCGGGCCCGTAGGCGCCGCCGCGGGAGGCGACCACGACGACCTTCTTGCCCGACACCGTGCTGGTCTCGCCGGCGGTGCGACCCATGATGATCACGTGGTCCAGCCAGGCCTTCAGGGTGGACGGGACGCCGAGGTTGTACATCGGGGCGCCGATCAGGACCACGTCGGCGGCCTCCAGCTCGGCGGCCAGCTCGTTGCGCGGGGCCATCGCGGCACGCTGGGCGTCGTCGTGGGTGGCCGGGTCGGCGAACCCGGCCGCGATGCCGGCCGCCGTGAGGTGCGGGAGCGGCTCGGCGGCCAGATCGCGGTAGACGACCGCGCCGTCCGGGTGCTGCGCGAGCCAGTTCTCCTGGAATGCCTGGGTCACCTCGCGCGAGGCGGAGCCTTCGGCCGGCAGGGCGGAGGAGTCGATGTGAAGCAGGGTGGCCATGGCCGTTCTCCTAAATCAAAGTA
This sequence comes from Streptomyces sp. NPDC002520, assembly GCF_053595235.1. Classification (NCBI taxonomy): domain Bacteria; kingdom Bacillati; phylum Actinomycetota; class Actinomycetes; order Kitasatosporales; family Streptomycetaceae; genus Streptomyces; species Streptomyces sp. NPDC002520. Next base: position 49,068 of record NZ_JBSFXG010000016.1, on the reverse strand, counting down.
AGCGAGTTACGAAACCCAATGGGGCTGCCGTTGTGGTCACTAGCTTACTTTTTCTCAGCTACTTGGCAAGCGGCAGCACCCCGCCGCCCCGCGCGTACGCTGCGAGCGGCATCCGTGGGAAGCGAACCGAGGAGTGGTCATGGGCTCTGCGACGAACGGGCCGCGCATCCGGCTCCGCAACGAGCAGGAAGTCCTGGCGCGGATGCGCGGGACGCAGGACCGGATCGCGGACGCGATCACGGCCTTCTCCGGGACGATGCAGTTCGTCTACATCCACGCCGTGTGGTTCACGGTCTGGATCGTCTGCAACGAGGGGCTGCTCGGCCACGCGGCGGTCTGGGACCCGTACCCCTTCGGGCTGCTGACGATGATCGTCAGCCTCGAGGCGATCTTTCTGTCCACCTTCGTGATGGTGAGTCAGAACCGGCAGGCAGCCCGCGACAAGGTGCGCGCCGACCTGGACTTCGAGACGAACATTCGCTCGGAGGTGTGGTCGATGCACATGGGCCGTGCCCTCGGCGTCGACGCGAAGACGGTCGAGGAGGAGGTGCGGGCGCTCCTCGCGCAGAACCAGGCGAAGATGAACGGCGGCGGGCAGGCCGGCCAGTAGGCGCAAGCGCGGCATACCGCGCGCACGTCAGCCGGACCGCTGGAGCGGCGAGACCGACCGGGCGGTGACGACGCCCTTCACCACCCCGAACCGGAACCGCGTCGTGAGGGAGTCCACGTCCTCCTCGAATGCCGGCCGAGTCGCCGTAGCCGCGCTCACGTCACTGGTCGGGCAGCGTGATCCGCCGGACCGCGCGGCGGGCGGTGTCGAGGACCGTGTCACGTGTCGCGCCGCCGAGGGAGAGCACGACGCGGGTGCTCAGTCCGTCGAGGAGGGCGAGGATCTCGTCGGCGGCGGCGGGGACGTCCTGTTCGGCGAGGCCGAAGCGGCCCTGGCGTGCGCCTCTGGTCAGGAGCGTCTCCAGGTCGGTCTGCCAGGCGCGGTCGATCGTCTCCTGCGCCTGGAGGAGCTCCGGGTTGCCGGCCGTGCGGGCCCAGAGTTCGACCCAGAGCATCCACCTCGGGTCGCGGGGGCCTTCGGGCAGGTAGAGGGCGAGGAAGTCGTCCAGCCGGCGCACGGCGGTGGTGCGGCGGGCGAGGAGGGCCTCGCGTATCCGGCCGAGCCGGTCCTCGCTCCAGCGCAGCGCGTCGAGGAGGAGCCGGTCCTTGCTGCCGAAGTAGTACAGGATGTGACCGCCGGAGGTGCCCAGGCGCTGGGCGAGCTTGGACATGGTGAGGGCGGCGAGACCGTTCTCGGCGATGGCCCGCATCGCCTCTTCCAGGATGCGTTCCTGGGCGATCTCACCGTCGCGTCGTCTGCGTGTCACTTCTGCGGCCACGCGCTGCAGCCTACCCAGTGATCAGATCGCCGACGGTCGCGTGCCCCCTGGTCCGGGCAGCTGTTTCCCGCCGAACTCTTGACACCGCCGGAGGGGTGCCGCATTTTGAATGGCGTTCAAGCTTTTTGAACGCCGTACAAACTTCTCCTGCCTCGCCCAGCAAGGGACGCACGCCCATGACGCACCCCCCTGCATCACCTCCCGGAAGCACTGCCGGGTCCGCCGCCACCACGTCGCCGACCGGACGTGAACACTCCCGCGACGTGGGGAGCGCGCAGCCGTCGACGGCCGGCCTGGCCCGCGTGCTCGGCCCGGTGGGCGCCGTCCTGCTCACCCTGTCGTGCATCACCCCCGCCTCGTCCCTGTTCATCCTCGTCCCCGAACTCTTCGCGGGTCAGGGCACGGGCGCGCCGCTCACGATCGTGGTCGGCATCGTCATCTCGATCGCGGTGGGCGCGTGCTATGCCGAGCTGGGCACGCTGACGCCGAGCTCCGGCGGTGAGTACGCGATGGTGGACGGCCTGCTCGGACGTTTCCTGGGCTGGCTGACCTTCATGATGACCATCGCCATGCTCGTGGTCATCCCGCCGGTCATCGCGCTGGGCACCGCCGACTACCTGTCCGACATCGTGCAGGTGAACCCGCAGCTCGCCGGGTGCGCGGTGATGCTCGTGGCCACCGCGACAGCCGTCCTGGACATCAAGTCCAACGCCCTGGTCACCGGTGTCTTCCTCGCTCTGGAGCTGATCGCGGCGGCCGTGGTCGCGGTGTTCGGTTTCGCCCACACGCAGCGCCCCTGGTCGGTGCTGGTCCACCCGGAGGTGCACCCGGCCACGGCGGGCCAGTCCACGTTCACCGTCGCCCTGCTGGTCTCCGGCCTCGCCGCCGCGATGTTCGTCGTCAACGGCTTCGGTACCGCGTCCTACCTCGCGGAAGAGATCCGCGACCCGCGCCGCAACGTCGCCCGCACCGTCTTCTGGTCGCTCTTCCTGGGCGCCGCGGTCATCATCGTCCCCTCGGTCGCGGCCGTGGTGGGCACAGGTTCCACCGAGGAACTGTCCACGTCGGCCTTCCCCGACATGGTGCGCGCATGGGCCGGCAGCACCACCGCCACCCTCATCGACCTGTGCGTCGCCCTGGCGATCCTCAACGCGGTGATCGTGATGGTGCTGCAGAACGCGCGTGTCGTGTACGCGTCCGGCCGTGACCTGGCCTGGCCCGCCGCCGCCAACCGCGCCCTGACCCGCCTCCACCCGCGGTTCGGCTCCCCCTGGGTGGCCACCCTCGCGATCAGCCTGCCCGGTGCCGCGCTGGCGTACTTCGCGGACCTGACGACGCTGTACGAGGCCACGGGGGCCATCCTCGCGGTGGTCTACGTGCTGATGGCGCTCGCCGCGCTGGCCGCACGCCGCAAGAACCACCGCTCGAGGCCCGCGTGGCGCATGCCGCTGTGGCCGCTGGCACCTCTGGTGGTGCTCGCCTCCGTCGGCTACGTGCTGTACGAACAGGCCGGACGCGATCTGGCCATCACCGGCGCGGTGATCGTGATCGCCGCCCTCTACTACGTCCTCTACCTGCGCAGGCATCCGCAGGACCGCTGGCGGGTGACCGCACCGGCGCCCGAAGAGGACTCCTGAGCCCCGCCCCCTCGCCCGACCTGCCCCGACGCATTCTCTGGAGAACCCCGTGACCTCCCCCGCCCCCGCCGACCTGGTGCTGCGCGCCGCCCGCATCCACACCGTGGACCCCGCCCTGCCCGAGGCCGAGGCCCTCGCCGTGACGGAGGGCCGCATCGTCTGGGTCGGCGACGACGCCGGCGCCGACGCCTGGATCGGCCCGGACACCCAGGTGATCGACGCGGACAGTCGGCGCGTCCTGCCGGGCTTCGTCGACGCGCACAACCATGTCCGCCTGGGTTCCGACGAGGCGTGCGTCCAGCTGGCCGGAGCCCGGTCCCTCGATGAGATCGGCGCCCGGATCGCCGCCTGGCGCGAAGAGCATCCGGACGCGCAGTGGATCGAGGCCGAGGCGTTCGACTACTCCGTGTTCCCCGAGGGCCGTATGCCGCGGGCCGAGGACCTGGACGAACTCACCGGCGACACCCCGGCGTTCGTGCTGAGCTACGACGTGCACACCATGTGGGTCAACACCGCCGCCATGGCCCGCCTCGGCATCGACCGCACCAGTGACGAGTTGCCGTTCGGCGTTCCGGAGAAGGACCCGGTGACCGGCGAACCCACCGGTTTCGTCCGTGACTTCGCGGTGCGCGGCCTCTCCCGTGCCGGCCACCGGGCGCTGCGGGAGCTGGGCGTGCCCTGGGCGTCGCCCGAGCGTCAGTACGGCCGCCTGCTGCGCAGCCTCGACGACGCGACCCGATTCGGCATCACCACCATCGTCGAACCGCAGAACTCCCTCGACGACCTGGAGCTGTTCACCCGGGCCCGCGCCGAGGGCAGACTGCGCTCGCGCCTGGTGGCGGCGCTGTTCCATCCGCGCGGTACGAGCGACGCGGAGCTGGAGGAGTTCGCCGAGGCCGCACGCCGGTACGACGACGAGTGGCTGCGCGTGGGACCGCTCAAGCTGTACATCGACGACGTGGTGGAGCCGCGTACGGCCGCGTTGCTCGAACCGTACGCCGGCTGCCGCCACCACCGCGGCGAGACCTTCTACCACCCCGAGGAGTTCGCCGACCTGCTGGCGAAGCTCGACGCGCGCGGGTTCCAGTGCTTCGTGCACGCCACGGGGGACCGGGGCATCCGCACGGTGCTGGACGCGGTGGCCCACGCCCGGGAGCTGGTCGGCCCCCGCGACGCCCGCCACCAGGTGGTGCACGTCGAGTGCTGCGACCCGCAGGACGTGCCGCGCTTCGCCGAACTGGGCGTGGTGGCCTGCATGCAGCCGCGCCACTGCGCGCCGGAGATCGCCGGGCCGGGCCAGGACTGGGCCCACAACGTGGGCCCGGAGCGCTGGCACAAGGCCTGGCCGATGCGCAGCCTGAAGGAGAAGGGCGCGACCCTGGCGTTCTCCAGTGACTGGAACGTCGCGGAGATGGACCCGATGGTGGGCCTGTACACGGCCGTCACCCGGCGCCCGCTGGGCGGGGGCGAGGCATGGATGCCCGAGGAGACCGTGGACGTCGAGACCGCGGTCCACGCCTACACGATGGGCTCGGCGTACGCCAACTTCCTGGAGGAGGAGCGCGGTTCCCTCACGGTGGGCAAGGTCGCCGACCTGGTCGTGCTCTCCCGCGACGTGCTCGCCGTCGAACCGGAGCAGATCCCGGGCACGGTGTGCGAGATCGTCATGGTCGGCGGCGAGGTGGTCCACCGCGCCTGACCTCGCCCGGACCCGGCCCGCCCCGCATCCGCATGGGGGCGGGCCGTGGTGCACGCGTGTTTCGTGCAGCACGGCGCGTGTTTCGTGCAGGCATTCCCGCGGATGTCGTACGCATACTCGGTGGCCAAGGACCGACCAGCCCCGGATGACACGCGGAGGCACAGTTCCATGCGGACGTTCGTCTACACATCCCACCCCTCGCGGGTGGTCTTCGGTGCCGGAACGGTCGGCCGCCTCGGCGAGGAGGTCGGGCGACTCGGCTGCTCCCGGGTACTGCTGCTGTCGAGCCCGCCCCTCGCGGCGGCCTCCGCACGGGTCCGCGAGGCGCTCGGCGACCTCGTGGCGGCGGAGTTCGACGGCGCGGCCATGCACACGCCGGTGGAGGTGACCGAGCGGGCCCTCGAGGTGCTCAGGCAGTCCGAGGCGGACTGCGTCGTCGCCGTCGGTGGCGGATCGACCACCGGTCTCTCGAAGGCGCTGGCCCTGCGCACGGGCCTGCCGCAGGTGATCCTGCCGACCACCTACGCCGGCTCGGAGGTGACCCCCGTGCTCGGCGAGACCCGGGACGGGCGCAAGATCACACAGTCCTCCCCGGAGATCCTGCCCGAGACCGTCGTCTACGACGTCGACTTCACCCTCACGCTGCCACTGCCCATGTCGGTCACCAGCGGCATCAACGCGCTCGCCCACGCCGTCGAGGCCCTGTACTCGGCCGACGCCAATCCGGTCACCGACCAGCAGGCGCTCGACGCGATCTCCCGCATCGCACGGTCGCTGCCCCGTCTGGCCGCCGACCCGGCCGACCCGGACGCCCGTGCCGACCTGCTGCACGCGGCCTGGCTCGCCGGTACGTGCCTCGCCACGGTCGGTATGGGCCTGCACCACAAGCTGTGTCACACCCTCGGCGGCAGCTTCGACCTTCCGCACGCGCAGACGCACACCGTCGTCCTGCCGCACGCCATGGCCTACAACGCGCCCGCGGTGCCCGACGTGATGCGCCGCATCGCCGACGCGCTGGGCGTGCCCGACGCGCCGAGCGGCGTGTACGACCTGGTCGTCTCCCTGGGCGGTCCCACCTCGCTGCGCGACCTCGGCATGCCCGAGTCCGGCCTCGCCCGCGCCACGGAGCTGGCCACCTCGACGCCGTACCCGAACCCGCGCGAGCTGACCACCGAGGGCATCGCGGAGCTGCTGGCCGACGCCTGGCACGGTCGCCGACCCGAGGGTCCCCCCTCGACCGAGGCGAAGCTGGCCCGTCTCACCGAGCAGGTCGTGGCGAGCTTCGCGCAGGCGGCCGACCCGCGTGTGCGCACCCTGCTGAGCGGTCTGGTCCGGCATCTGCACACCTTCGTCGCCACCCACGACGTCACCGACGCCGAATGGCAGCAGGCGATCGACTTCCTCACCCGTACCGGCCGGATCTGCAGCCCGACGCGTCAGGAGTTCGTCCTGCTGTCGGACACCCTCGGCATCTCCAGCGCCGTGGACCTGCTCACCAACTCCCGTACGCCCAGCACCACTCCGTCCGCGGTGCTCGGCCCCTTCTACGTGGAGGGTCCGCCCGACACCGCGCACGGCGGCGATATCTCCAAAGGCCTGCCCGGCACCCCGCTGTGGGTGGACGTGCTGGTCACGGACACCGAGGGCGAGCCGATCAAGGACGCGGTCGTGGACGTGTGGCAGTCCAACGAGGACGGCTTCTACGACGTCCAACTCCCGGACCTGGAAGGGCCGGTGCTGCGCGCCCGGCTGCGCACCGACGCCGACGGGCGGATCACGTTCTGGTCCATCCTGCCCGCGGCCTACCCGATCCCGGAGGACGGACCGGTCGGGCAGATGCTCGCCGCGGCCGGCCGCCACCCCTACCGTGCGCCCCACCTCCACTTCATGTTCGACGCGCCGGGCCACCGCCGGCTCGTCACACAGCTGTTCGTGTCGGGCGGTGCCTACCTGGACAGCGACACCGTCTTCGGCGTCAAGGACGAACTCGTCGTCGACTTCGCGCCGCAGACCGGCCCCACCCCCGACGGCCGCACGGTCGACGGCGAGTGGCGCCGTCTCGAGTACACCTTCCGTCTCGCCCCCCTGGCCGGATGACCGAGGAGCGCCCCATGACCCTCACCGATGCGCACGACACGTTCGACACCGACGTCCTCGTCGTCGGCAGCGGCCCCGCCGGCGGTTCCGCCGCGCTGCTGCTGGCCAGCTACGGCATCCGCACCCTGCTCGTGACGAAGTACGGCTGGCTGGCCAACACCCCGCGGGCACACATCACCAACCAGCGCACCATGGAGGTCCTGCGCGACCTCAAGGTGGAGTCCGAGGCGCTCGCCCACGGCAGCCCCTCCCACCTCATGGGCGACACGGTGCTGTGCACCGCGCTGACCGGGCACGAGATCGGCCGCATCCGCAGCTGGGGCACCGGACCGGCGACGGCGAGCGAGTACGCGTCGAAGAGCCCCTGCGAGATGATCGACCTGCCGCAGACCTACCTGGAGCCGATCCTGGTGAACAACGCGGCGGCCCGCGGCGCCAAGGTGCGCTTCGACACCGAGTTCCTCAGCTTCACCCAGGACGACACCGGCGTCACCGCACTGCTGCGCGACCGGGTCCGCGGCGACGAGTTCACCGTGCGGGCCCGCTATCTGATCGGCGCGGACGGCGGGCGCAGCGCGGTCGCCGAGCAGCTCGGCCTCCCCTTCGAGGGCCAAATGGCCAAGGCCGGCAGCATGAACATCGTCTTCAAGGCCGACCTCGCCCAGTACTGCGCGCACCGGCCGAGCGTCCTGTACTGGGTGCTGCAGCCCGGGGCGGAGACCGGCGGCATCGGCATGGGCCTGGTCCGCATGGTCCGGCCGTGGAACGAGTGGCTGCTGGTGTGGGGGTACGACATCGAGCAGCCGCCGCCGGAGGTGGACGAGGAGTCCGCGCGGCAGATCGTGCGTGACCTCATCGGCGACCCCGACCTGCCCGTGGAGATCACCTCCACCTCGCTGTGGACCGTCAACCACAGCTACGCCTCGGCGTACTCGTCGGGGAGGGTGTTCTGTGCGGGCGACGCGGTGCACCGCCATCCGCCGTCCAACGGGCTCGGCTCCAACACCTCCGTGCAGGACTCGTACAACCTCGCCTGGAAGCTCGCGATGGTGATCCGCGGCGAGGCCGGACCCGAGCTGCTCGACACCTACACCGCCGAACGGGCCCCCGTCGGGCGGCAGATCGTCGAGCGCGCCAACCTCAGCCGGGACCAGTTCGGACCGATCTTCGAGGTGCTCGGCATCGGGGGCGGCGGGGGCCACGAGGCCATCGCCGAGGGGCTCGCGGCGATCGGCGCGCCGACGCCCGAGGGCGCGAAGAAGAGGCGCCTGCTGGAAGAGGCGATCCAGCTCAAGAACTACGAGTTCAACGCGCACGGCGTCGAGATGAACCAGCGCTACGCGTCCACTGCGGTGATTGCCGACGACGGCCCGGACGAAGTGTGGGAACAGGACCGGGAGTTGGTGCAGCAGCCGACCACCCGGCCCGGTGCGAAGCTGCCGCACGCCTGGCTCGTCGACGAGCAGGGCGAGCGCCTGTCCACGCTGGACGTCGTCGGCGACGGCACGTTCACCGTGCTGACCGGTCTGTCGGGCGGCGTCTGGGACACGGCCGCGGCCGCGTGCGAGACGGAACTCGGCGTGCCGCTGCGGGTGGTGCGCATCGGCGACGACAACTGCCGTGACGCGTACGGCGAGTGGAGCCGAGTCAGCGAGATCGCCGAGGACGGCGTGCTGCTGGTGCGCCCGGACGGCTGCATAGCCTGGCGTCGCGCCGGCGCTCCCGAGACCGCACGGTCGGCCCAGGACGAGCTGCTCGGCGCGCTGCGCGGGGTGCTGTCGCGGTAGCAGAGAGCGGCAGTCGAGAGAAACGGGATGGACAAGGTGATGCCCTCGGCCGCAGAGGCCCCGGCGGACGTGACGGACGGACGGCCCTTCGCCGTCGGCGACCTGCACACGGTCGAGCTGAACGAGGCCTACGCGGCCCAGGCGCTGGCCTGCCTCGCCGCCCTGCCGGCACTCGACCCGGACGTGGTGAACCCGCGCGGCGGCGCCATCGCCATCGGCCACCCGCTGGGCGCCTCGGGCGCCCGCATCACCGGCGCGGTGGCCCACCAGCTGGCCGCCGCAGGCAGTTGCACGGGCCTGGCGGCGCTGTGCATCGGGGGGCAGGGGACGGCGCTGGTCCTGGAGCGGTGAGGTGCGGGCCGGGTGAGGGGCCGGGTGCCGGGTCCGGCACTGGCGCGCGGGGCCGCGGGACGCCCGGGGCGCCGAGCCGGGGACTGCCCCCTCCGTGGCCGGAACCCCGACGCGGAGCCCCGAGACCCTGAACCGGCCCCCCGGGCTCAGCCGGAGCGGCGCAGGGCGGCCGGGGTGGTGCCGAGGCGGGCGCGCATCACGCGGGTGAGGTGTTCCTGGTGGGAGAAACCGCAGGCGGCAGCCACGTCCGCGATCGGTTCGGAGCCGGTGCGCAGCATCCGGCAGGCGCCCTCGAGGCGCAGATTGAGCAGGAACTGGTGCGGTGACCGCCCTGTGCTGGCGCGGAACCTGCGGGTGAACTGGCTCGGGCTCAGCGCGGCCGCGGCGGCGAGGTCCGCGATCGGCAGCGGTTCGGCGAGGCGCTGCTCCATCAGCTCGCGCACGGCGGCGAGCTGCCGCTCGGACAGCCCGGACCGGTCCGGCGCGGGTGCGCTCGCTCCGGCGCCGTGGCGGCGTACGAGCTGCGCGGCGAGCATCCCGGTCAGCTGGTCGGTGTACGTGCGGGCCGACGGCTCCCAGGTACGCACGGTGCCCTCCAGCGCGAGCATGAGTTGTTCGGCGAGCGGATCGCTGGTCCCGAGCTCCTCGGACAGCTCCACGGGCCGCCCGCCGTTCGCCTCGCGCAGCGCGTCGTCGGCGAGGTAGGCGTGGATCGTCTCCAGCGGGCCGCCGAGCTCGACGTCCAGGGCCCGGCCGGCCGGCTGCAGGAAGAGCCCGCCGGACGGGATCGTCCGGGTGCGTCTGTCCGCGCCCTGCCCCCGCCCCACGGTGACGGGGCCGCTGAGGTGCAGGATCAGCAGGTGGGTAGGGGCGGGTTCGAAGGCCGCCCGGTAGGGCTGCTCCTCCTGCCTGGACAGGTACAGCCGGTCCCAGCCGAGTCCGGAGCTGCTGCGCCGTGTGCGCACACCGGGCTGTTTCAACATGCCGACCGTGTCGGCCAGGCCTAGCTCCGCCATGGTGCGACCTCCTCACGGCATCCCACTTCGTTGAAGGGTAAACCAGAGGCGGGGCTCACGAGAAGCACCGGGATCCCTCCGATGAAGATCACGACCCCCGAGGGGCCGCTGTTTGCCGACGACCGCCGACGGGGAACCTGGGCCGGAGTCCGAAACGCGACCGGCCCGTGGCCCTCTGTCCCCCACGGCCTCGGCGGCGACACAGGTCCCGAAAGGAAGGCTTCCATGGTGGACGAGCTGAGCGACCACTTCGACGTGGTGGTACTCGGTGCCGGCCCAGGCGGCTACGTCGCCGCGATCCGCGCCGCCCAGCTGGGCAAGCGCGTCGCCGTCGTCGAGCAGAAGTACTGGGGCGGCATCTGCCTGAACGTGGGCTGCATCCCCACCAAGGCCCTGCTCCGCAACGCCGAGCTGGCGCACATCTTCACCCGGGAGGCGAAGACCTTCGGCATCCGTGTCGACGGGCAGGTGTCGTTCGACTACGGCGAGGCGTTCCGCCGCAGCCGCAAGGTCGCCGACGGCCGGGTCAAGGGCGTGCACTTCCTGATGAAGAAGAACAAGATCACGGAGATCGACGGCCACGGCACGTTCCTCGACCCGCACACCCTCCAGGTGTCCGGTTTCGACGGCGACACGCGCACCATCGGCTTCGACCACTGCGTCATCGCCACCGGCGCCACCCCCAAGCTGCTGCCCGGCACCCGCCGCACCTCCCGCGTGGTCACCTTCGAGGAGCAGATCCTCGCCGAGGAACTGCCGCAGTCGATCATCATCGCGGGCGCCGGCGCCATCGGCGTCGAGTTCGCCTACGTCCTGCACAACTACGGCGTGAAGGTCACGATCGTCGAGTTCCTGGACCGCCTCGCCCCGCTCGAGGACGCCGAGGTCTCCGCCGAACTCGCCAAGCAGTACCGCAGGCTGGGCATCGACGCGCTCACCTCCACCCGCGTGGACGCCATCGACGAGTCGGGGCCCCGGGTCCGGGTCACGGTCACCGGCAAGGACGGCACCCCGCAGGTCCTGGAGGCCGACAAGGTCCTCCAGGCCATCGGCTTCGCACCCAATGTGACGGGCTACGGCCTGGAGAACACCGGTGTGCGCGTGACGGAGCGCGGAGCGATCGACGTCGACGGCCACTGCCGTACGAACGTCCCGCACCTGTACGCGATCGGCGACGTCACCGCGAAGTTGATGCTCGCGCACGCGGCGGAGGCGATGGGCGTGATCGCCGCCGAGACGCTCGCGGACGCGGAGACCATGGAACTGGACTACGCGATGATCCCGCGGGCCACCTTCTGCCAGCCGCAGATCGCCAGCTTCGGCTACACCGAGGCACAGGCCCGGGAGCTGGGCTACGACGTCAAGGTGGCGAAGTTCCCGTTCACCGCGAACGCCAAGGCGCACGGGCTGGGCGACGCCACCGGCTTCGTGAAGCTGATCAGCGACGCGACGCACGGCGAGCTGATCGGCGGCCACCTCATCGGCCCGGAGGTCACGGAACTGCTGCCCGAGCTGACCCTGGCCCAGCAGTGGGACCTCACCGTCCACGAGGTCGCCCGCAACGTGCACGCCCATCCGACCCTCGGCGAGGCGATCCAGGAGGCGATCCACGGACTGGCCGGGCACATGATCAACCTGTGACGCGACGGTACCGTCGCCGCCCGGGCCGAGCCGGTCCGGGCCGCTGCCCCTGGGGCAGGAACGCGCTCCGCTGCCGTGGTGGCTGACCGTGTGGCCGTTCCGCCGCCAGGTGCGGGCGGGGCCCGGGAAAGCGGCCCGGCTGCTGTCTCGGCAGCCCTTACCGGCGCGCGCCCGGGGTGGGTGCCTCGGTGCGGTCGGTCACGAAGCTCTCGGCGGGGCGCCATGTCGCGGTCGCCGAGGTGGAGTTCTTCCAGCGGAGCCGACCGCTTTCGGCGGCACCGGTCGGGGTGGGCCGTCCCAGCCGACAGCCGGGACGGCTCACCCCGCGGTGTCACGGTGGGCCCGGGTCACGCGCCGACGTACGTCGAGAGGTGTTCGCCGGTCAGGGTGGAGCGGCCGGCGACGAGGTCGGCCGGGGTGCCCTCGAAGACGATCCGGCCGCCGTCGTGGCCCGCGCCGGGGCCGAGGTCGATGATCCAGTCGGCGTGCGCCATGACCGCCTGGTGGTGCTCGACGACGATGACCGACTTGCCGGAGTCGACCAGCCGGTCGAGCAGGCCGAGCAGCTGCTCGACGTCGGCGAGGTGGAGACCCGCGGTCGGCTCGTCGAGGACGTAGACACCGCCCTTGTCGGCCATGTGGGTGGCCAGCTTGAGCCGCTGCCGCTCACCGCCGGACAGCGTGGTGAGGGGCTGCCCGATGCTGAGGTAGCCGAGCCCGACGTCGGCGAGCCGCTGGAGGATGCGGTGCGCGGCCGGGGTGTGCGCCTCGCCGGAGCCGAAGAACTCCTCGGCCTCGGTCACCGACATCGCGAGCACCTCGCTGATGTCGCGGCCGCCGAAGTGGTGGTCGAGGACGGACGCCTCGAACCGCTTGCCGTCGCACTCCTCGCAGGTCGTGGAGACGCCGGCCATGATCGCGAGGTCGGTGTAGACGACGCCGGCGCCGTTGCAGGTGGGGCAGGCGCCCTCGGAGTTGGCGCTGAACAACGCCGGCTTGACCCCGTTGGCCTTGGCGAACGCCTTGCGGATCGGGTCGAGCAGACCGGTGTAGGTGGCGGGGTTGCTCCGCCGCGAACCGCGGATCGCGCCCTGGTCGACGGAGACCACGCCCGAGTCGGTGGGGATCGAGCCGTGGACGAGCGAGCTCTTGCCGGAACCGGCGACGCCGGTGATGACCGTGAGCACGCCGAGCGGCACGTCCACGTCGACGTCGCGCAGGTTGTGCGTCGCCGCGCCGCGGATCTCCAGAGTGCCGGTGGGCTTGCGCACCGTCTCCTTGAGGGAGGCCCGGTCGTCGAAGTGGCGGCCGGTGAGGGTGCCGCCGGCCCGCAGTCCCTCGACGGTGCCCTCGAAGCAGACGGTGCCGCCCGCCGTGCCGGCGCCGGGGCCGAGGTCGACGACGTGGTCGGCGATCGCTATCACCTCCGGCTTGTGCTCCACGACCAGCACGGTGTTGCCCTTGTCCCGCAGCCGCAGCAGCAGGTCGTTCATCCGCTGGATGTCGTGCGGGTGCAGGCCGGTGGTGGGCTCGTCGAAGACGTAGGTGACGTCGGTGAGCGACGAGCCGAGGTGGCGGATCATCTTGACGCGCTGCGCCTCGCCGCCTGACAGCGTGCCCGCCGGCCGGTCCAGCGAGAGATAGCCGAGGCCGATCTCCACGAACGAGTCGAGGGTGTGCTGGAGCGCGGTGAGCAGCGGCGCCACCGACGGCTCGGCGAGGCCGCGCACCCAGCCGGCCAGGTCGCTGATCTGCATCGTGCAGGCGTCGGCGATGCTGATCCCGTCGATCTTCGAGGACCTGGCGCCCTCGCTCAGCCGGGTTCCGTCGCAGTCGGGGCACGTGGTGAAGGTGACCGCACGGTCCACGAACTCGCGGATGTGCGGCTGCATCGACTCCTTGTCCTTGGAGAGCATCGACTTCTGGATCCGCGGGATCAGACCTTCGTAGGTCATGTTGATGCCCGCGATCTTCATCCTGGTCGGCTCGCGGTACAGGAAGTCGTGCAGTTCCTTCTTGGTGAACCGGCGGACCGGCTTGTCCGCGTCGTAGAAGCCGGACTCGGCGTACAGACGCGAGTTCCAGCCGCCGCCCTTGTAGCCGGGGACGGTGATCGCGCCCTCGCTCAGCGACTTGGAGTCGTCGTAGAGCTGGGTCAGGTCGAGGTCGGTGACCGAGCCCCGGCCCTCGCAGCGCGGGCACATGCCGCCGGTGATGCTGAAGCTGCGGCGTTCCTTCACCTTCTGTCCGCCGCGCTCGACGGTGACGGCGCCCGCTCCGCTGATGGAGGCGACGTTGAAGGAGAACGCCTTGGGCGAGCCGATGTGCGGCTTGCCGAGCCGGCTGAAGAGGATGCGCAGCATCGCGTTGGCGTCGGTTGCGGTGCCGACCGTGGAGCGCGGGTCGGCGCCCATCCGCTGCTGGTCCACGGTGATCACGGTCGTCAGCCCGTCGAGCACGTCGACCTCGGGCCGCGCCAGCGTCGGCATGAAGCCCTGCACGAAGGCGCTGTAGGTCTCGTTGATCAGCCGCCGCGACTCCGCCGCGATGGTGTCGAACACCAGGGAGCTCTTGCCCGAGCCGGAGACGCCGGTGAACACGGTCAGCCGCCGCTTCGGGATCTCGACGCTGACGTCCTTGAGGTTGTTCTCCCGTGCGCCGTGCACACGGATCAGCTCGTGACTGTCGGCAGCGTGCGGCGCGGGCGACTGCGGATCCGTCTTCTTTGCCATGCTCTTCGGTCTCCATCTGTCGGGCGGGGCGGGGGGCCTGTCGGGCGGGGTGTGCCGTCTGCACGGCCCCCGTGGGCGTCGCCTGGTCGATCCAACCAGCTGCGAAGGGTGCGTCCGGTCTCTTCTCGTCCGCCGCCACCCTAGGTACAACTCGGCGCCCCGCGCTTCTCCGATCCTGATCGCTTGCGTCATCGCAGGTCAGGGGCGCAGGTCAGGGGCGCTGTCAGTGGTCGGTGTTAGCTTCGACCCATGAACCCGCAAGACCTCGCCAACCTCGCGCACCTGCGCCGGGCACGCGACCTGATCGACCGGGAGTACGCCCGCCCGCTCGACGTGCCGACCATGGCCCGGCATGCGCACATGTCGCCCGCGCACTTCTCGAGACAGTTCCGGGCGACCTACGGCGAGACGCCGTACAGCTATCTCATGACGCGCCGGATCGAGCGGGCGATGGCGTTGCTGCGGGGCGGTATGAGCGTGACGGAGGCGTGCATGACGGTCGGCTGTACCTCGCTCGGTTCCTTCAGCTCGCGCTTCACCGAGGTGGTGGGTGAGACGCCGAGTGCGTACCGCGGCCGGGAGCACAGCGCCGTGACGGCGATGCCCGCCTGCGTGGCGAAGCTGCACACCCGGCCGACCAGGACCGCGCCGGGCAGGACCGCGCCGGGCAGGACCGCGCCGGGCAGGACCGCGCCGGGCGGGAGCGAGGAGGCGGCGGGGCAGGCGGCGGCCTAACGTTGGCCGCATGAGCATCGCGCTGCAGTACTGCCACATCACCGTCAACGACCCGGACGAGTCCCTCGCCTTCTACCGCGACGCCCTCGGCCTGGAGGTGCGCAATGACGTCGCTTCGGGCGGCTTCCGCTGGGTCACCCTCGGCAGCCCGGACCAGCCGGGCCTCGAGATCGTGCTGTCGGAGCCGCACGCGGGCCGCTCCGCGGCCGACGGCGACGCCCTGCAGGAACTGCTCACCAAGGGTGTCCTGCCGAACATCGTCTTCCGGGTCGGCGACCTCGACGCGGCCTTCGAGAAGGTGCGGGCGTCCGGTGCCGAGGTGATGCAGGAGCCCATGGAGCAGCCCTGGGGTCCCCGCGACTGCGCCTTCCGCGACCCCTCGGGCAACATGGTCCGCCTCAACGAGGCACTGAAGGACGAGCAGGCCCCCTCGAACTGACACACACGCAAGCTGACACCCACGGACTGACACCCGCGCTCTGACGCCCGCGCCCTGACACCCGACGACGCACCAGCCGCCACCCGAGCGTACAAACGCGGACAAACATCACATTGATCACATCTTGCTGACATAGTGCCGTCATGGACCACACGCCTGCCGTCCGTCGGCCGACCCGTGCGGCCCTCGCGCTGACCGGTGCGGTCGGCGTCGCGGGGGCCGTCGTCCTCGCCGTCACCGTGCCGTTCGGTGAGGACGGGGCGCCGGCTCGCTCCGGGCGACCGGCCCCCGGCGCCTTCGCGCACCCGGCCGGGGAGGTTCCGGCTCCCGGCGCCCGTGGCATCGGCGACCCGCTCTTCCCGCTCGACGGCAACGGCGGCTACACGGTCCGCCGTTACACGCTGGACTTCGACTGGCGCGCCCCCCGTACGCCGTTCCCCGCGACCACCACCATCAGCGCGACCGCCACGCAGGCCCTGTCCCGCTTCGACCTCGACTTCGCGGGCAACACGCTGCGCTCGGTCACCGTGGACGGCGCCCCGGCCAAGGCCGAGCGCGACGGTGACGAGCTGGTGGTGACGCCGGCCCGGCCCCTCGCCCGAGGGCGTGCGTTCACGGTCCGGGTCGCCTACACCGCTGATCCGACGCAGCGACGCCATCGCAGCGACGCCATCCAGGACTACGGCTGGGTACCCACCGCCGACGGCACCCTGCTGTCCCCGCAGCCCGACGGCGCCAAGATGATCTTCCCGGTGGACGACCACCCCAGCCTGCGGGCGCCGTTCACCTTCCGCGTGACCACGCCGGCCGGCCTGACGGCGGCGGCGAACGGCCGGCTCGTCGAACGCGTCCGGCAGCCCGACGGGCGGATCCGGTGGACGTACGACTCCGAACATCCGCTCGCCGCCCAGCTGGTCCAGCTGGCCATCGGGAAGTTCACCCTGACGCGGAGCACGGGTCCGCACGGACTCCCGGTGCGGGACGTGGTGCCGACGGACCTGGTCGGGGACACCGAGGCGTACCGCTCGCTCACCCCGGACCATCTGGCCTGGCTGGAGCAGCGGCTCGGACCCTACCCGTTCCGCCGGTACGGCGTGCTCGTCGGGGAGACCGACCTACCGGTGGCGCTGGAGACGCAGTCGCTGTCCGTCGTACCGAGCGCCGACCTGCTGGGCGACCGGGTCGCCGCCGAACGCAACCTGGTCCACGAACTCGCCCACCACTGGACCGGCGACAGCGTGGCGATCCGGCGCTGGTCCGACCTGTGGCTGAGTGAGGGGCACGCCCGCTTCTACGAGCTCCTCTACTCCGACACCCACGGCGGTGTCGACATGGAGGACATGATGCGGTCCGCGTACGAGCAGCACGACCAATGGCGTCACGACGACGGCGCGCCCGCCGAGCCCACCGCTTCGAGCCTGTTCCGGCAGATGCGCTACGACGGCTCGGCGCTGGTGCTCTACGCCCTGCGGGAGAAGGTGGGCGAGGACACCTTCGAGCGGATCGAGCGGTCCTGGGTGACCACCTATCGGGGCCGGGTGGCCGGTACCCGAGACTTCGTCAGGCTCGCCTCCGAGGTGGCCGGTGAGGATCTGACGCCCTTTCTGACGCCGTGGCTGTACGGGGCGCACACCCCCCGGATGCCGGGGCATCCCGACTGGCAGGCGGGCCCCGTCGAGGAGGACTGAGCCCTCCCCCGGCGGGCGGGACGGTCTGCCGCCGACCGGGTGGCCTGTGCCCGGGTGCTGGTCCACGCGGTTGACGCTCGGCGCGCAGGGCCGCGCGAGGCAAGGAAACGTGGGGTGACGTGACGGGCAGCCATCGGTGCCCCGGTCGCATGTTCCTGCCCACGCCAACCCCGTTGGAGACACCCGTATGAGAAAACGCGTCGCCCCCCGCGTCTCCAGTGCCGTACGCGGGCACCGGCGGATCATCTGTGTGACCGCTTCGGCGGCGCTTCTGGTGCCGTTGCTGATCGACCGATCGGGCGATGTCGGTGCGCCGGCCGACGAACGCCTGCAGGACGACTACACGGCCGCGGCGGACGAATTCCATGTGCCCCGAAGCGTGCTGATGGGAGTGTCCTATCTGCAGTCGCGCTGGGACTCCCATCCGGGCACCCCGAGCGTCGTCGGCGGCTACGGGCCGATGCACCTGGTGGACGATCTCAGACCCGAGGCGCGGAAGGCGCCGCACCACTCGAACACCCTGCCCGGCGCGGCGACCGCCCCGCCGCCCGCCGCGCAGCAGCGCAGCTCCCCCCAGGCGGCGAACCTGCGCCGGGCCGCGAGCCTGCTCGGCCTCCCGGCCGAACGGCTGCGCAGCGACGACAAGTCCAACGTGCGCGGCGGCGCGGCCCTCCTCGCCGCGGCCCAGCGCCAGCTCGGCAAGCCGTTCAGCGCCAACCCGACGGACTGGTGGGACGCCGTCTCGCGCTTCCCGGGCACGGGCGACACCACGACGGCGACGACCTACGCCAACGACGTCTTCGACGTGATCCGCCAGGGCGCGCGCCGCACCACCGACGCGGGGCAGCGCGTCGTTCTCCTCGCCAGCCCCCAGGTGCACGCGCACGCTCCGGCCACTCAGGGCGCGCCCCGCTCGAAGAACGCGGAGTGCCCGCCGGAGCTGGCCTGTTCCTGGCTCAGCGCACCCTACGTCGAGTACGACGACGGCGAGGCCTACGGCAATCACGACGTGGCCGACCGGCCCAAGGACCAGAAGATCGACTCCATCGTCATCCACGACACCGAGGCGCCCCTGGCGTCGATGCTCCAGACCATCCAGCATCCGGAGGAGGCGTCGTGGCACTACTCCATCCGCTCCAGCGACGGCCAGATCACCCAGCACGTCAAGCTCAAGGACGCGGCCTGGCACTCCGGGAACCAGTTCGTGAACGGCCGCTCGATCGGCGTCGAGCATGAAGGTTTCCTCAGACAGCCCGACGCCTGGTACACCGAGCAGATGTACCGGAACTCGGCCCGGCTGGTGCGGTACTTGGCGAAGAAGTACCAGATCCCGCTCGACCGGCAGCACGTCTTCGGCCACGACAACGTGCCGTCCCCGACCGAGTCCTCCATTCCGGACATGCACGACGACCCGGGGCCTTTCTGGGACTGGCGGCACTACTTCGACCTGCTCGGCGCGCCGCTGCGGGCCACCGCCGGACCGGACAGCGACGTCGTGATGATCCTGCCGGACTACAACCGCAACAAGCCCAAGTTCACGGGGTGCGCCGCGAGCGGTGCGCCGTGCGCGCCGCACGGCTCCAGCGCCGTCCGTCTGTACACGGAGCCGTCCGAAAACGCCCCGCTCATCCAGGACCCGGGCCGGCACCCCGAGGGCGAAGACTCCACGGTGGACGTCAACGACCTGGGGTCGCGGGCCTCCGCGGGCCAGCTGTTCGCGGTCGCCGACCGGCAGAACGAGTGGACGGCGATCTGGTTCCAGGGGCACAAGGCCTGGTTCAAGAACCCGCAGGGCAACCCGACGGCCGTCGGCGCGCGGGCCCGGACGGTGACGCCGAAGGCGGGTCTGGACGAGGTCGAGGTGTTCGGCCGTGCGCTCCCGGAGCAGGACGCCTATCCGGAGGGCGTGGACGAGCAGGACCAGTCGCCGCTCCCGTACACCCTCAGCCCGGGCCAGCGGTACGTGACGCAGTCCCTGGTACACGGTGCCTACGTCGACAGGTCGACCTTCGACACCACACCGGCCCCGGTGGTGAAGGGGCAGGAGGAGTACTACGAGATCCAGCTCGGCCACCGGCTCGCCTACGTCCGGGCGAGCGACGTGGACGTGGAGGAGCCGCCGGCCGCGGCCGGCCCGTCCGGAAGCACGACGGCGGGCAGCCCCGGGCAGACGGCGGACACCAGCGTGCACTGACCCGGCGGCAGGCCGGACCCCAGGTACCGAGGCCGGCCTTGCGCCCCGAGCGAGGCCGGCCTCACGACCGTACGGAGGTCGGCCTCGACCGTGCCCGTCAGAGGTCGGGCGGCGTTCGTCGCAAGTGCGCGGCGTTCCCCGGGGTGCCGACGCGTCCGTCAGAGGCCGGCGGACCGGTACGTGGGCCGGCCGTCCACCACCGTGAGCACGACCGGCACGTCGGCCAGCTCGGTGTCGGGGACCTCCAGGGGGTTCTCGGCCAGGGCCGTGAGGTCGGCGCGGTGACCGACCGCGAGCCGGCCCGCGACGTCCTCCTCCCCGGCGACCCAGGCCGCGTTCACGGTGACGCCCTGGAGCGCCTGGAGCGGGGTGAGGGCCTGCTCGGGCCCGTGCGGGGGCAGGGACAGGTCGGCCGGGCGGCGGTGGCGGGCGCCCGCCATGACCTGGAGCGGCGGGAACGCAGCGATGGGCCAGTCCGAGCCGAGGACGACCCGCGCGCCGGCCTCCCACAGGTCACGGCAGCGGAACGCGCGCCCGGCACGCTCCTCGCCGAGCCGGCGCGACCAGTTGTCGGTGTGGTCGGCCCGGGTGAACTCGCAGCAGTGGGTGGGCTGCATGGACGCGGCCACGCCGAGCCGCGCGAACCGCGTCACGGTGTCGTCGGGCACGGTCTCGATGTGCTCGACGCGGTGCCGTACGGGGGCCGGGTGCTCCGCGTGCGCCTTCTCGACGGAGTCGAGCACATGGCGGACCGCGGCGTCACCGATCGCGTGGGTCGCGGTGGGCACGCCGGCCCGGTGGAGGGCCGCGATCACCTCGGTGTAGCGCTGCGGGTCGGGCCAGAAGGCGTGGCCCGACTCGCCGTGGCAGTCGGGGGCCTCGAGCCAGGCGGTGCCGTTGTCGATGGTGCCGTCCATGAACAGCTTGGCGCCGTCGACCCGCCACAGCGCGCCGCCGGTGCCCTGGAGCCGGGCGAGCGCGGCGACGGCCTCGTCGTCGGCCTCCGGGCGGACCCAGGGGGCGACCCGCAGCCGCAGCGGCAGCGCGTCCTCGGCCTCCAGCGCGGCGTAGACGGAGAGGCTGTCGCCGTTCGCGTCCATGGCGTGCCCGCCGGTCAGGCCCGCCGCGGCCATGGCGCGCAGCACCTCGGCGGTGCGGGCCCGCAGCTCGCTCTCGGTGGGCCGGGGCGCGACGGCCTCGACGAGTTCGCAGGCCGCGTCCTCCAGGAGCAGGCCGGTGGGCCGTCCGTCGGCGTCGCAGACGATCTCGGATCCCTGGTCGAACGTGCGCGGGCCGTCCACGCCGGCCAGTTCCAGCGCCCGCGCGCTGGCCAGCGCCGAGTGGGCGTCGAACAGGTCGATGAGGGCGGGTACGCCGTCCAGGACCGGGCCGAGCGCGGCCGATCCGACCCTCTCGCCGCCGAAGGCGTTGGGGTCCAGGCCCCAGCCGCGCAGCCAGGCTCCCGGCTGCAGCGACTTCACGGCCTCGGCGAGGGCGGCTCGTACGGCGCTCAGGTCGCGGCAGCCGGACAGGTCGACACCCATGGTCCGTTCGGCGCCGGACACCGGATGCAGATGCCCGTCGGTGAAGCCGGCGGTGACCACGGCTCCGCGCAGGTCGACGACCGTGCTGCCGGGGCCGGCGAGGGCACGGGCCTCCCGGTCGTCGCCGAGGAAGCTGATCCGTCCGTCCTGCGCGGCGAGCGCGGTGTGCGGAAGGAGCCCGCCCGTGCCGGGATCGAGCAGCCGGGCGGAGAGCAGGACGAGATCGGCGGGCACGGGGGCTCCTTCGTGCGTGATGCGGTGGTCGTACGGGACGGGGGTCAGCCGCAGGCGGGGTCCAACGCCCCGGCGGGCAGGCCGAGTTCGCGCTCGGCGAGAGTGACGGCCATGCGGCTCGCGGCCGGGGGCCGGTCGGGGGTCGCGGTGTTGGCGTGGGCGCCGAGTCCGTCGAGGACGACGAGTATCTGGATGGCGGTCACCAGGGGGTCGTCGGTGCGGAACTCGCCCGCCGCGACGCCGTCCCGGACGAGGCTCTCCAGGCGCCCGCGCCAGGCCCCTTCCTGCTCGGCGACCCGGTCGCGCAGGGCGGTCCGGTAGCGGCTGAGGTGGCGGGCGTTGATCCACAGCCGGCTGATGGTGTCGAAGGCGTCCCCGGACGTACGGGCGAGGAAGCGGGCCATGCGCCGTGTGGGCGTCTCCTCGGGGGTCCCGGCCGGGAGGAGGCTGTCCAGCTCGCCGGTCGCGGCACTGCCGAAGGCCTCGGCGACGAGATCCTCGACCGAGGGGAAGTAGTGACTGATCAGTCCCGGGCGCACGTCGAGCTCCTCGCCGATCCGGCGCAGGGTGACGCACTCCAGGCCCTCGGCCAGGGCGACGGCGGCGGCCGCGTCGACGATCTCCGCCCGCCGGGCGGCCGGGTCCTTTCGGATCCTTTTTCGCTGAACGCTTGACGACATACCCGGGATGCTATTGAGTGTGCGACCAATAAGCAACTGGTCACGTGCCCAATAAGCGACCAGGCAGTTCGCACCGCTCCCGGAGGGCCTCATGGCGTCCACGCTCCACGACCCGTATCCCGACGCGCACCACACAGCCGCCGACGGGATCGCGGCCGCTTCCCCGGCTCCCGAGCGCTCCGGCGGCATCGAGTCCCACGGCATCGACCACATCCCCGACTCCGAGCGCCGGGGTCGCCCGCGCGAGCTGTTCTCGGTGTGGGCCGCCGCCAACGTGAACTACCTCAGCCTGGTCGTCGGCGGCGCGCTGGTCCTGATGGGCCTGAGCCTGTGGCAGGCGCTCGCGGTGATCGTCGTGGGCAACGCCTTCTGGCTGCTCACCGGTCTGCTCGCGGTCTCGGGACCGGCGGCCGGCGCGCCCAGCGAGGTCGTCACCCGCGCGATGTACGGCGTCCTCGGTAACCGCGTGAACAATGCCGTGACCGGCTGGACGATCTCCGTCTGCTACTTCGCGCTGAACCTGGCCGCGGCGGCCACCGCCGCCTTCTCCCTCGTCGCGCGGACGGGCCTGCCGGTGAACGCCGGTGTGAAGGCGCTCGTCGTCGTGGTCATCGCAGCGGTCACCCTGGCCATCAGCGTCTGGGGCCACTCCGCGATCGTCAGGCTCTACGTGCCGATCACGCTCGCGCTGACGGCCGTGTTCGCCGTGGTGGCCGTGGTCGTCGTGCGGCACACCGACTTCGGCTACGTCCCCGAGCACCGGCTGACCGGCAACGCCCTGTGGGCGACCGTGCTGGCCGGCGTCGCACTGATCGCCTCGGGTCCGCTGTCGTACACCACGAGCGCCGACTTCTCCCGCTACCTGCCGCGCACCGCGTCCCCGAAGGCGGTGGCCGGATGGACCGCGCTCGGCGGGTTCCTGCCGGGCACCGTGGTCTGCTCCCTGGGCGCGTTCGCCGCGACCGCCGTCGACATGAGCGACCCGCAGCGTGCGCTGGAGGGCCTGCTGCCCGGCTGGTTCGGACCGGTCTTCCTGCTCGCGCTGATCCTGGGCACGGTCGCCCTGAACGCGCTGACCGCCTACAGCGCCGGCCTCGCCCTCCAGGCCGTCGGCCTGCGCATCAAGCGCTCGCGCAGCGTGCTGGTCGACGGCACCGTCTCCGTCTCGCTGACCCTGTACGCCCTGCTCGTGTCCGACTTCCTGGACACCGTCGGCAACGTGCTCCAGCTGACCGTCGTCCTGCTCGGCCCCAGCATGGCCCTCTACGCCACCGACATCGTCCTGCGCCGCAACCGGTACGACGGCATCGCCCTCGGCGACGAGACCCCGAACAGCCCCTTCTGGTACACCGGCGGCGTCAACTGGGCCGGTGTGCTGTCGCTCGGCGCGGGCGTCACCGCGGCCGCGCTGTGCGTCGACACCACCTACAGGGGCCCGGTCGCCGCCGCGCTCGGCGACATCGACCTCGCCCTTCCGGCGGGGCTGATCGTGACGTCGGCGCTGTACACGCTGACGATGCGCGGGGCGCGGGTGCGCGGCACGATGTGAGCGGCCGGGCCGCGCCGCTCACCCGTCGCCGAGGAACCCCGGGTCGCCCGCCCCCGTCCGGCGGGCGAAGTCCGCGGCCACGCCGAGGACTTCACGCCCCTCCTCGCGTCGGTCACTAACGGCGGGCGGTCACCTCGATCTCGATCACGAGTCCCGGCACGATCAGCTGACTGACCTGGACGGTCGTGGAGGTGGGGAAGGGCCCGTTCGCGTAGATGCTTTTCCGATACGGCAATGCACCGACCAGGGCGGACATATCAGTCACATACATGTTCTCGCGCACGACATGGCGGAAATCGAGGCCGTACTTGGCCAGGCTCTCCCTGATGCGCTCGTAGACGAATACCATCTGAGCGTTCAGGTCGCCGGGAGACACAGGATTGAAGTCCTTGTCGAGAGCCGCGGTGCCCGACAGCCACACAGTGTCGTCCACTCGGGCGCCCTGGGAATAGCCGAGTGACTTCTGCTGGGACTCCCAGTAGTAGAAGAGATCGGTGCGATTGGAGGCCGCCGACGCGTCGGAGGCCGGTATTTGGCTGGCGACGGCGGCTATTCCCGTGGCGCCGGCCCCTGCCAGAAAGCGGCGGCGTACCACTTTCCCGCCCACGGACTCGCCCGAGTCCGCCCGTCTTGGAGTGCTCACCTTTGAGGCCTCCTTCGAGGAGGGATGTCGGATGTCGACTCTTGCGCGGTCGAATTTCGCCGCTCTGAGCGCACGCCTCCATCTCGTTGTCCGAATGAATGCAAATGCCTGCACAGCGGATGGACGACCAAGAGTCATGATGGTTGCGCGGAGCGTAAGACACGCCTGAATGACGCGTCAACCATTTCCACGCGCGCGGAGGGGACCGAGGCAACAGACGGGTAATTCCCCACAAGAGCACCTGTTTCAGGGCCACGGGCGTCGGCCGGGCCGGCCAAGGACGCCTGATGGACACGAAGCTGACGAGCCGTGAGACTGGACGCCGCCACGCCCACGCTCGCCAGGACGGTGCCCATGGAAGAGGAAGTCCCGCGCGTCGAACTCACCCCGCAGGCCGCCGAACTGCTGCGCAGGCTGCGCGCCGAGCACGGCCCGCTGATGTTCCACCAGTCCGGTGGCTGCTGCGACGGCAGCGCGCCGATGTGCTACCCGGACGGCGAGTTCCGCACCGGCGGCTCCGACGTCCTGCTGGCCGAACTCGCCGTGGACGGCGTCGAGGAGCCGGTGACGTTCTGGATGTCGCGAAGCCAGTACGAGGTGTGGAGCCACACCCGGCTGATCGTGGACGTGGTACCCGGACGAGGGAGCGGGTTCTCCCTGGAGGCACCCGAGGGGGTACGTTTTCTCACCCGTTCTCGCGTAGTCGACGCCTAGCCACCCCGCGGGACCGCGCCGTCTGCTGCACTTCCCCCGAGTTCCCAAACAGTTGACGAGACATCAGGGGGCGCGATGACGCGACGCCGACGGCATTTCGCAGCGGGCAGATCGGTTCTCACGGTTCTCACGGCGTTCGGCGCACTGGCCGGTGCCGCCCTGTCGGGGGCGGCGCCGGCCGGTGCCGTACCGGCGGGCAGACACATCGCGCCGGGCGTCTCCTACCGGCAGTTCGACGTGCCGACGGCGGCGGGCACGGCGCACGCCCATCTGCTCACCGTGGAGCTGGGCAATCCGCACGTCCGCCTCGACCTGCTGTATCCGGGTGCGGTGGCCGCCCGCGCGACCGTCTCGAAGCTGGCCGACTCGGCCGGCGCGGTCGCGGGCGTGAACGGTGACTTCTTCAACATCACCGAGACCCAGCACCCGGGCGTCGAGGCCACCGGCGCGACCGTGGGCCCGGCGATCGCGCACGGCGAGGTGCTCAAGGCGGCGGTGCCCAAGGGCCAGCGGTTCGGGCCCTCACTGCCGCCGGGGACCACCACACAGGACGTGTTCGGCGTCGGCACCGACCGGCGGGCCCGGCTGGACCGGCTCGGCCTGGTGGGCTCGGCCGGCACCCCGGACGGGAATCTGCCGCTCAAGGGCCTCAACCAGTACGCGCTGCCGGTGAACTCCGTCGGCGCCTTCACCGCGCGCTGGGGCAGCGTGTCCCGCCTCCGCGCCACCTGCGGCACCGACACCGACCGGGCGGCGCCGTGCAGCACGGACACCCATGAGGTGACGGTGCGGGCCGGCCGGGTGGTCTCGGCCGCCGACACCCCGGGCAGGGGGGCGATCGGCGCCGGCACGACGGTCCTCGTGGGACGCGAGGCCGGCGCCCAGCAGTTGCGCAAGCTGTCGGTGGGCGACCCGGTGACGGTCACGCACGACCTGGTGGCCGCGTCGTCCGACGTCCCGTACGAGTTCGCGCTCGGCGGCTACCCGGTCCTGCGGGACGGCCTGCCCCTGTCAGGGCTCGACGACAGGACCTCGGCCGTGCGCACCTGCGTCGGCTTCACTCGGGACGGACGCCAGATGCTGCTCCTCGCCCTGGACGGGGCCGTCGCCTACCGCAGCGGGATGACCATCGCGGAGGAGGCGGGCACCATGCGCGGGCTCGGCGCCGCGAACGCGTTCAACGTCGACGGCGGCGGCTCGACGGAGATGGTCTCCCGGGCGTCGGGCGCGAGCGCCGTGACGGTGCTCAACCATCCGAGCGGGGGCGCCGAACGCCCGGTGCCGAACGGCATCGGGGTCTTCACCACCCCCTGACTCAGGGTTTCAGACCGCCCACCAGCTGGGCGGTCGCGGTGAGTCCGCTCTGGATGGTGGGGGCGATGCTGGTGCTGGCCATGAAGAAGCCGAACAGCATGCAGACCACGGCATGCGAGATCTTCAGCGCGCCGTTGCGCATGAAGATCACGGCAATGACCAGTAGCAGCAGCACCACGGACATGGAAACGGCCATCGGGAACCTCCTCCGCCACGCCCCTTGAGCGGCGTTCGGCCGCAAGTGTGGCGTAGCGGAGGGTTTTCCCGGGCGGCTGACGTGTCCCCCGATCGTGTGGTGTTACGCCTGCGGGTGGGCGTCGAGGAAGGCCTCCAGGCCCCCGAGGTCGTCGGTGTTGAGGTAGTCGACACCGCCCGCGAGCAGTTCGCTCCACAGGACGTCCCGGGCGGGGCCGGCGGCGTCCGGGGTGGCCCAGAACCGGATCTGCTGCCCGCGCGCGTGCGCGGCGGCGGTGATGCCGCGCAGCTTCCGCCGCTCGGCGTCCGGGAACGGGCCCACGCCCTGCCAGGTGAAGTTCAGGGTCCAGTTGTCGCTGATCAGCGGGGCGAAGGAGGCTGGGGCCGAGGTTTTGAGGCGTGCATCCGTCACCCAACAGGCCTTTGTCCATGGGGAGTTGGCTGAAGTGCTTTCCCTTGTTCACTTCGTCGGAGGGCGGGCACGCAACAGCCCGCCCCAGGTGGGGCGGGCTGTACGCGCCATGGGTCAGGGCGCCTGAAGATCGACCAGTTCGGCCAACGCGGAGCGGTGCGCGCCTGCGGTGCCGTAGGCGATCGAGTCGGCCTTGGCCCGCTTCAGGTACAGGTGGACGGGGTGCTCCCAGGTCATGCCGATCCCGCCGTGCAGTTGCAGCGCCTCCTCGGCGGCGTGGACGGCGACGGGGGCGGCGTAGGCCTGGGCGACGGCCACCGTGAGGTCGGCGTCGTCGCCGGTGGCCAGCGCGTCCGCGGCGGCGCGGGCGGCGGCCCGCAGGTTCACGACTTCCAGCCACAGCTGGGCGAGCCGGTGCTTGAGCGCCTGGAACCCGCCTACGGGCCGGTTGAACTGCTTGCGCTCCTTCAGATACCGGACCGTCTCGGTCAGCGCCCAGTCGGCGACACCGAGTTGCTCGGAGGCGAGCAGTCCGGCGGCGGCGCGCAGGGCTCGTCGTACGGCGGGTTCGGCGTCGCCGATCCGGCGGCCCGGGGCGCCGTCGAGAGTGACGGTGGCGAGCGGCCGGGTGAGATCCAGGGCGATCTGCGGGGTGACGGTCACCGCGTCGGCGGGCACGGCGTACAGCCCGCCGTCGTCGGCCGGGACGAGCAGCACGTCGGCGGCGGCCGCGTCCGCGACGCCGGTCAACTCGCCGCGCAGGGTGCCGTTCTCCAGCCGCACGACCGGGAAGGCGGCGCCGGGGGCGGTGTGCAGACCGACCGCGAGGGCGCCGACGGTGCGCCCGGAGGCGAGTCGGCCCAGCAGTTCCCCGTCCCCGCAGGCGAGCAGCGCCTCGGTGGCCACGACGGCGCTGGTGAGGTAGGGCACGGGTGCGACCGCTCGCCCCAACTCCTCCAGCACCACGGCGACTTCGCGGTGTGTGGCGCCCTGGCCGCCCTGCGCCTCGGGGATCAGCAGTCCCGCGAGGCCCATGTCGTCGGCGAGGGACTTCCACAGGGCGAGGTCGTGCGGGGCGTCCGACTCGGTGCGGGTGATGACGTCGGCTGCGGCGCAGTGGTCCGTGAGCAGATCGCGGACGGCGGCGCGCAGCGCCACCTCCTCCTCGGAGTACAGGAGGTCGCGCTCGGCGCTCGCGGCGTCCGGCGTGTTCGTCGCGTTCGGCGTGCTCATCGGGCGAGGTCCTTCCAGGCGACGTCCTTGTCGGTGCGCGGCTCGGCGGGCAGGCCCAGGACGCGCTCGGCGACGATGTTCAGCAGGATCTCGCTGGTCCCGCCCTCGATGCTGTTGCCCTTGGAGCGCAGGTAGCGGTAGCCGGCGTCACGGCCGGTGAAGTCGACCAGCTCGGGGCGGCGCATGGTCCAGTCGTCGTACAACAGGCCCTCCTCGCCGCGCAGTTCGACCTCCAGGCCGCTGATCTTCTGATTGAGGCGGGCGAAGGCGAGCTTCATGCCGGCGCCCTCCGGGCCGGGCTGGCCGGCGACGAGCTGCTGGCGCAGGCGCTCGGCGGTGAGCCGGGAGACCTCGGCCTCGACCCAGACGTCGAGCAGTCGCTGGTGCAGGTCGTGGGTGCGCAGTTCGGGGCGTTCCCGCCAGGTCTTCGAGACGGGGCCGATCATGCCGCCCTCGCGGGGCAGCCGCATGCCGCCGATGGCGACGCGTTCGTTGTTGAGCGTGGTCTGGGCGACCCGCCAGCCGTCGCCGACCTCGCCGAGGCGGCGGGAGTCGGGGATGCGGACGCCGGTGAGGAAGACCTCGTTGAACTCGGCCTCGCCGGTGATCTGCCGCAGCGGCCGCACCTCGACGCCCGGGTCGGTCATGTCGCAGATGAAGTAGGTGATGCCCGCGTGCTTGGGCACGTCCGGGTCGGTGCGGGCGATGAGGATGGCCCAGCGGGCGAGGTGGGCACTGGAGGTCCACACCTTCTGCCCGTCGACCACCCAGCCTCCCCCGCTCTCACGGACGGCACGGGTGCCGAGCGCGGCCAGGTCGGAGCCGGCGCCCGGCTCGCTGAACAGCTGGCACCAGACCTCCTCCCCCGTCCACAGCGGCCGCAGGTAGCGCCGCTTCTGCTCGTCGGTGCCGTAGCTCAGGACGGTCGGGGCGGCCATGCCGAGGCCGATGCCGATACGCCGGGGGTCGTTGTCGGGTGCGCCGGCGGCCTGCAGTTCGGTGTCCACGACGGCCTGGAGGGAGCGCGGGGCGCCGAGTCCGCCGAGGCCCTCGGGGTAGTGCACCCAGGCGAGTCCGGCGTCGAAGCGGGCCCGCAGGAAGTCGAGGGGGTCGGTGCTCGCGGGTGGGTGCGCGGCGAGCAACTCGGCGGTGCGGCGCTTGAGTTCTGCGGCGTCCGTCATGCCGTGGCTCCCTTCTCCATCAGCACGGCCACCCGGCCGGTGGTCACCCCGTCGGCGACCCGCTGCACGGCGCCGGCGGCCCCTTCCAGCGGTACCCGCTCGCTCAGCAGCGGCCTGATCGCGCCGCGCGCGGCCAGCTCGGAGAGCTGCTCGTGGCAGTGCAGGACGAGCGCGGGGTTCTTGGTGTTGTACAGACCCCAGTGGAGGCCGAGGATCGAGTAGTTCTTCACCAGCGCGTGGTTGAGCGCCGGGCTCGGGATGGTGCCACTGGCGAAGCCGACGACCACGATGCGGCCTTCGAAGGCGACCACCTTGGCGGACTGGGTGTAGGCCTCGCCGCCGACCGGGTCGTAGATCACATCGGCGCCGCGTCCGCCGGTGGCCTCCTTCACGGCGGCGACGACGTCCTCGGCGCGCCGGTCGACCACCACGTCGCAGCCCAGCTCGCGGGCGACGGCGGCCTTGCCGGCGCCTCCCACGACGCCGATGACGCGGGCCCCGGCGGCCTTGCCGAGCTGGACGGCGGCGCTGCCGACACCGCCGGCCGCCGCGTGCACGAGCAGGGTCTCCCCCGCCCGCAGGTTCGCCCGGCGGTGCAGGCCGAACCAGCCGGTCTGGTAGCCGATGTGCAGCGCGGCGGCCTCGGCGTCGTCCAGCGACTCGGGCGCGGGCAGCAGGGCGCGGGCGTCGGCGACGGCGTACTCGGCGAAGCCGCCGTACGGCAGCGCGGGGTTGGCGATCACCCGGCGGCCGTCCTCGGTCTCGCCGCAGATCTCCACGCCGGGCGTGAAGGGCAGCGGCGGCCGCACCTGGTACTGGCCCCGGCACAGCAGGGCGTCCGGGAAGTTGACGTTGGCGGCGCGCACGCGCAGCAGCACCTGTCCGTCGCCGGGCGTGGGCCGCTCCACGTCCACGAGACGCATCACCTCGCTCGGCTCGCCGTTCTCGTGCACTTGCCATGCCTGCATGCGGGGCCTCCACGGGACTGGACTGCGTCGTCTGACCGGGCTCGACGGCTCGACGGCATACTAAGCGGTCGCTTCGCATTGAGGGAACAGTGGGCGTCAGCCGGCCTGCCCACGCCGCGCCGGCCGCGCCCGCACATGCATCCGCTCCCCCTGCGCCCCGAACAGGCTCAGGAACTCCACGGGCCCCTCCCCCGTCGACCCGAACCAGTGCGGCACCCGCGTGTCGAACTCGGCCGCCTCCCCCGCCGACAGCACCACGTCGTGCTCCCCGAGGACCAGCCGCAGCCGCCCCGAGAGCACGTACAGCCACTCGTAGCCCTCGTGGGTGCGCGGGTCCGGCTCCTGCCTGCGCTTGGGTTCGTGGACCTTGAATGCCTGGAGGCCGCCGGGCTGGCGGGTCAGCGGCCAGAAGGTGCGGCCGTCCCGCTGCATGGGCCTGGCCCGCACCCGGGGGTCGCCGACGGGCGGGGCGCCGACCAGTTCGTCCAGCGGGACCTGGTGGGCCTGGGCGATGGGCAGCAGCAGCTCCAGGCTGGGCCTTCGCAGGCCGGACTCCAGCCGGGACAGCGTGCTGACGGAGATGCCGGTGGCCTCGGACAGCGCCGCCAGCGTCACCTCGCGCTCCTTGCGGAGCCGCCGCAGTCGCGGGCCCACTTCCACCAGTACGTCTTCGGTACTCATGGCTCATATTGCAGAAGCGGCAAATATGTTTGTCAATCCGGCAGGCGCTGGGCAACCGTCGCACCATGGCTGACAAGAACACGTACGAAGTGGTCGTCGTCGGGGGCGGCGCGGCCGGGCTGTCCGCCGCGCTGGTGCTGGGCCGGGCCCGGCGTCGCACGCTGGTCGTCGACGCGGGCGAGCCGCGCAACGCACCGTCCGCGCACATGCAGGGCTATCTGTCCCGGGACGGCATGTCACCCGCCGAGTTCCTGGCCGTCGGGCGCGAGGAGGTCGCCCGGTACGACGTGGACCTGGTGCGTGACCGGGTCGTCGGGGCGAGCAGGGACGAAGGCGTCACGGACTTCGCCGTGGTCCTCGAGAGCGGCCGGACCGTACGGGCCCGGCAGCTGGTCGTGGCCACGGGTCTGAAGGACGAGCTCCCGCCGGTCCCGGGCCTGGCCGGACGCTTCGGCCGGGACGTCGTGCACTGCCCGTACTGCCACGGCTGGGAGGTCCGCGACCTGGTGACCGGTGTGCTCGCCACGAGCCCGCTGAGCGTGCACCAGGCGCTGATGGTCACCCAGTGGTCCAAGGACGTGCGGCTCTTCCTGCACCAGGTCCCGCAGTCGGAGCTGACCGACGACGACCTGCGCAGGCTGGCCGCCGCCGGCGTCGCCGTCGTGCCCGGCGAGGTCGCGGAGCTGGTGATCGCCGAGGACCGGCTCACCGGGGTCCGGCTGGCTGGGGATACCCCCTCCGGGGGAGGCACGGTCCACGAATGCGAGGTGCTCTACGCCGCCCCGCGGCCCGTGCCGCAGAACGAGCTGCTGCTCCGGCTGGGCGCCGAGATGCGCGAGACGCCCTTCGGCGGCTACCCGGTGATCGACGAGCGGGGCCTGACGAGCGTGCCCGGCCTGTGGGCGGCGGGCAACGCCAGCGGCTTCGCCGAACAGGTGGTGAACGCGGTCAGCCGGGGCTACCGGGCCGGGGCGGCGATCAACGGGGAGCTGCTCTTCGCCGATCTGGACGCGGCCGTGCGGGTGTAGGGGCCCTGTGCCCGGTGCACCATGGCCTCATGCTGCTGACCCGGCTCGCCGAGGTGTCCCGGGAGGTCGCCACGACGGCGGCCCGGTCCCGCAAGACGGCCCTGCTCGCGGAGCTGTTCCGGGACGCGGAGGCGGAGGACGTGCCGATCGTCATCCCGTATCTCGCGGGGCGGCTGCCCCAGGGGCGGCTCGGCGTGGGCTGGAAGGTGCTGAGCCGCCGGGTCCCGCCGGCCGCCGAGCCGTCCCTGACCGTGCGCGAGGTCGACGCCCGGTTCACCGAGCTGGGCGCGGTGTCCGGCCCCGGCTCGCAGGCGGAGCGGGCACGGATCGTCGGCGAGCTGATGGGCGCGGCCACCGAGGGCGAGCAGCGTTTCCTGCGCGGCCTGCTCACCGGCGAGGTCCGCCAGGGCGCCCTGGACGCCGTCGCGGTGGAGGGTCTCGCCGAGGCGACCGGCGCGGACCCGGCGGACGTGCGGCGGGCGGTGATGCTCGCCGGGTCGCTGCAGACCGTGGCGCGGGCGCTGCTCGCCGGGGGCCCCGGGGCGCTGGAGCGGTTCCGGCTCACCGTGGGCCGTCCGGTGCTGCCGATGCTGGCGCAGAGCGCGTCCTCGGTCGGCGAGGCGGTGGAGAAGCTCGGCCCGTGCGCGGTCGAGGAGAAGCTGGACGGCATCCGTGTGCAGGTGCACCGGGCGGGCAGCACGGTGCGGATCCACACCCGGACCCTGGACGACATCACCGGCCGGCTGCCCGAAGTGACCCGTGCCGCCCTGGCGCTCGCGAGCGAGCGGTTCGTCCTCGACGGCGAAGTGATCTCCTTCGACGCGGACGGCCGGCCCCGCTCTTTCCAGGAGACGGCGGGCCGGGTCGGCTCCCGGACCGACGTGGCGAGGGCCGCCCTGGAGGTGCCCGTCACGCCCGTCTTCTTCGACGCGCTCCTGATCGGCGACCAGGACCTGCTCGACCTGCCGTTCTGCGAGCGGCACGCGCTGCTGGCCGATCTGGTGCCCGGCCCGATGCGGGTGCGCCGCACCGTGGCGGCGGGGCCGCAGCACATCCCCGAGGCGGAACGGTTCCTCGCCGCAGCCCTGGCCCGGGGCCACGAGGGCGTGGTCGTCAAGGCGCTGGACGCCCCCTACAGCGCGGGCCGGCGCGGCGCTTCCTGGCTCAAGGTCAAGCCCGTGCACACGCTCGACCTGGTCGTGCTGGCCGCCGAGTGGGGCCACGGCCGCCGCACCGGCAGGCTCTCCAACCTGCACCTCGGCGCCCGCGCCCCGGGCGGCGGCTACGCCATGCTCGGCAAGACCTTCAAGGGCATGACCGACGCGATGCTCGCCTGGCAGACGCGGAGGCTGCGGGACCTGGCGATCGAGGACGACGGCCGGGTGGTCACCGTCCGCCCCGAACTCGTGGTCGAGATCGCCTACGACGGTCTGCAGCGCTCCTCGCGCTATCCGGCGGGCGTCACCCTCCGCTTCGCCCGCGTGGTCCGCTATCGCGAGGACAAACGCCCAGAGGAGGCCGATACCGTGGAGGCCCTGCTGGCGGCCCACCCGGAGGTCACACCGTGACGGTGCGTGCGACGAAGCGCAGCGCGGGACTGTTGTTGTTCCGGCACACCGACGACGGTCTGGAGGTGTTGCTCGGCCACATGGGCGGCCCGTTCTTCGCGCAGAAGGAGAGCGGGGCGTGGACGGTGGTCAAGGGCGAGTACGGTCCGGACGAGCCCGCCTGGGAGGCGGCCCGGCGGGAGTTCCGGGAGGAGCTGGGGCTGGCGCCGCCCGACGGGGAGGCCGTACCGCTGGGCGAGGTCGCACAGGCGAACGGCAAGATCGTCACGGCCTGGGCGGTCGAGGCCGACCTGGACCCGGAGACGATCACGCCCGGCACGTTCACGATGGAGTGGCCCCCGCGCTCCGGCCGGACGCGGGAGTTCCCGGAGCTGGACCGGGTGGCGTGGTTCGGCGTGGACCGGGCCCGTGAGCTGATCGTCACCGCGCAGGCCGCGTTCCTCGACCGACTGGCCGAGTACTCGGGCTGAACAGGCGATCACACGTTGCGTTTGGCCGCGCCGCGCGCGAAGGTCGAGACACAGCCCGTTTCCAGGGGAGGCAGCCATGCCCATCGCGACGGTCAACCCGGTGAATGGCGAGACGCTCAAGACGTACGAGCCCATGGGTGAAGAGGAGCTGGAGCGCCGGCTCCAGCTCGCCGAGGCCACGTTCCGCACGTATCGGACGACCACGTTCAGCGAGCGCGCCCGCCTCCTGAACAAGGCCGCCGATCTCCTGGACGAGGACCTTCATGAGATCGCGCGGATCATGACCACCGAGATGGGCAAGCCGGTGAAGCAGGCCCGTGCGGAGGCCGCCAAGTGCGCCAAGGCCATGCGCTGGTACGCGGCGCGGGCCGAGGAGCTGCTGGCCGACGAGACGCCGGCCGAGCCGGACGTGCGGGACTCCGGGGCCTCCAGGGTCCGGGTCAGCTACCGCCCGCTGGGCCCGGTGCTCGCGGTGATGCCCTGGAACTTCCCCCTCTGGCAGGTGATCCGCTTCGCCGCGCCCGCGCTGATGGCGGGCAACGTCGGCCTGCTCAAACACGCCTCGAACGTCCCCCAGACCGCCCTGTACCTGGAGGACCTGTTCCACCGGGCGGGCTTCCCGGAGGGCGCCTTCCAGACGCTGCTGATCGGGGCGGGCGCGGTCGACGACATCCTGCGCGACGAGCGGGTGCGGGCCGCGACGCTCACCGGCAGCGAGCCCGCCGGGCGCGCGGTCGCCTCCACCGCCGGCGAGATGATCAAGAAGACGGTGCTGGAGCTGGGCGGCAGCGACCCCTACGTGGTCATGCCCTCCGCCGACCTCGACCGGGCGGCACAGGTCGCCGTGACCGCGCGCGTGCAGAACAACGGGCAGTCCTGCATCGCCGCGAAGCGGTTCATCGTGCACACCGACGTGTACGACGCCTTCACCGAGAAGTTCGTCGCCGGCATGAAAGCGCTCAAGGTCGGCGACCCGCTGGAGGAGGACACCGAGGTCGGGCCGCTCTCCAGCGAGCAGGGCCGGGCCGACGTGGAGGAGCTGGTCGACGACGCCAGGCGCAGCGGGGCCGAGGTGCTGTGCGGCGGGGCGCGTCCCGAGGGACCGGGCTGGTACTACCCGCCGACGGTGCTCGCGGGCATCACCCGTCAGATGCGCATCCACCGCGAGGAGGCGTTCGGCCCGGTCGCCACGCTGTACCGGGTGGACGATCTGGACGAGGCGATCCTGATCGCCAACGACTCGCCGTTCGGGTTGAGTTCGAACGTGTGGACGCGGGACGAGAACGAGATCGAGCGGTTCGCGCACGACCTGGAGGCCGGGGCCGTGTACGTGAACGGGATGACGGCCTCTCATCCGGCCTTCCCCTTCGGCGGGGTGAAGCGCTCGGGCTACGGACGTGAGCTGTCCGGGCACGGAATCCGGGAGTTCTGCAACATCACCACGGTTTGGCAGGGTGCGTGAGCGCCGCACGGCTAGCATCCGGTTTGTGAACCGCGAAGTGACTCTGCCCCTGATCGTGGACGACCGTGGGGTCCTGCAGGTGGCTGCGGCCGACGTCAGCAAGTTGCTGCGCACGGTGGGGGTCCGGTGGCTGCATCTCGTCGAGGACGGGGAGCAGGGGCTGGACGAGGACACGGTCGCCGCGCTGACCATCGAGCTGGCGAAGCTGGCCGATCGCATCGACGTGGCGTGCATCGCCCACAGCAGCGGGGCGCCGTAGAGGTTCGGTCACATTTTCGAGCACGGGTGGGGCGGGCCGGCCTCACCCACTCGGGCGGCCGTACGCCGACACCATCCGGTGCCCCCCTTGGGTGTTGCCCGCCCGGATGCCCTCAACTGGCCTTTGGCCTGCGGGAACAGGAGGCGGACGGGAGGCCGGTAGCACAGCGTCGTCCCCGATTCGGAGTAATCAGAATCGAGATCGTCGCCCTCGCGGGTGAGTCTGAATGGACCACCTTCTGACCGGCGGGCAAAGGCCTGCCGGACGGCGAAAGCAGGGACGGCTCATGGCGACTTTGTGCAGACCCTCGGTGTCCGTGCCGGAACACGTGATCACGATGGAGGAGACGCTGGAGCTGGCACGCTCCCGTCACGCGGACCACCCGCAGCTTCCACTCGCCCTCCGGTTGATCGAGAACACCGGAGTGCGCACTCGGCACATCGTGCAGCCCATCGAAGAGACCCTGAAGCACCCCGGGTTCGAGCAGCGCAACAAGCTCTACGAGGCGGAGGCCAAGGCCCGGGTCCCGGCGGTCATCCGGCAGGCGCTGGACGACGCCGAACTCCTCAGCTCCGACATCGACGCCCTCATCTACGTGTCGTGCACGGGCTTCATGATGCCCTCGCTCACGGCGTGGCTCATCAACGAGATGGGCTTCCCGAGCACCACCCGGCAGCTCCCCATCGCCCAGCTGGGCTGTGCGGCCGGCGGTGCGGCCATCAACCGGGCGCACGACTTCTGTTCGGCCTACCCGGAGGCCAACGCACTCATCGTGGCCTGCGAGTTCTGCTCGCTGTGCTACCAGCCCACCGACCTCGGCGTCGGCTCGCTGCTCTCCAACGGCCTGTTCGGCGACGGCATCGCGGCCGCCGTGGTGCGCGGCCGGGGCGGCACGGGAGTCCACCTGGAGCGCAACGGCTCGTACCTGATCCCCAAGACCGAGGACTGGATCGCGTACGACGTCCGGGACACCGGCTTCCACTTCCTGCTGGACAAGCGGGTGCCGACCACCATGGAGCCGCTCGCCCCGGCGCTCCAGGAACTCGCCGGCACGCACGGCTGGAACGCGTCGGAACTGGACTTCTACATCATCCACGCGGGCGGACCCCGAATACTCGACGACCTCAGCAAGTTCCTGCAGGTCGACCCCGAGGCCTTCCGGTTCAGCCGGGCCACGCTCACCGAGTACGGGAACATCGCGAGCGCCGTCGTCCTGGACGCACTGCGCCGGCTCTTCGACGAGGGCGGTGCCGAGCATCAGGCTCGCGGACTGCTGGCCGGCTTCGGTCCCGGCATCACCGCCGAGATGACGGTGGGCCGCTGGGTGAAGAACGGCGCGACGGCACGATGAGCGAGGAGACTCTCGCCGAGAACGAGACCCGGACCGAGGCACAGCCGCCGATCCGGCCATGGCCGGCGCTCGACCTCACCGGGACGGACTTCGACCCGGTTCTGAGCGAGCTGATGCGCGAGGGCCCGGTCGTCCGCGTCGCACTGCCCAACGGCGAGGGCTGGGCGTGGCTGGTCACCCGGTACGAAGACGTACGGGCGGTGGCCAACGACCCCCGGTTCAGCCGCGAGGCGGTCATGAACCACCCGGTCACCCGGCTCGCCCCGCACTTCATACCCGACCGGGGCGCGGTCGGCCTCCTCGACCCGCCCGACCACACCCGGCTGCGCCGCGCGGTCACTCCCGCCTTCACGGCCAAGGGCGTGGAACGGGTCCGGGACACGGCCCGAGCCATGCTGGACGAGCTCGTGGACGAGCTCATCCGGGGCGGGCCGCCCGCCGACCTCACCCATGCGGTGCTCAGCCCCTTCCCCATCGCGGTGATCTCCGAGCTGATGGGCGTGCCGGGGGCCGACCGGCACGACATGCACACCTGCACCCAGATGATCCTGTCCTCCGCGCACGGCAAGGAGGTCAGCGAGAAGGCCAAGCGCGAGATGGGCGCCTACTTCGCCGACCTCATCGGGCAGCGCGAGGGCAGCACGGCCGAGGACGTCACCTCGCTGCTCGGCGCCGCCCTGGGCCGGGGCGAGGTGACGCTGGAGGAGGCCGTCGGTCTCGCCGTCCTCCTCCAGATCGGCGGCGAGGCGGTCACCAACAACAGCGGGCAGATGTTCTACCTGCTGATGACCCGCCCCGACCTGGCCGAGCACCTCCGCCACCATCCCCCGTCGCGTCCGCGGGCCATCGACGAACTGCTGCGGTACATCCCGCACCGCAGCGCCGTCGGCCTGTCCCGGGTCGCGACGGAGGACGTGGAGATCAGAGGCCACCGGATCCGGACCGGCGAAGCGATCTATGTGTCCTATCTGGCCGCCAACCGCGATCCGGACGTCTTCCCCGACCCGGAGACGATCGACCTCTCCCGCAGCCCCAACCCGCATGTGTCGTTCGGCTTCGGCCCGCACTACTGCCCGGGCGGCCAGCTCGCCCGGCTGGAGTCGGAGCTGCTGGTCGACGCGCTGCTGGACCGGGTGCCGGGGCTGAAGCTGGCCGTCCCGCCGGACCAAGTGCCCTTCAGGAAGGGCGCGTTGATCCGCGGGCCCGCGGCCCTGCCCGTGACGTGGTGAGCTACCCATGACGACGACCGAAGGTCTTGCGGTACCCGAAGGGCCGGCGGGACGCACGGCCCGCCAAGTGGCGCCGGCTCAGCCCGAACCGCCCTTCCTGGAGACGACGGAGCCCGAAGGGCTGCTGGTCCCCCCGGGGCACGGACGCGTGGTCGAGACGGCGGCCCAGCGGGTCACGTTCAAGGTCACGGGCACCCACTCGCGGATGGCCTCCACCTTCGAGGTACAGGTCCCGCCCGGGTTCGACGTGGGCGCCCATGTACACACACGCAGTGAGGAGTTGTTCTACGTCCTCGAAGGCGAACTGGACGTGCTCGCCTTCGAACCACTGATCCGCACTCCTGACAACTGGCAGAGGTGGGAGTCGAGTTCGGGCAAACGGGTGGTCCGCGCCACCCCTGGCACGGTCATCGTCGTACCGCCCGGCTGCCCGCACGCGTTCGCGAATCCGACGGACACGCCCGCGAAGATGTTCTTCCAGTCGTCTCCGCCGCCGGATCACGAGCTCTACTTCGAGGAACTCCTGGAGATCCTCGACAGCGGCGGCCCACCCGACCAGGAGGCCATCGAGGCCCTGAGGGTGAAGTACGACATCGAACAACTGACACCCCTCAGGCACAGGTGAGCACCTAGGGGCGAGGGGAACTGCGCGACCGGCCACGATCAACGGATCGCCCGCATCACGCAGTTCCCCCCTCCCTCCCCGCGGCCCTACCGAATCGGCATCCCCGACAACGTGCGCGCGATGACGAGCCGCTGGATCTCGCTCGTCCCCTCGAAGATCGTGTAGATCGCCGCGTCCCGGTGCATCCGCTCGACCGGGTACTCACGGGTGTACCCGTTGCCGCCCAGGATCTGAATCGCCTGCGCCGTCACCGTCTTCGCCGTCTCACTGGCGAACAGCTTCGACATCGACCCCTCGGCCGAGGTGAACGGCTTGCCGCTCACGGCCATCCACGACGCCCGCCACACCAGCAGCCGCGCCGCGTCGATCTGCGTCCGCATGTCGGCGAGCTGGAAGGCGACGCCCTGGTTGTCGATGATCGGCCGCCCGAACTGCTCGCGCGTCTTCGCGTAGTCGAGGGCGACCTCGTAGGCGGCCCGGGCGGTACCCAGCGCCATGGCTCCCACGGCGGGCCGGCTCGCCTCGAACGTGGCCATCGCCGCGTTCTTCACGCTCCCCCAGCCGGCGGCCGGGGGGACCCCCACCCCGCCGCCGGCCTTCGCCTTCTCGCGGACCCGGGCGAGCCGCTCGTCCAGCTTCTCCTTGCCGCCGAGCAGGCAGGAGCCCGGGACGCGGACGTTGTCGAGGACGACCTCGGCGGTGTGCGAGGCACGGATGCCGTGCTTCTTGAACTTCTGGCCCTGGGTGAGGCCCTCCGTGCCCGGCGGGACGATGAAGGAGGCGTGGCCCTTCGAGCCCAGCTCGGGGTCGACGCAGGCGACGACGACGTGGACGCCCGCGATGCCGCCGTTGGTCGCCCAGGTCTTCGTGCCGTTGATCACCCACTCGTCCTTGGCCTCGTCGTAGACGGCACGCGTGCGTATGGAGGCCACGTCGGAGCCGGCGTCGGGCTCGGAGGAGCAGAAGGCGGCGACCTTGACGTCGTTCTGGTCGCCGTACATCTGCGGGATCCAGGTGCCGATCTGTTCCTCGGTCCCGTTGGCGAGAACGCCCACGGCGGCCAGACCGGTGCCCACAATGGAGAGGGCGATGCCCGCATCACCCCAGAACAGCTCCTCCATGGCCATCGGTATACCGAGGCCGGTGGGGTCGAAGAACTGCTGCGCGTAGAAGTCGAGGGAGTAGATGCCGACCTTCGCGGCCTCCTGGATGACCGGCCAGGGAGTCTCCTCACGCTCGTCCCATTCGGCGGCCGCGGGGCGGATCACGTCGGCGGCGAAGCCGTGCAGCCAGTCCCGGACCTCCTTCTGTTCGTCGTTGAGCTCCATGGTGAACTCGGCCATGTCCCCTCCAGCGGCGGAACGTGCGATGTTACTTGCGGTAACCCGAGTCTGTTACTCACCAGTAGGAAAAGTCAACTCCTGATGACGCCTCGGCATCCCGTTCGATGTCACCGGCAAGGTCAGTGTTAGTTTGCGCAGGCGTCACCGAACCAGCACGGGTGGGGAGAACTCATGGACACCACGCAGCGGACCGATCAACAGCGGTCCGCCGACCGCCGACGGCGCGAGCTGCTGGAGGCCGCCGACAGGGTGGTGCTGCGCGACGGCCCGCAGGCGTCGATGAACGCGATCGCGGCGGAGGCGGGCATCACCAAGCCGATCCTCTACCGGCACTTCGGTGACAAGGGCGGTCTTTACGCGGCCTTGGCCAAGCGGCACACGGACGCACTGCTCGACTCCCTGCGGGCGGCGCTGGACGCTCCGGCCGAACGGCGCGAGCGGGTCGAATCCACCCTGGACACCTACCTCGCGGCGATCGAGGCGCGGCCCCAGGTGTACCGGTTCCTGATGCATCCGGCGGAGGCGGGCCAGGGCGGCGACCACGGCTTCGACGTCGGCAAGCACAGCGCCCCGCTGCTTCGGCGGATGGGCGAGGAACTGGCCCAGGTCATCGAGGAGCGCTTGGATCTCGGACCGGAGAGCCAGCGGCTCGCCCGGGTGTGGGGCCACGGCATCGTCGGGATGATGCACGCGGCCGGGGACTGGTGGCTCGGGGAACGGCCGTGTCCCCGGGCCGAACTGGTCAGATCGCTCGCCGATCTGCTGTGGGGCCGGCTCGCGGCGGCCGGGGACAGGATCGGCGGCCCCGGGTTCTGACGCTCGTCTCACGGACGCGGGCCGGCGGGGGCCGGTCACGCCCGGCCGGCGGGACCGCACCTCGAACACGGCCCCGCACCCCTAGCCGAGTGCGCTCCCCCGGTGCCAGGAAGACCGCTCGATCTGCCGCGTCAGTCTGCGCCCTCGCCGGCCCGTCAGGTGGTCGGCGTAGACCCGGCCCTCCACGTGGTCGGTCTCGTGCTGCAGGCAGCGCGCGAAGAATCCCGTGCCGTGCACGGTGACCGGCTCCCCCGTCGTCGTGAAGCCCTCGACCACCGCGTGGTCGTACCGTTCCGTGCCCGCTTCCAGACCCGGCAGGGACAGGCAGCCCTCCGGGCCGCGGATCACGACACCGTCCGCTTCCACGAGCCGCGGATTCACGACATGTCCGAGATGCCGCACATCCTCGTCGTCTGGACAGTCGTAGACGAACACCCGCAAAGGGACACCGATCTGGTTCGCGGCCAGGCCCACCCCCTGGGCCGCGTACATGGTGGCGAACAAGTTCTCCACGAGGGCGGCGAGTTCGGGGCCGAAGTCGGTGACGTCCTCGCAGGGCCGGTGCAGAACGGGGTCACCGAGCAGGGAAAGGGGCCGGACGCGCCCGTGGGCGCCCGGGATCGAGCCGTGTCGCATGGCGGCAAGGGTACGGTTCGTTCGAGCTCATGCCCGCCGCGAGGCGTGGGCCGGGATTCGGGTGTGCGAATGAATCTCGATAGGCTGAGCTCCACACCACGTTGCCGGATGGCCCCAGGCGCGGCGCGTACGCAAGGAGGATCGAGAACTGATGGCAGGCAACTCGGACCCGCTCACGCCGCGGGCCAAGCTGGCCGTGACCGCGGGCAAGGCGGTCGCTGCGGCCTCTCGCGCCGCAGGGCGCGGCAGCGGGTCGGTGATCGGTGGCCGGGTCGCGCTGAGACTCGACCCCGACCTGCTCGCCCGGCTCGCCCAGAACCTGGACGTGACCCTGGTCTCGGCGACCAACGGCAAGACCACGACCACCCGGCTGATCGCCGAGGCGCTGCGCGCCGCGGGCCCGGTCGTGTCGAACGCGCTGGGCGCCAACATGCCGGCCGGCATCACCTCCGCGCTCGCGGGCGGCTCGGAAGCGAAGTTCGGCGTCATCGAGGTCGACGAGAAGTACCTGGCCGGTGTGGCGCGGGACACCAGCCCGAAGTGCATCGCGCTGCTGAACCTCTCCCGTGACCAGCTGGACCGCGCGGCCGAGACCCGCATGCTCGCGGAGAACTGGCGCGAGGGCCTGGCCGGCTCCAAGGCGGTCATCGTCGCCAACTGCGATGACCCGCTGGTGGTGTGGGCCGCCTCCTCCTCCCCGAACGTGATCTGGGTCGCGGCCGGGCAGATGTGGAAGGACGACGCCTGGTCCTGCCCGTCCTGCGGCGGCGTGATGCAGCGCCCCGGCGACGACTGGTTCTGCAACGAGTGCGGTTTCCGCCGGCCGACGCCGAGTTGGGCGCTCTCCGGCGACCACGTCCTCGACCCGCACGGGTCCGCCTGGCCGATCCACCTCCAGCTGCCGGGCCGCGCCAACAAGGCGAACGCGGCCAGCTCCGCGGCCGTCGCCGCCGTCTTCGGGGTGCCGCCGCAGGTCGCCCTGGAGCGGATGTACCAGGTGCAGGCCGTCGCCGGCCGGTACGACGTCGTCCAGTTCCAGAGCCGCGACCTGCGGCTGCTGCTGGCCAAGAACCCGGCCGGCTGGCTGGAGACGTTCTCCCTGATCGACCCGGCACCCGCCCCGGTGATCCTGTCCGTGAACGCGCGCGGGGCCGACGGCACCGACACCTCGTGGCTGTGGGACGTCGACTACACGCGGCTGACCGGCCACCCGATCTTCGTCCTCGGTGACCGTAAGCTGGACCTCGCCGTCCGCCTGGAGGTCGCGAACCAGCAGTTCCAGGTCTGCGACAGCCTCGACCAGGCCGTCCAGGCGGCCCCGCCGGGACGCATCGAGGTCATCGCGAACTACACCGCGTTCCAGGACCTGCGCCGTCGCGTCGGCAACTGATCATCGAAGGGCGATCACCTCATGAGCGACAACCAACTGCGGCTGGTGTGGATCTACCCGGACCTGCTGAGCACCTACGGCGACCAGGGCAACGCGCTCGTCGTGGAGCGCCGGGCGCGCCAGCGCGGCCTGGACGTGGCCCGGCTGGACGTGCGCAGCGACCAGCCGATCCCCACCTCCGGTGACATCTACCTCATCGGCGGCGGCGAGGACCGGCCGCAGCGGCTGGCGGCCGAGCGGCTGCGCCGCGACGGCCATCTGCACCGGGCGGTGGAGAACGGCGCGATCGTGTTCTCCGTGTGCGCCGGCTACCAGATCCTCGGCCACGAGTTC
Source organism: Streptomyces sp. NPDC002520 (assembly GCF_053595235.1). Lineage (NCBI taxonomy): Bacteria > Bacillati > Actinomycetota > Actinomycetes > Kitasatosporales > Streptomycetaceae > Streptomyces > Streptomyces sp. NPDC002520. The sequence goes on along the minus strand of NZ_JBSFXG010000016.1, from coordinate 5,806 downwards.
ATCAACGACCTCGGACAGCGCGAGCCGGGCCTCGGCCTGCTCGACGTGGTGTCGGTGCGCGGCGAGGGCGAGCGGTGCGTCGGCGACGTCCTCGCGGACATCGACCCTCAGCTCGGCCTGCCCCAGCTGACCGGTTTCGAGAACCACCAGGGTGTGACCCATGTGGGCCCGAACGCCCGCCCCCTCGCCCAGGTGAAGATCGGCCGGGGCAACGGCACCGGGGACGGCACGGAGGGCGCGTACAACGGGACCGTGTTCGGCACGTACATGCACGGGCCGGTCCTCGCGCGCAACCCGCAGATCGCCGACCTGCTGCTGAAGCTGGCGCTCGACGTGAACGCGCTGCCGCCGGTCGACGACCACTGGTACGAGGCGCTCCGCACCGAGCGTGTCGAGGCCGCGCAGCAGCCCGCGTAGCGCGGGCGACGTCCCGGAACCACGGCAGCGCTTTCCGGCACGGCCGGGGCTTTCCGGCAGGGCCGGAGCGGGCCCGCCTGACGGTCCGTCCGCTCACATGTGCGGGCGCGTCCAACAGGCGGACGCCCGCTACGGCGCCACCCCCTCACGCCGGTAGGCTGGCCGGAAATCCGCCGGACGACGTGGTCCGGTTTTCCGGCCCACGTTGAGAAGGTATTGCGGGCTATGCGCATTGGTGTCCTCACGTCCGGCGGCGACTGCCCAGGCCTCAACGCCGTCATCCGGTCCGTCGTGCACCGCGCCGTCGCCGACCACGGTGACGAGGTCATCGGCTTCCGGGACGGCTGGAAGGGCCTCCTGGAGTGCGACTACACGAAGCTCGACCTCGACGCCGTGGGCGGCATCCTGGCGCGCGGCGGCACCATCCTGGGCTCCTCCCGGGTCCGCCCCGAGCATCTGCGCGACGGAGTGGAGCGGGCCCGGGGCCATGTCGCGGAACTCGGTCTGGACGCGATCATCCCGATCGGCGGTGAGGGCACGCTGAAGGCGGCCCAGCTGCTGTCGGCGGGCGGGCTGCCCATCGTGGGCGTGCCCAAGACCATCGACAACGACATCGCCGTCACCGATGTCACCTTCGGCTTCGACACGGCCGTCACCGTGGCCACCGAGGCCCTCGACCGGCTGAAGACCACCGCGGAGTCGCACCAGCGCGTGCTGATCGTGGAGGTCATGGGCCGGCACACCGGCTGGATCGCGCTGCACTCGGGCATGGCGGCCGGCGCCCACGCGATCGTCGTGCCGGAACGGCCCTTCGACATCGAGGAGTTGACCCGTCAGGTCGGCGCGCGGTTCGAGGCGGGCAAGCGGTTCGCCATCGTGGTCGCCGCGGAGGGGGCCAAGCCGCGCCCCGGCTCCATGGAGTTCGACGAGGGCGGCAAGGACATCTACGGCCACGAGCGCTTCGCGGGGATCGCCGGGCAGCTGTCCGTCGAGCTGGAGCACCGGCTCGGCAAGGAGGCTCGGCCGGTCATCCTCGGTCACGTCCAGCGCGGTGGTACGCCGACGGCGTACGACCGGGTGCTCGCCACGCGCTTCGGCTGGCACGCGGTGGAGGCCGTGCACCGCGGTGAGTTCGGCATGATGACGGCGCTGCGCGGGACCGACATCGTGACGGTGCCGCTGGTGGAGGCCGTGGAGACGCTCAAGACGGTTCCCACGGAGCGGTACGACGAGGCGGAGTGCGTCCTGTAGTGGCGAAGTGCGTCCTGTAGTGGCGGAGTGCGTCCTGTAGTCCGCCCGGGAACAACCCGCCTGGAACACCCGGCGGCAACCCGCCCCCGGTCACAGCCGTGACCGGGGGCGGTTCTAGTCTGGGGCGGACAGACTTGCACAACCCCCACGAATCAGGAGCCGTCGGATGGATCACAGCGGGCACGGCATGATGACGGATCTGCCGCCGTTCACGCTGGGGCGGGGGCTCCAGTGGTCGACGGATCCCTTCTTCCTCGTCGCCTGTCTGGCCGGGCTGGCCCTGTACGGCTGGGGTGTCGTGCGGCTGCGGCGGCGGGGCGACAGCTGGCCCGTCGCCCGTACGGTGTCGTACGTCGCCGGTGTGCTCACCGTCCTGCTGGTGATGTGCACCGGGCTGAACGACTACGGCATGGTGATGTTCAGCGTGCACATGGTGCAGCACATGGTGATCAGCATGCTGTCGCCGATCCTGATCCTGCTGGGCGCGCCGGTCACGCTGGCGCTGCGGGCGCTGCCGACGGCCGGCCGGGGCCGCAAGGGGCCGCGGGAACTGCTGCTGGCGCTGCTGCACAGCCGGTACATGCGGATCATCACCCACCCGGCGTTCACCATCCCGATGTTCATCGCGAGCCTGTACGCGCTGTACTTCACCCCGCTGTTCGACTTCCTGATGGGGTTCCGGGCCGGGCACATCGCGATGATGGTGCACTTCCTCGCCGTGGGCGTGGTGTTCTTCTGGCCGATCATCGGTGTCGACCCGGGGCCGCGGCGCCCGGGTCATCTGATGCGCATGCTGGAGCTGTTCGCGGGCATGCCGTTCCACGCGTTCTTCGGCATCGCGTTGATGATGGCGTCGGAGCCGATGATCTCCACGTTCCAGCACCCGCCCGCCTCGCTCGGCATCGAGGCGCTCTCCGACCAGAGCGCGGCCGGCGGCATCGCCTGGGCGTTCAGCGAGGTCCCGTCGGTGCTGGTGCTGATCGCGCTGCTGTTCCAGTGGTACGGCTCCGAACAGCGGCAGGCCAAGCGCAAGGACCGGGCCGCCGACCGGGACGGTGACAAGGAGCTGGAGGCGTACAACGCCTATCTGGCCTCTCTCAACGCGCGCCAGGGCTGAGTCCGCGGTATGCCGCTCGGGCCGGAATCGGGGCACCATGGTGGAGGACGGACCATGAGGAGGGTGCCGCGATGCCCGGTTCCACGAACGGTTCCACCAAGGCGATGGGGGCGCTGACCGTCGGCGGGCTCGTCCTCGTCACGGCGTACACGGTCGCGCTCGGCAGCAACGGCTGGCTGTGGTTCGGGTGGGTGGTCCTGGGTCTCCTGACGCTCGCCATGGTCCTGACCCAGTCATAGGGGCCCCTAGCCCGCGCGCCGCGCGAGCGGGGCTGATTACAGTTCCCGCATGAACAGCAAGGCCCCTTCCTTCGACGATCTCGACCGCAAGATCATCACCGCGCTGATGACGAACGCCAGAACCAGCTTCGCCGAGATCGGCGCGGCGATCGGGCTGTCGGCCACGGCGGTCAAGCGGCGCGTGGACCGGCTGCGCGAGACCGGGGTGATCACCGGGTTCACGGCGACCGTGAAGCCGTCCGCGCTCGGCTGGCGCACGGAGGCGTACGTAGAGGTGTACTGCGAGGGCGCGGCCCCGCCCCGGCGCCTGGCGGAGGTCGTCCGCAACCATCCGGAGATCACGGCGGCCATGACCGTGACCGGGGGCGCCGACGCGCTGCTCCATGTGCGGGCGCGCGATGTCGAGCACTTCGAGGAGGTGCTCGAGCGGTTCCGCGCGGAACCGTTCATCCGGAAGACGATCAGTGTGATGGTGCTGTCCCACCTTCTCCCCGAAAGCCCGGAAGCGGGCGCCACCCAGCCCGCACCCGAGTGACCTGCGCCCAAACCTCGAATGCGCGCAGGGGTCGTGCGTTGTCCCAGGTGAGAACGCAACGATGCTGCGCGCACACGCAGCTTTTCTTGCTTGTCGAGTCCCCGTGCCGCTTTCTACCGTTGTCTCACCCCCAAGTGACTCACCGATAAGCGGAGGAAACCCTCTGTGGCCGAAAGTCGTGTGGCGCGCCCCCGGCGCTTCCTCGTCTGCGAACCCAGACATTTCGCGGTCCAGTACGCGATCAATCCCTGGATGCATCCCGACACACCCGTGGATGTGGACCTGGCCCAGGAGCAGTGGCAGGCGCTGATCCGCGCCTACCGCGCCCACGGCCACACCGTCGACTCCGTCGACCCGGTCGCGGGCCTGCCCGACATGGTCTTCTCCGCGAACGCCGCGTTCGTGGTCGGCGGCCGGGTCTTCGGCTCCCTGTTCCACGCGGCGGAGCGGCGCCCCGAGTCCGTCCACTACGACACCTGGTTCAAGGCGGCGGGCTACGACGTGTACCGCCCCGAGGCGGTGACCGAGGGCGAGGGCGACCTGGTGTGGACCGGCAGGTACGTGCTGGCGGGCACCGGTTTCCGCACCACCCGCGAGGCCCACCGGGAGGCGCAGGAGTTCCTCGGCCACCCGGTGATCGGGCTGACGCTGGTGGACCCGTACTTCTACCACCTGGACACGGCGCTGTTCGTACTCGACGACGACAACGTCGCCTACTACCCGGAGGCCTTCTCGGAGGGCAGCCGGGAGGTGCTCCAGCGCCTGTTCCCGGACGCGGTGCTCGCCACCCGCGACGACGCGATGGCGTTCGGGCTCAACTCCGTGTCGGACGGCCGGCACGTCTTCATCGCACCCCAGGCCGAGGTGCTGGCCGCGCGCCTGGCCGACCACGGTTACGACCCCGTCCCCGTCGACCTGTCGGAGTTCCACAAGGCCGGCGGAGGCATCAAGTGCTGCACCCAGGAGATCCGCTGATGACCGCACCCGCGCACTCGCGCACGTCCGACGACCTGATCCGGGCGGAGGAGCCGGTACTCGCGCACAACTACCACCCCCTGCCCGTGGTGGTGGCGCGGGCGGAGGGCACCTGGGTGGAGGACGTCGAGGGCCGCCGCTACCTGGACATGCTGGCGGGCTACTCGGCACTGAACTTCGGCCACCGGCACCCCGCCCTGATCGAGGCCGCGCACCGCCAGCTGGACCGGCTGACCCTCACCTCCCGCGCCTTCCACAACGACCGGCTCGCCGAGTTCGCCGAGCGGCTCGCGGCACTGACCGGCCTGGACATGGTGCTGCCGATGAACACCGGCGCCGAGGCGGTGGAGAGCGGCATCAAGCTGGCCCGCAAGTGGGCGTACGACGTGAAGGGCGTCCCGGCCGACCGGGCGACGATCGTGGTCGCGGCGGACAACTTCCACGGCCGTACGACGACCATCGTCAGCTTCTCCACGGACGAGACGGCCCGTGCCGGGTTCGGCCCCTTCACCCCCGGTTTCCGGGTCGTGCCGTACAACGACCTGGCCGCGCTGGAGGAGGCGGTCGACGAGACCACGGCCGCGGTACTGATCGAGCCCATCCAGGGCGAGGCCGGCGTGATCATCCCGGACGAGGGCTACCTCGCCGGCGTCCGTGAGCTGACCCGCCGCAAGGGCTGCCTGTTCATCGCGGACGAGATCCAGTCCGGCCTCGGCCGCACCGGCCGTACCCTCGCCGTCGAGCACGAGGACGTCGTCCCGGACGTGCTGCTGCTCGGCAAGGCGCTCGGCGGCGGCATCGTGCCGGTGTCGGCGGTGGTGGCCCGGCGCGAGGTCATGCAGGTGCTGCACCCGGGCGAGCACGGCTCCACGTTCGGCGGCAACCCACTGGCGGCGGCGGTCGGCACGGCGGTGGTCGAGCTGCTGGAGACCGGTGAGTTCCAGCGCCGCGCCACCGAGCTGGGCGTGATCCTGCGCGGCGGCCTGACCACGCTGCTCGGCAAGGGCGTGACCGGGTTCCGGGCGCGCGGCCTGTGGGCGGGCGTCGACGTCGACCCGGCCCTGGGCACCGGCCGGGAGATCAGCGAGCGGCTGATGCGCGAGGGGGTCCTGGTCAAGGACACCCACGGTTCCACGATCCGCATCGCTCCCCCGCTGACCATCACCGCCGACGAACTGCACTCGGCGCTGGGCTCGCTGGAGAAGGTGCTGGGTTCCTGACCCGCGTGCCGGGTTCGTGAGAGGGGTGGGGGCGGCCGCCGGCCGCCCCCCG